>NZ_JACCQB010000047.1:0-49533 GCF_015712265.1 Burkholderia sp. 9777_1386 | reverse complement strand
TAGTGGCTGTGCTTCTTACGCAGCCCCTGTTCACCATGCTCGCGATAGCTCGCCACCCAACGTCGCACCATCGTCCTGCCCACTCCGTAACGGTGAGCAAGTGTCTTGGTGCCGGCCTCTCCAGCCAGGTACGCCTGAACCACTCGACGCCGAAAACGTTCGTCGTACTTCGTCATGAAAAACACCCCAAAGGTTGGATCTAGTCCAACTTTTGGGGTGCAGTTCAAAAACCGGCCGTTTATTTTTTTCCGCCGCATGCGGCCGTCATGATTTCCCGCAAACCCCGGTGCGTCACCGGGGCGAGCAACCACCCCACCCTGGCGGAGACATCATGAAAAGAAGGCACACCCTCGGCACGCTTGCGCTGCTCTGCGGCGTCGGCATCCAGTGCGCGACGTCGGCATGGGCCGACGAACCGAAGAAGGTCGCGTTCGTCGACACGGGCAACACCGGGCGCAGCGTGATGGCGGAAGCGATTGCCGGCCAGTTGATCGCGCAGCGCCACGCGCATGTCGCGGTGATTTCGCGCGCGGTCGACGAGGATCCGTACGACGAAAAGCCGGAGGAGAACGGCGTGATCCTGATGAAGCGCCGCGGGATCGACACGTCCGCGCATCGCGCGGCGCAGTTGAACGCGAACGACGTCAAGCATTCGGACGTCATCCTGACGATGACCGACAAGCACAAGGAAAAGGTGCTCGCGCTCTATCCGTCGGCGGCCGGCAAGGTGTTCACGCTGGCCGAGTACGCGAGCGGGAAACACGTCGACGTGCCCGACGCATGGGGCAAGCCGATCGACTTCTACGAATCGGTGACCGCGCAACTCGATACGTACATTCCGGCGGCGCTCGACAAGGTCGCGACCGCCGTGCCGGCGAAGCAGTAGCGCGGGAATCTGCCGGCTCGCGGTACACATCGCGAGCCGGCAAACCCTCCACCCAGTCGTTCCTCTCGCTCTCCGTCTCCGAGCGCATCCCCCCTCATCACGCCATCGATACCGGCCATTTGGCCGAATCGTCGCGCGCCCGACCGGATGAAACAATGATCGTCGTCCGGGAGGTCCGCTCCATGCCCTGAAAGCCGAACCATGAAGACGCTGCATGCGCGTCGGCTGTGAAGCCATTGCATGCGACCCGATTCGTTCCATTGATTTTTTGTAGCTTATAAGTTACAATGCTCTCCAAGTTCGAACTGCTTCGCTATCAGCGCGACGACGGTCGCGAGCCTTTCACCGAATGGCTGAACGCCGTGCGTGACAAGCTCGCGCAGGCACGCATCCGCGAGCGCCTGCGCCGCGTGCAGACCGGCAATTTCGGCGACTGCGAGCCGGTCGGCGAAGGCGTGGCCGAACTGCGCGTCCATGTCGGCGCCGCTATCGCGTGTACTTCGGCCGGCACGACAGCGCCCTGGTGCTGCTGTTGTCAGGCGGCGACAAGGCGAGTCAATCCGACGACATCCGGCGCGCAAAGGAACACTGGTCGAACTGGAAACGGAGGCAAATGTGAACAAGCTCAAAGGCGCGGTATCGCACCACGACGCAGAGGTCGCCGAACTCGGCGCCGACCGCGAGCTCGCGGTCGCCTATCTGCGCGTCGCGATGGAGTCGCTCGACGACCCGGACAACCGCGCGGCCGGCCTGCTCGCGCTGCGCACGGTCGCGGAAGCGTATGGAGGGCTCGGCGCGGTCGCGGCCGAAGCCGGCATCAGCCGCGAATCGCTGTATCGCACGCTGTCCCCGAACGGCAACCCGACGCTGAAGACCCTGCTCGCGGTGCTCAAGACCGTCGGCCTGCGCCTGTCCGTCGTTCCCGCGCAGCCGTCGCACGCGTAAGGGGCGCACGGCACGCGCGGCCCCTCACGGCCTCACCATCCACACCAGCAGCATCTCGTCCGGCGCGACCGTCACTCCCGCCGGCCGATGCGCGATCGTCGGCTCGACCGCCAGCGCCTGCGCGATCGCCGCCGCATCGTCGATCGTCGTCGTGCGCACGATCGTCATCAGCCGCGCCGGCCGGCGCAGCGTCTCGCGATACAGCGCGCCGTACCACAGCGGCCGCATGCCGAGCGCATCCTGCAGCACGTACGGATAACGCCACAGCCGCAGCACGAAACGGCTTTCCGGGTGGGCCGGGTCGATATGGACGAACACGCGCCGCGTGCTTTCGCCATGCGTATAGCGCGGCAGCACGGGCAGCGTATCCGTCGGCGCCTGCGGCAACAGCCAGCGCAGCGCGGTGGCCGGCGACCACGGCGTCGCACGCTGCCAGCCGGCCTGCGCGAGATGCCGGTCGAGCGTGTCCGACGTCGCGCTCCATTGCAGCGGCAGATATTCCTCGCGGTCGCCGCCGATCTCGGTACGCCGCGTCGGCACGCGCTGCCAGCCGCCGCGCAGCCACTGGTCGACGGTCATCGCGACCACGTCGCCGACATGCGGACGCGCCGCGCGATCGAGCTGCCATTGCGCGGGCACCGTCCATACGCCGGCCGTCGCGAGCACGACGACGACCGCGACGAGCGCGCCTCTCGGCTGCACATGCTCGCGCACGCGCCAGTACGCATAGGCGCCGGCGAGCAACGCGAACCACGCGAGCCCGAGGCTCCATCCGCCCAGCAGGCCCGACAACCAGGTGTCGCCGACGTACAGCCGCGCGAAACCGCCGAGCACGATCCACAGCACGACCGCGGTCACGACCGGAATGCGCCACAACGCGGGCCGGTCGCGCGTGAGCACCCAGCCGAGGCCGCTGCTCGCGAGGATCGCGAACGCGGCGTCGGCGTCGGGCAGCGCCACGTGCGGCGCGCCGGGCGGCAGGCTCGCGGGTGTCGCGCCCGGCACGCCTCCGCCGAACACCGGCACGAGCACGACGGCGACGCCGACCGTCGCGAGCCACCACGCAGCCGACAGCCAGCAGCGATGAATCATCAGCCAGACGAGAAACGCGGCCGCGACGATCAGCCCCGTGTCGTGCCCATGCAGCACGGCGAGCGCGCTCATCGCGGCGTCGACGGGCGGCGTGCGCAGGTTCTGCAGGAACGCGTACAGCGCGATGTCCGCGTGCATCAGCGGATCGTTCGCGACGACGTCCTGCACGATGCCCGCGAACAGCCACACACAGCCGATGAACAGCAGCGCGAGCACGGGCACCGCGCCCGGCAACCCGCGCAGGTACGCGATCCCGTCGTGCAGCCGCGCGCCGAACCGCGGCCAGCGGCGCGCGCAGGCATGCAGGGCTTCGGCGAGCGCACGGCACAGCAGCGGCCAGCCGCGCCGCAGCGCGATGCGCACGCCGATCCACACGAGCGCGACCAGCGCGGCGACGACCAGCAGGATCGCGGCGACCCGCACGCTGATCGCCGCGGCCAGCGCGGCCGACGCGCCGAACAGGATGCCGGGCGCGACGTGGACAGGCGCCCACACGAGCGCCGAGATCACGTTGACCGGATAGAACGACCGGCGCGGCAGCGTCGCGCAGCCGACGACGACCGGCACCACCGCACGCACCGGCGCGAGAAAACGCGCGAGCACGATGCTCTTCATGCCGTGACGCAGCACGAATTCCTCGCCGCGCGCGTAGGCGTTCGCATAGCCGAAGCGCGCCCATGCGTTGCGGATCATCCCGCGGTAATGCCGCCCGAGTTCGTAACTGATCCCGTCGCCGATCACCGCGCCGACGGCCGCGACGCCGATCGTCGCCCACGCGTCGAGCGCGCCCGCGCCGATCAGCGCGCCGGCCGCGAACATCACGGCGCCGGCCGGCACGATCGTGCCGATCAACGCGATCGCCTCCGCGCAGGCGGCCACGAACACGATCGCCAGCACGAGCAGCGGATGCGCGCCGATCGCACCGATCCACGCATGGATCGTGTCGCTCATCACACGCTCCCGAACGGTGCGGCCCGGCGCGCGAACGGCGGGCCGGCAGGGGCATTGGATACGTTCATCGCGACATGCGCACGCTCGCGCCGGTGTCGGGGTCAGGGGTCAATCGAATTCGTGTTGTCGCGCGTCGGCCTCGAGCGGCGCATCGTGGTAGCCGACCGTCGCGACTTCGTGCAGATAGCGCGCAAGAAACGCGCCGATCGAGCCGGCGGCCTCGTATTGATGCACATGCCGGAATTCGTGAGTCAGCAGGCGGCGCGTGTCCTGCCCGCGCAGCACGTACACCGCATGGCCGAGCGTGAGGCCGATCGTCCCGGGCGCGAGCAGCCCGGTGTCGCGGGCGAGCGCGGCAAGCGTCGGCGTGTCGGGAAACGGCATGCGATCGACGGCCGTCACGCGGATCCGCTCCGGTTGCGCGACGCCCACCGTGCGCGCGTCGTCGGCTTGTGCCGGCGTCAGCGGCGTGCCCCGCGCGAGCCCGCGCGCCGCCTCCGCTTCGGCCCACGCGACAGCGGCGGGCAATGCGGACGGCAGGATATCGGCAAGGTCGATCATCGCAGGACTCCTTGGTTGACGCGAGTGGCATCGGGCACCAGTTTAGTCCCGAATCGGACCGGTTCGCGGACCGGTTGCCGTGATGCCGCGCCGGCCCCGCGCGGGTGCCACGATCACCCGGGAATACCCGGATCCGGATGCGCGTCGCGCCGTACCCTTTCCCGTGAATTATTTCGTTTCAGTGCACATTCCGCGTTAAACCCTCCCGAAAATTTCTCGAACGAGTACCGTTTTCGGGTCCGGGGGCATATATTGGTCAGAAGAACGGCCGCGGCGACAACCGGACGGCAACACGCGGCGTCATCCCGAAGAGGATCGCTGGAAGATGATCAGGGTAATTCTGGCTGACGATCACGCAGTCATGCGGGACGGACTGCGTCACATCCTGGAGATGGCCGGCGGTTTCGAGATCGTCGGCGAGGCGAGCGACGGCTCGGGCACACTCGCGCTGGCCGAGCGCACCGTCGCCGACGTGCTGCTGCTCGACCTGTCGATGCCCGCGCCGACCGGCATCGAGCTGATCCGGCTGGTCAAGCGCCAGGCGCCGTCGCTGCGCACGCTCGTGCTGACGATGCACGCGGAAACGCAGTATGCGGCGCGCGCATTCAAGGCTGGCGCCACCGGCTACCTGACGAAGGACAGTGCGACCGCCGAGCTCGTCGAAGCCGTCGGCAAGGTGGCCGCGGGCGGCATCTACGTGAGCCCGTCCGCGGCCGAAAGCCTCGCTCGCACGCTGCGCGCGCCGGCTCAGGTATTGCCGCACGAGCGACTGTCCGCGCGCGAACTCGACGTGATGCGCCGCATCGTCGCCGGCCAGACGGTCACGCAGATCGCGTTTGAACTCGCGCTGAGCGCGAAGACGGTCAGCACGTACAAGACGCGCATCCTCGACAAGATGGCGCTGCCGCACGAAGCCGCCCTGATCCGCTACGCGGTGCGCCACGATCTCGACCTCGGCGCCGACGACGCATGATGGCCGCCTTCCGCTTCCCCTCCGCACCGCTGCCGCCGCCGCCGAACGACGACGATCCGGATACGTCGCGCCTGTTCATGTCGTCGCTGCCGCCGGGCCGGCGCGAGCGGCGGCTCGCGCTCGCGACGGTGCTCGTCTCGGCCGTGATCTTCGCCGCGCTCGCACCGTTCGCCCCCCTGCCGCTCGCGCCGGGCTGGGCGTTCATTCCCGTGTACCAGTCGGCGATCGTCGTCAACGACATGGTGACGGCCGGCCTGCTGCTCGGCCAGTACGCGATCCTGCGCGAGAAGCCGCTGCTCGTGCTGGCGGGCGGCTACCTGTTCACGGCGTTCATGGCCGGCACGCACATGCTGACCTTCCCCGGCCTGTTCGCGCCGCGCGGCCTGCTCGGCGCCGGCGAACAGACCACCGCGTGGCTGTACCTGTTCTGGCACGGCGGCTTTCCGCTGTCGGTCGCCGCGTACGCGCTGCTGCGCGCAGCGTCGCGCGGGCGCGTGGCTCCGGCCCCGCAGCGCCGCGCGGCGATTCCGGTCGTTCTCTGCATCGCGGCCGCGATCGGCGCGACGGTCGCGCTCGCGCTGCTCGCGACCGCCGGCCACGACCTGTTGCCGCGCATCATGAGCGGCAACAGGATGACCGCGACGATGACGAACGCGATCACGGTCGTCTGGGGGCTGAACCTCGTCGCGCTGATGCTGATGTGGCGGCAGCGGCGCCGCCATTCGGTGCTCGATCTGTGGGTGATGACGGTGCTCGTCGCGTGGCTGTTCGACATCGCGCTGTCGTCGATGCTGAATCACGGCCGCTTCGACCTCGGCTTCTATGCGGGGCGTGCGTACGGTCTCGTCGCGTCGGGCGTCGTGCTGTTCGCGATGCTGTTCGAGAACGGCCGGCTGCATGCGCAGACGGTGCGCGCGCTGGCCGGCGCGCGCTACCAGCATCTGCTCGTCGCGCAGAAAAGCGCGCAGTTGAACGAGGCGAACGAACGGCTCGAACAGCGCGTCGCCGCGCGCACCGCGCAGCTGAGCGCGTCGAACCGCGACTTGCGACGCGAAGTCGAGGAACGCGTGCGCGCGGAGCGGGCGCTGCAGGCGTCGCGCGAGGAGTTGCGCGACATCGCCGCGATCAGCGCCAGCGCGCGCGAAGCCGAGCAGCGCCGCATCGCGCGCGAACTGCACGACGAACTGGCGCAGACGCTCGCGACGCTGAAGAACGATCTCGAATGGCTGATCGACCGCGTGCCGCAGGACGACGCGTCGCTCGCGCGCAAGATCGCGGCGATGCATGCGCTCGCGCGCGGCGCGGTGGCCGCGACCCGCCGCATCGCGTCGGACCTGCGCCCGCTGATGCTCGACGATCTCGGCTTCGCGGCGGCGATGCAATGGCTCGTGGAGGATTTCCGGCACCGTCACGGGATCGCGTGTGCGCTGCACGTCGAGCCGCCCGAATTGCAGCTCGACGAGCCGTATGCGACGGCCGTGTTCCGCATCGCGCAGGAAGCGCTCGCGAATGTCGCCCGGCACGCGGCCGCGTCGCATGCGAACGTCGAACTCGTGTGCGGCGGCGAAGCGATCGCGCTGACGATACGCGACGACGGCGCGGGCTTCGATCCCGCGGTGCCGCGCAAGTCGAGTTCATTCGGGCTGGTGGGGTTGCGCGAGCGTGCGTATCTGGTCGGCGGCACGCTGCGGATCGCGACGACGCTCGGCGAAGGCACGACGGTCGAGGTGGAGATTCCGCGGGTGCCGGCGCCTGTGGCGGTCGCGCATGGCGTGGACGGGGATTCGCGAATCAATCGCTGACCAACGCGCAACGACAACCACCGCATCGTCACGTATCAGTGGTAATCATCTTCCCGTTGGTGTCGTACGGCTAAAATCGTAACTTGCTCGGCTGCTTCAATCTCGAACAGCAGGACATAGCCCGACGTGCCGAAGGACACGATCAGCTCGCGCAAAAATGGATTTCCGTGATCGACCTTGCGGCATGTGAACGGAAACATGCGGAGCATGGCGACACCTGGTTCGATCGCGTCCACAGCCCGCGCCGCCGCATCCACATCACGTTCGAGCAAGTATCGATACATCCGTACCAGATCCTCACGGGCCGCACGTGTATATCGGACCCGATAGATCAATCAGCCGCCTTCGCTGCACGCGCAGCCTTCAGCATACCCTCGAGTTCGGCCTGCACGTCGGCGGCATCGACGTATTCACCGGTACGACGCGCCTCGTCGCGCGATGCGAGGCCACGGGTTACAAACTCGCGTTGCAGACGGCGACGTGCGATCCCGTCGCGCAGCGCCGACTCCATGAACGCAGACAACGTCTCGTTTTCCTCAAGGACCGACTCTGCCTCCTCCCGCAATTGCGGATCGACACGCAGCGCCGGCATGGTCGCGGTTTTCATCGCACACTCCATGTATTACATATGTAATGCATGGTAGCACACTCACTTTTTCGCGTGCAGTCAGCCATTCGGCCTAACCCACGTATCCCGGGCCAAGCCGCGCCCCATCACGCCCGCGCCGCCACCATCCCCCGCTCCGAGCGCGTCCACGCGACCAGCGCGCCGACGCCGAGCAGCGCGAGGCACACGATCGGCACGATCATCGGCCCGAACGCGGTGCCCGTCACCTTGCCCGCGAACGGCATCAGGTTCTGGCTGAAGAAGCCACCGAGGTTGCCGATCGAGTTGATCGCCGCGACGCTCGCGGCCGCCCGCGCGCCGGTGAAATAGCGCGGCGGCATCGACCAGAAGCACGGATACAGCAGCGGGATGCACGCGCCGCCGAGCACGAGCGCGATGAAGCGCAGCGGCGTCGACGGCAGCACGAGGCTCAGCAGAAAACCGAGCGCACCGAGCGCCGCGACGATCGCGATCGTGCGCAGGATGCTCTTCGCGCGCCGCAGCTTCGACGGCAGCCACACCAGCAGCACCACCGCGAGCGCCCACGGCAGCATGCTCAGGAACCCGTTCGTCGTGCTCGACACGCCGAACGACTTCACGATCGTCGGCAGCCAGTACGTGACGCCGTACAGCGACGTCGACATCAGCATGTAGGTCGCCGCGAACAGCATCACGCGCGGATCGAGCAGCGCCTTCCACGGCTGGCCGTGCTCGGCCTGCGCCGGCTTCTCGCGCTCCAGCGCGGCCGCGACGATCTGCTTCTCGCGCTCGTCGAGGAACCGCGCTTCGCGAAACGATGCGGGCAGCACGCGGAACACGACGATCGCGACGACCACGGCCGGAATGCCCGTCGCGACGAACACCCACTGCCAGCCCGCGAGCCCCCACACGCCGTTCAGGCTCAGCAGCAGGCCGCCGACGAGCGAGCCGAGCATGTTCGCGAGCGCGCTGCCGAGCGTGAAGATGCCGAGCACCTTCGCGCGGTAGCTCTGCGGGAACCACAGCGTCAGGTAATAGATCACGCCCGGATAGAAACCGGCCTCGGCGATGCCGAGCACGAAGCGCAGCGAACAGAACGCGGGCATCGACGTCGTGAAGCCCATCAGCACCGTGATGAGCCCCCACGTCAGCATGATCCGCGCGAGCCACACGCGTGCGCCGTAACGATGCAATGCGAGCGTGCTCGGCACCTCGAACAGCAGGTAGCCGATGAAGAACAGCGACGACGCGAGTCCGAACGCGGCTTCCGTCATTCCGAGGCTGTGCACCATCTGCAGTTTCGCGAAACCGACGTTCTGCCGGTCGATGAACGCGATCAGGAACATCACGACGAGGATGGGCAGCAAGCGCCGCGCCATCTTCGACATGATGCGCTGTTCTTCGGCGGACGCGGGGTCCAGGGTGTCGGTAGCGTTCACTTCAGGCTCCTTGCGTGAATCGGTTGCATATCGGTTGAATCGGCGGGTTGATTCGGCGTCGCGCGTGACGAATGCGCCGGCGTCAGCGGGTTCGATGAATGGATTCGGTTGGCCGCAGGCGTGGCTCAACCCGACCGGTAGTCGTCGAGCATCGGCGCGAACATCTCGTGCCACGCGCGCGGCTTCGCCTTGATCGTGCCGGCCAGGTACAGGAATTCGACGTAGTCCATCAGCTGGTTCGGCAGCGCCGAGAAGCGCGTGTCGGGCGCGGCGAGCATCCGCATCACGTCGTCGTGCGACACGCCGACGCCCGACGACGTCGCATACAGCGCCGCCGCCGCACGCGGGTCCTGCGCGATCAGGCGATTCGCTTCGTCGAGCGCGCCGAGGAACGCGACGGCGAGCGCGGGCTCCGCATCGACGAGCCGCTTCGGCGCGAACACGACGTCGAGCGTCATCGGGCCGAGCACGTCGACCGAGCTCACCACGCGATGGATGCCCGGCTGCCGCAATTCGAGCGTCGAGAACGGCGGCGACGTAAAGTGCGCGGTCACGCCGTTCTCGCGGCGGATCAGCGCCTGCATCGCCTGCGGATGCGGCAGGTTCACGGTGATCGAATCGAGCTGCGCGAAATGCCTGGGGCCGAGCTGCCGGCTCGCGACCATCTGCAGCACGACCGCCGACAGCGACGTGCGGATGCCCGGCACCGCGATCCGGTCGGACGGCGCGAAGTCGCGCAGCGACACGAGGCCCGGCCGGTTCGCGTTGAGCGACAGCGACGTGGTCGACAGCCCGCTGATGCCGATCACCTCGACGTTCGGAATGCCGCGCGCCCGCGCCCATAGCTCGATGAAACCCGGCGCGCCGGCGCCCGCGAAATCGAGCGTGCCGGCCATCATCGCGTCGTTGACGGAATTGCCGCCGTCGAGCAGCACCCATTCGACCGCGACGTCGCGCACGCCGTGGCGCGCCGCATGCCGCTCGAACAGCCGCTGCTTCTCCATCACGAGCAGCGGCAGGTACAGCACGCCATAGCCTTTCGAGATCCGCACCGTGCGCGGCTTCGCGCGCACCAGCGCCGGCGCCCCGAGCACGCCCAGCACGCCGAGCCCGGCGGCGATCAACGCGCGGCGACGCGGCGACGTCGTCATGCACGCACCGTCGACGTGCGGCGAACGGCCAGCCGCCACGCGCGGGCCGGCGTAGCGCCGCGGCGCGCGTTCGTCGTGCCCGTGACATGCTGCATGTTGCCGTCTCCTTGAATATTTCTGGTATTAATGCCGTCCTTGCATCCTGCTTCCGGCTCGACACAGGTTATCGACCGAGTCTGAGAAAATGCTGACATCCCGGCCTCGGGAAAACCCCTAACCCCTCTACCTGCAAACGGCACCATGCGTATTCTCGTCGTGGAGGACGATGCCGAAATCGGCGCGGCGATCCGCGGCCGCCTGGCCCGGCTCGGCCACGCCGTCGATCTCGAAACCGACGGCGCGACCGCGAACGGGCTGCTGCGCGTCGAGCGTTTCGATCTCGTCGTGCTCGATGCGAATCTGCCCGGCATGGACGGCTTCACGGTCCTGCGCAACCTGCGCGCGTCGGGCAGCACGACGCCCGTGCTGCTCGTCACCGCGCGCTCGGCGATCGACGACCGTGTGAGCGGCCTGGGCCTCGGCGCCGACGACTACCTCGTGAAGCCGTTCGACTACCGCGAGCTCGACGCACGCGTGCAGGCGCTCCTGCGTCGCAACAGCGGCCACGCGAACGACGTGCTGACGCTCGGCGGCCTCGTGATCGACCGCAGCAGCCGCCTCGCGGAACTCGACGGCCAGCCGCTGTCGCTGTCGCGCCAGGAATTCGCGCTGCTCGAAATCCTCGCGAGCCGCCCGCAGCGCATCTTCTCGAAGGAAGAACTGCTGAACCAGTTGTTCAGCTTCGGCAACGAGCCGACCGCGAACGCGGTCGAGCAATACGTGACGCGCGTGCGCAGGAAGCTGCAGGGCAGCTCGGTCGAGATCCGCACCGCCCGCGGGATGGGGTATCAGATTGCCGCGCATTGACTGGTTTCCGAAGACGCTGTTCGGACGCACGCTGCTGTTCATCGCGCTCGTCGTCGCGACCGGCGCGCTCGCGCTCGCGGCGATCGCGCGCTACTACGCGGGCGTCGCGGCCGAACGCGCGTACGACCAGTTGCTGGCGGGCGCGTCGATCCAGGTCGCGGAAAACCTGTACGTGCAAGGCGGCGTGCTCGCGCTGAATCCGCCGGTGGCCGCGCTGTCGACACTGTCGCGCTACGACCTCGTCTATTACAAGGTGGTGGATTCGCGCGGCGTCGTCGTGGCCGGCTACCACGACCTCGCGAGCCCCGCGACGCTCGCCGCCGCGAAGCAGGGCCCCGCGTTCGCGAACGCCGTCTACCAGGGTCACCGGATCCGCACCGCGACGATCGCACGCTACATGCCCGAGGAAAGCACGCCCGGCTGGGCGCTCGTGACGGTTGCGCAGACAACCAACGCGCGCCAGCAGCTGACGAACGACATGAGCCTCAAGGTGTGGACGCTGATCCTGCTGATGAGCGTGCTCGCGGTCGGTGCGAGCGGCCTCGCGATCCGGCGCGGCCTGCGCCCGCTCGCGCAGATCGGCGCGATCATCGCCGCGCGCGACCCGGCCGACCTGCGGCCCGTGGCCGTCGATACGCCGAGCGAAATCGACGCGATCATCGGGTCGATCAATGGCCTGATGCACCGCCTCGCCGAGCGGATCAACGCGATGCAGCGCTTCATCGCCGACGCCGCGCACCAGATGCGCACGCCGCTCGCGCGGCTCGACGCGCAGATCGAGCTGCTCGACGGCGAATCCGACCCCGCGCGTCACGCGGCGCGGCTCGATGCGCTGCGCGCGACCTCGTCGGACGTCGGCCGGCTCACCGGGCAGTTGCTCAATCACGCGATGGTGATTCATCGCACCGAGGCCGTGCCGCTGCAACCGGTCGACCTCGTCGCGCTCGCGAAGGAGGTCCTGGGCCGCACGATTCCGCTCGCCGGCGAGCGCGACGTGGCCGTCGCGTTCGCGAGCGACGCGCCGCATGCGTGGATCGACGGCGATGCGATCAGCCTGCAGGAAGCATTGTCGAACGTGCTGCACAACGCGCTGCTGCATGGCCATGCGGACGACATCGTCGTGTCGGTCGCGACCCAGGGCAACGCGGATCAAGCGGTGACGCTGACCGCCATCGACAACGGGCGCGGGATACCGCGCGAGCACTGGGACGCGGCATTGCAGCCGTTCGTGCGGATCGCGCCGGACGGCAGCGAGCGGCGCACGGGGTCCGGGCTCGGGCTCGCGATCGTGCAGGAAGTGATGAAGGCGCACGGCGGGCGCGTCGGGTTCGCATTTCCCGATGCGGGCGGGTTCGCGGTGGTGCTGACGTTTCCGCGGCCGGCGACGACGCACGCCGCACGCGACGCTTAGACAACCGCGGATCCGGCGCAGGTACGCTCGATCGAACGCCGCCGGGCGACACGCGTTCAGTCGTCGCTGTCCCGATCGTCGTCGGCGTTGCGCTGCGCGTGTCGCGCAACCTGTTGATCCAGCGCGTCGTACTGACGGTCGCAGAACAACCGGCACAACGCATCGACGTCGACGCGCCTTCTCACGTCGATCGTCTCGACGTGCTGCTCCAGTTTTCCCTTGCCGATCCCGAAGAGCCCCTTCTTCATCCGCATGGACACCACATTCAGCTGGAAGCCGTCCGAATGCGCATCCGTCAACGCAGTCACCCACAGCTCGCGCTGATCGTCGGCCTGCTGCAGCACGAGCGCCGGCAGCGGGCCGTCCTGCGTCTCGTTCCATTCGACGTGCTGGGCCGCCCAAGGGAACGCATCGAATGCGTGAACAAACGACGCGTAGTCGGTCGCGCCCTGCTGATCGAGCTGATTGAAATCGTAGCCGACTTTCTGGATGGAACAGGTCAACATGGCGCGGTGCTCTCCGTGGTGTCGATCGCGACAGAACGCCAATCTACCCCACATTTGACGACGCTTGGCAGCACCTGCTCGTCCACCTACACCGCCACCGCCTCCCCACCGAGATACGCATCGCGCACGCGCTCGTCGTCGAGCAGCGTTTTCGCGGGCCCTTCCAGCACGACGCGCCCCGTCTGCAGCACGTACCCGTAGTGCGCGATCTCCAGCGCGAGGCTCGCGTTCTGCTCGACCATGAACACCGTCACGCCCTGCTGGTTGATCGCGTCGATCAGCTCCAGCACCTTGTCGACGTAGAGCGGCGACAGTCCCATCGTCGGCTCGTCCATGCAGATCAGCTTCGGCCGCGCCATCAGTGCGCGCGCCATCGCGAGCATCTGCTGCTCGCCGCCCGACAGCGTGCCCGCGCGCTGCGCAAGCCGTTCGCGCACCCGCGGAAACAGGTCGAGCACACGCTCGTAGTCGTCGGCCACCGCCGCGCGATCGCCGCGCGTGTATGCACCCATCAGCAGGTTCTCGCGCACGCTCATGTCGGCGAACAGCCGCCGCGCCTCCGGCACGGCCGCGATCCCGCGCCGCACGCGCTGCGGCGTCGCGAGCGCCGTCACGTCGTCGCCGTCGAAACGCACGACGCCGCGCTTCGGCCGCATCAGCCCGAGAATCAGCTTCATCGTCGTCGACTTGCCGCTCGCGTTGCCGCCGAGCAGGCTGACGATCTGCCCGCGGCCGACTGCGAAGTTCACGTCGAAGTGCACCTGCACCGGTCCGTAGAACGTGTCGAGATGTTCGAGTTTCAGCAGCGCATCGGTCATGGTCGTATGGGGTTCCGGGGAAAGTACGCTCATGCGGCCGCCTGCACGGTCCGATCGGCCGACGTGCCGCCCGCATGACGGCGGCCGAGATAGGCCTCGATCACGCGCGGATCGTGCCGCACGTCGCGCGGCGCGCCCTCGGCGATCTTCACGCCGTTGTCGAGCACCATCACGCGGTCGGACACGCGCATCACGAGTTCGAGCTTGTGCTCGATCAGCAGGATCGTCAGGCCGCGCGCCTTCAGCGACTGGATCAGTTGCAGCATCTCGGCCGTCTCCGTCTCGTTCATCCCGGCCGTCGGCTCGTCGAGCAGCAGCAGGCGCGGATGCAGCGCGAGCGCGCGGCCGATCTCCACGCGCCGCCGGTTCGCATACGACAGGCTGTGCGCCGGATGATCGATGCGCGGCGTGAGCCGTTCGCCGAAGCCGGCGACGATCGCGCGCGCTTCTTCGCGCAGTTCGGCTTCCTCGCGCCGCACCGACGCGGGCCGCACGAGCGCGCGCAGCACTTCGGCGGCCGCGCCGAGCGCCGGCCAGCCCGGCCGTGCCGCGCGCAGCCGCGCATGCGCGCCGATCAGCACGTTGTCGAGCACGCTCAGGTTGCCGAACACGCGACCGTGCTGGAACGTGCGCGCGATGCCGAGCGCCGCGAGCCGTTCCGGTGCGGTGCCGGTGATGTCGCGTCCGTCGAACGTCACGCGGCCGGCGTCGGGCCGGTCGGCGCCCGCGATCAGGTTGAACAGCGTCGACTTGCCCGCGCCGTTCGGGCCGATCACGCTCAGCAGTTCGCCGTCGGCCAGCGTCAGGCTCGCGCCGTCGAGCGCGGTCACGCCGTCGAAGCGGCGCGTCAGGCCCTGCACGTCGAGCAGGGGTCGAGTGGTGATCATCGCATTCCTCCTCACACCGTGCCGAGCAGGCCCTGCGGCCGGAACCGGACGAGCAGCAGCAGCACGAGGCCGTAGATCAGCATCCGGTAGTCGGCCGCCCAGCGGAACAGCTCGGGCAGCCCGATCAGCGCGATCGCGCCGACGATGCCGCCGAGCACGTTGCCGAGCCCGCCGAGGATCACCATCGTCAGCGCGAGGATCGACACCTGCGAATCGAAGGTCTGGTGATTGATGTAGCTGTACAGATGCGCGGCAATGCCGCCGCTCACGCCCGCCGCGACGCCGCCGACCGCGAACGCGATCGCCTTGTAGCGGTTCGGCGCGATGCCGTGCGCACGCGCAGCCACATCGTCCTCGCGCACCGCGCGCAGCGTGCGGCCGAGATGCGAACGCAGCAGCCGCACCTGCACGAGCGCGAACACGACGAGCACCGCGAACGTGAACCAGTACGCGGCGCGCGCGGTGGTCGCCCACGGCAACGGCGCGATGCCGGTGATGCCGAGCGGGCCGCGCGTCAGGCCGTCCCAGTTCAGGATCACGAGGCTCACCACTTCGCCGATGCCGAGCGTCGCGATCGACACGTAGTGCCCGCGCAGCCGGAACGCCGGATAGACGAGCAGCGTGCCGAGCACGGCGGTGATCACGCCCGCGCACGGAATCGTCACGGCCGGCGACCAGCCGAGATCCGACGACAGCAGCGCCGACGCATACGCGCCGATCACGAGCAGCGCGGCGTGGCCGAGCGAGATCTGCCCGACCGTGCCCGCGACGAGCGTGAGGCTCAGCGCGAGCAGCCCGTACAGCCACGCGTTGGTCAGCGTCTGCAACACGTACGGCGATGCGCCGAGCCACGGCAGCACGGCCGCCGCCGCGATCAGCACGACGAGCACCGGGCGCGGCACGCGCACGGCTTTCGCGGCGGCGAGGAAGGTGCCCGTCATCGGCTCGGGCGGCAGCGCGCGATTCGCGCTGAACAAGCCGTTCGGCCGCCACACGAGGAACACGATCAGCAGCCCGAACGCGAACAGGTCGCGATAGCTGGTGCCGAACAGCGCGACGCCGTAGCTTTCGACGAGACCGAGCAGCAGGCTGCCGGCGATCGCGCCCGGCACGTTGCCGAGCCCGCCGATCAGCAGCGCGACGACGCCTTTCAGCGTCGCCTGGAAACCCATCGCCGGATCGATGCTGTTGTAGTACATGCCGACCAGCAGCCCGCTCACGCCGCCGAGCGCGCACGCGATCGCGAACACGGTCTGGTTCACGCGATCGACGTCGACGCCCATCTGCAGCGCCGCGTCGCGATCCTGCGCGGTCGCGCGCACGGCCCAGCCGAGCCGCGTGAAGCGCAGGAAACCGTACTGCAGCGCGGCCGCCGCGATGCCGATACCCGCGATCAGCAGGTCGAGCGAGCCGAGCGTCGCGCCGGCGATCCGCACGTGCCAGTCGGGCAGCGGCGTCGGCACCGCGCGCGGGTCCGCGCCGAACGCGAGTTGCGCGAGCTGGTCGAGGATGAAGCTGATGCCGATCGTCGCGAGCAGCGGCGCGATGCGCGCGGCATGGCGCAGCGGCCGCAGCCCGATCCGTTCGATCGCGATGCCGAGCGCGCCGCAGCCGACCACGACCGCCGCGAGCGCGACGGGTAGCGGCAGCCCGAAGCGCGTCAGGCACAGCCAGCCGATGAATGCGCCGACCATGTACACCGAGCCGTGCGCGAAGTTGATCAGGTGCGACACGCCGAAGATCAGCGCGAGCCCGACCGCGAGCAGCGCGTAGATGTTGCCGACGATGAGGCCGTTGAGCGTGTAGTCGAGCCAGGAAGCCATTACGATGCGTCCGTCAGGTGCAGGCGGTTCAGGTCGGGTTCAGCGCGCCGCGAGCTGCGGCTTCGCGCCGTCCCACAGCGCCCACTGCCCCTGCTTCACCACCAGATACACGGTGCGCGCGCCCGCCACGCGGCGCGTCTGCGGATCGAAGCGCACCTTGCCGAAGATCACGCTCGGCACGTCGCTGATCTTCGCGAAGCCGTCGTGCGCGGCCTGGCGCGTCGTGCCGTAGCGGCGCAGCACTTCCGCCGACAGGATCAGCGCGTCGTACGCGCGCGCCACGAACGAATCGGGATCCGCGTGGAATTTCGCGCGATAGCGCTGCACGAACGCCTGCACCTCGGGGCGCGGTTCGGCCGGGAAGAAGTTCGATTCGGTGTAGACGCCTTCGACGGCCGTGCCGCCCAGTTCGAGGAACTTCGGCGAATACACGGAGCCCACCGCCGCGATCGGCAGTGCCACGCCCGACGTGCGCGCCTGACGCACGATCTGCGCGCCGTCGGCGTAATAGGAGATCAACACGATCGAATCGGGCTTCGATTCACCGATGCGCACGAGCGTCGAGCGGAAATCCTTCTCCGCCGGCTGGTAGCCTTCGGCCGCGACGACCTGCGCGCCGAGCCCCGCCACCGCCTTCGCGAAGATGTCCTTGCTGGTGCGGCCCCAATCGGTGTTCAGGTACAGCACCGCGATCCGCTTGAAGCCGAGTTCCTTCACCGCATAGCGCGCGAGCAGCGGCTGCTCCTCGGCCTGGCTCAGCGCGGTGCTCCACAGATAATCGCCGCCCTTCGTGAAATCCGGATGCGAATTCGTGAAGCCGAACTGGATCAGTTGCCCGCGCTGGTAGATCGGCGACGCGGCCATCGACGTCGCGCTCGAGAAATCGCCGAGTTCGATCGCGATGCGCGGATCGGCGACGAACTTCTGCGCGATCGCCACCGCCTGGCGCGGGTCGCTGCGGCTGTCCTGGAAGTCGATCGCGAGCGGGCGGCCATGAATGCCGCCGCTGCCGTTGATCTCGTCGAGCGCGAGATCGAAACCGCGCTTCCACTGCTCGCCGTACTGCGCGTCCTGGCCCGTGAGCGGGCCGCTCACGCCGATCACCACCGGCTCGCCCGACACGCCGGCCGCGAGGGCGCCGCCCGTCGACAGCCCCCATGCGGCAGCGAGTGCCGCCACCGTGCCCAGCACGCGTCGCCATGCGCCGCGCGCGTCGTTCCCCGAAACGTTCATGCGTCCCCCAGCTTCAGTCAGTCGAAAAGAGTGAGGGCATGTAACCATCCGGTTCAGGACGATCCAACGAAGTTTTGCGCATATCGATATCGCATGCGGCGCGAAGCAAGCGACGCTCGCGAACGGTCGTCTGTCCGTCGCGCATCAGGCGAAGTACGGGCCTGCATCGCATCGCATTGATTCGATTGGCGTTTCGTTCTCGCGACCTCGCGCAACCGGCGCGCATACGCGCACCACCGGCCGCCGCGACGATCGCGCCCTTCGCAGTTTTCCCGCTGTCGATAGCAAAAATCATTATATGAATCACGCATGCTCGCGCCCCTACAATGCGCAAATTGCATCATCGGAACGCGTCATGGAGCTGCATCAACTCGAAGCTTTTTCCGCAGTCATGTCGGCCGGCAGCGTGACCGGCGCGGGCGAACTGCTCGGCCGCTCGCAGCCGGCCGTCACGCGGCAGATCCAGGAACTCGAGGCCGATCTCGGCTACGCGCTGTTCGACCGGCATGGTCCGCGCGTCACGCCGACGCGCCGCGCGTTCCTGCTGTACGAGGAAGTCGAACGCTCGCTGGTCGGCCTGCGTGCGATCGAGGCGCGGGCGCGCGCGCTCGGCGACGAAACCGCCGAACCCGTGCGCATCGCGGCCACGCCGTCGCTCGCGGCCACGCTCGTGCCGGCCGCGCTCGCCGCGCTGCCCGACGACGCGCATGCGCCGCACTATCAGTTGCGCAGCGAATCGGCCGAGCACGTCGTGCACGAGGTGCTGGCCGGCACGGCCGATGTCGGCGTCGTCACGCTGCCGATGGCGCATGCCGGGCTCGACGTGCACTGGATCGCGCAAACGCCGTGCGTCGCCGTGCTGCCGGCCGACGATCCGCTCGCGGCGAAACCGCGCATCGCACTGCGCGACCTCGCGCGGCGCCGTATCGTGACGGTCGCGAACCGGCATCGGCTGCGTCAGCGGATCGACGCGGCATTCGCGGCCGCGCGCGTCGATGCGCGCGTGTTCATCGAAACCAATGCGTCGCTGAATGCGGTGATGGCCGCGCGCGCGGGCATCGGGATCGGCATCGTCGATCCGGCCACGGGCGTCGCGCTGCCGGTGGACGGCGTCGTCGCACGCCCGCTCGACGTCGACATCCCGTTCGCGTTCGGCGTCGCGACGCCGGCCGGCAAGACGCGCACGGCGGCCGTCGAGGCGCTGCTCGACGCGCTGCATCGCACGACGCGCGCGCTGCTCGACGACGTGATCTTTCACGACGCCGCCGCGCACGATGCGCTGCTGCGCGGCGACCGGTTGCGCACCGAGCGGGGGTCGCGCCCCGTTCGAACGACACGTGCGCGCCGCGCGCGCCCGGAGGCCGCATGACGAGCCAGCTCGACGCACTCGAAGCGCGGCTCGCGCAGGACCTGCGCTGGCTCGACCTGCCCGCGCCGTCGTGGGTGCCGTCGCGCGAAGCGGACGGCGTGCGCGTGCTCGACGTCGCGATCGTCGGCGGCGGAATGGCCGGGCTCGCGGCTTCCGCCGAGCTGCGCCTGCTCGGCATCGACAACCAGTGCGTGATCGACCGCGCGCCGGCCGGCTACGAAGGCCCGTGGGTCACGTTCGCGCGGATGGAGACGCTGCGTTCGCCCAAGCAGCTCGCGGGCCCCGCGCTCGGCCTGCCCGCGCTGACGTTCCGCGCCTGGTTCGAAGCGCAATACGGCCGCGACGCGTGGGACGCGCTCTACAAGATCCCGCGCCCGCAATGGATGGACTACCTGCGCTGGTATCGGCGCGTGCTCGACCTGCAGGTACGCAACGACACGACGCTCGTCGCGCTGCGCCCGCGCGACGACGGGCTGCTCGCGCTCGACGTGCGCGGCAACGGCGAAGCACAGACGCTGCTCGCGCGGCACGTCGTGCTCGCGACCGGCCGCGACGGGCTCGGCGGCCCGTATGTGCCGCCCGTCGCGCAACGTGCGCCGCGCACGCGCTGGGCCCATTCGTCCGAGCCGATCGACTTCGCCGCGCTCGCGGGCAAGCGCGTCGGCGTGGTCGGCGCGGGCGCGTCCGCGTTCGACAACGCGGGCACCGCGCTGGAAGCGGGCGCCGCGCGCATCGACCTGTTCTTCCGTCGCGCGGACATTCCGCGCATCAACAAGCTGACCGGCATCGGCAGCCCGGGCCTCGTGCACGGCTACGCCGATCTCGACGACGCAACGAAGTGGCGCTTCATGCACTACGCGCTGACGTCGCAAACGCCGCCGCCGCGCGACAGCGTGCTGCGCGTCTCGCGCCACGACCATGCGCACTTTCATGCGGGCAGCCCGATCGAGACGCTCGCCGACCATGCGGACGGGCTGGAAGTAACGACGCCGCGCGGCCGCTACACGGTCGATTTCCTGATCTTCGCGACGGGTTTTCATTCGGACTGGACGACGCGCGACGAATTCGCGTCGTTCGGCGCGCACGTGCGGCGCTGGAAGGATCGCTACCAGCCGGACCCGGCGCTGCGGCTCGACGAGCTCGCCGAGTCGCCCGATCTCGGCCCCGCGTTCGCGTTCCAGGAGCGCGAGCGCGGCGCGTGCCCGGCCGTCACGCGGATTCATTGCTTCAACCATGCGGCGAGCCTGAGCCACGGCAAGCTGTCCGGCGACATCCCGGCCATCAGCGCGGGCGCGGAGCGGCTGGCACGCGGAATTGCGAGCCGATTGTTCGATGCCGATCGCGACCGCCACTACGACGCGCTCGTCGCCTACGCGAACGCGGAGTTGCAGGGCGACGAATGGCGCGACGCCAACGCCCTCGATCACTTTGACGACGAAGGAACACCGAAACGATGACTGACTCCATCACGCCGGCCGCCGGGCCGGATACGATCGACGCGGCAGCCGGCCTGCGGGAAGGCGACGCCGTCGCCGCGCTGCGCCGCGCCCGCGACAAGGTGCTGCTGCCGACACAACTGAGCGAAGCCGCGCTGTTCGATCCCGCGTTACCCGATCTTTCGCTGATCGAGCGGCTGCATGCGGCGCGGTATGTCGCACGGCAGTCGAATGCGCACGCGCTGGCCGACATCTATCGCGCCCGATTGCTCGACGCGGGCGGCACGCTCGACGACATCGAACGGGCGGATGCCGACGCGCTCGACGCACTGCCGCGCCGCCTCGGCGCGATCCTGTTGCACGCGAAGCGCCTGACGCACGCCCCGGCCGACGCGCGCGCATCCGATCTCGACGCGCTGAAATCGGCCGGGCTCACGACATCCGCGATCGTCGCGCTGTCGCAGCTCGTCGCGTTCGTCGCGTATCAGTTGCGCGTCGCCGCGGCCGCGCGGGCGCTTCAGGCACGTGCCGCGGAGGCCGCATGACGACGGCAGCCCACGGCTTCACGTCCGACACGCTCGGCTGGCGTGCGTGGCTCGACACGGTATCGCTCGACACGGCGACACCCGATCAGCTCGCGGTGCTGGAAGCGAGCCACCCGCAAGCGAAGACGTCCGACTATTACCTGCTGCTCGTCCACCTTCCCGACATCCTGCGGCAACGCTCGGGCGTATTCAACGCGATCATGTACGGCCCCGGCGGGCTGTCGCGCGCGGAGCGCGAACTGGCGAGCACGGCGGTGTCGCGCGTGAACGGCTGCGTGTACTGCGCGTCGGTGCATGCGCAGCGCTTCGCGCAGCTCGCGAAACGCACCGATGCGATCGAACAGGTGTTCGAGGATCCGGCGAAGGCCGGCACGACGGCGCGCGAACGCGCGATCGTCCGCTATGCGATCGCGTTGACCGAACGGCCCGACGCGATCGGCGAAGATGACATTGCGGCGCTCGAAGTCGAAGGGTTGACGCACGAGGAGATTCTCGACCTGTCGCACGCCATCGCGATCTTCGCGTGGGCGAACCGGTTGATGCTGACGCTCGGCGAGCCGGTGTTCCCGGCACCGGCAGCCACGGCCTGACCGCAGCGAAAGAGGTGGCGCGGGCCCCGCCCGCGTCACGCCTTGTGCGTCGACAACAAGATGCTCGTCTCGGTATTGGCGATTCCGTCGATCAGCCGGATCGCGCCGAGCACGCGATCGAAGTGTTCGAGCGAATCGGCATGCAGTTCGGCGACGAGATCCCAGCGCCCGTTCGTGCTGTGGATCGACGCGACGTTCGGATGCCCGCGCAGCACCTTCACCACCTCCGCGCCGCGATTGCCCTGCACCGCGATCGACATCAGCGCGCGAATCCGGTGCCGTTCGGCGGCCGGCTTGAGCCGTACCGTATAGCCGACGATCACGCCGTTTTTCTCGAGCCGCGTGAGGCGGTTCTGCACGGTCGCGCGCGCCACGCGCAATTCTTTCGCCAACGCGACGACGGGCAGTCGCGCGTTGTCGCGCAGCAGCGCGATGAGCTGACGGTCGACGTCGTCGAGCGTGATCATGAACGGCTTTCCTGTTGAGCGTGAACCGGCCGCCAGCGTGCCGGAGGCCACCCGTTCCGGCCAGCGTGAACTGTTCAAAGTGCCGGAAATGGCTGGCAATTTGCCAAGTCTATCGAGAAATCTGCCACTTTTGCCGTCTTTTTGTTGGCTCGACTCACGGAAATAATGACTCCATCGACCGGCCGACCCGCCGCGCCGCTGCTTTTTCAGCAAGCCCGGATCCGCGCCGACACCCCGCCCGGTCGACCAGAACGCCCGGACACCCGTACCGGCACCGAATATGGAGACAGACCGATGACTCGCTTCCTCGACGTTCCCGCCACCGCCCGCCTGATCGCCAGGACCGGCGTCACGACGTTCCTGCGCGAACTCGTCGACACGCTGCGCGCCGACTACCTGCACTGGGCCGATTTCGACAAGTCGCCGCGCGTCGCGTGCCACTCGCGCGACGGCGTGATCGAGCTGATGCCCGTCGCGAACGCGTCGCTGTTCGCGTTCAAGTATGTGAACGGCCATCCCGTCAATGCGGCGCGCGGGATGCACACGGTGATGGCGTTCGGCGCGCTCGCCGAAGTCGATACCGGCTACCCGCTGCTGCTCGCCGAACTCACGCTCACCACCGCGCTGCGCACGGCCGCGACGTCGGTCCTCGCCGCGCAGGCGCTCGCCCGGCCCGATTCGCGCACGATGGCGCTGATCGGCAACGGCGCGCAAAGCGAATTCCAGGCGATCGCGTTCCACACGCTGCTCGGCATCGACGAAATCCGCGTGTTCGACGTCGATCCGCGCGCAACCGACAAGCTCGTCCGAAATCTCGCCGCGTACCCGAAGTTGCGGGTCGTGCGCGCGGCCTCGACCGCCGACGCCGTGCGCGGCGCCGACATCGTGACGACCGTCACCGCCGACAAGGCATACGCGACGATCGTCACGGCCGACATGATCGAGCCCGGCATGCATCTGAACGCCGTCGGCGGCGATTGCCCGGGCAAGACCGAACTCGAGGCGGGCGTGCTGCACGCGGGCCGCGTGTTCGTCGAATTCGAGCCGCAGTCGCGCATCGAGGGCGAGATCCAGCAGATGCCGGCCGACTTCCCCGTCACCGAGCTGTGGCGCGTGCTGCAGCGCGAAACGGCTGGCCGCGAGCGCGCGGACGAAGTCACGGTGTTCGACTCGGTCGGCTTCGCGCTCGAGGATTACTCGGCGCTGCGCTACCTGTACGCGCTCGCGCAGCAGCACAACGCGGGCGTCGAGATCGCGCTGATTCCGCCGGCCGTCGATCCGAAGAACCTGTTCGCGCTGATCGACGACCCGGCCGCGATCGCGCACGGCCAAGCGGCGTTCGTGACCAAAGCCGTCGCCGCGTTCGCGCGCTGACCGTCAGCGGCGGGCGGCCCCTGCGCCGCCCGTTTTCCTCCCTCCGCTCCCGCCCTTCATGAATCTCGTATCGATCCAGGCGCCATCCGCCGTCGTGATGATCCGGCCGCACCGCTTCCTGCCGAACCCGCAGACCGCGGCCGACAACGCGTTCCAGTGCACGGCCGCAGGCGGTGCTTGCGACACCTCGTCGATATCGGCCGCCGCGCGCGACGAAGTCACGGCCGCCGCGCGCACGCTCGCCGATGCGGGCGTGCGCGTGCACGTGTTCGACGACCACGGCGAGCGCGACACACCCGACTCCGTGTTCCCGAACAACTGGTTCTCGACGCATCCGGGCGGCCATGTCGCGCTGTATCCGATGCACAGCCCGAACCGTCGCCGCGAGCGGCGGGCGGACGTGATCGAGATGCTGAAGGCCGAGTACCGCGTGCAGGACGTGATCGACTACTCGGGCCTCGAATACGACGACGTGTTCCTCGAAGGCACCGGTGCGATGGCGCTCGACCACGTCGCGCGGATCGCGTACACCGCGCGCTCGCGCCGTGCCGATCCGGTCGCGCTCGAACGCTTCTGCACGCACTTCAACTTCGAGCCGATCTGCTTCGACACGGCCGACGCGAACGGCAAGCCGATCTATCACACGAACGTGATGATGAGCGTCGCGACCGAGTTCGCGATGGTCGGCCTCGACCTGATCGCCGACAGCCGCCGCCGTGGCGAGATCGCGCAACGCCTGAGCGAAACGGGGCGCGCGGTGATTGCGCTCGATGCATCGCAAATCGCGAATTTCGCGGGGAATACGCTGGAATTGTCGGGAAAGGATGGGCGCGTGCTCGCGCTGTCGCGGCGTGCGTTCGACTGTCTCACGCACGACCAGCGCGCGGTGATCGAACGCTCCGCGCGGTTGCTGCCGCTCGACGTGCCGACGATCGAGCTGGCCGGCGGGTCGGTGCGCTGCATGCTCGCGGGGATACATCTCGCGCGGCGCTCGATGGCGGCACGCGACGGCGCGGCAATCGAATCGATGGGACGGGAGCGCGAAGCGGTGTCGCACGCCTGACTGTAGCGGGTTCTGACGTCGCGCTACCGTTGACGCGACCGGATGCTTCGATCTGCGAACGAGATCGAAGCATCCGGTCGTACTTTCAATCGGCCAGCAACTTCAGCCCCGCCGGCAGCGTTTCGCCGAATACGCGCGCCGTATCGGCTTCGTCGAACGCGATCGCTTCACGGACCATGTCGATCCACGCCGCCGATGCATTCGCGGCCGACAGGCGCTTGATGACGGCCTCGCGCGTGTCGTCCGGCAAATCGCGCGAGCGGTCGCCCGTCATCCGCGCGATCTGCGCGGCCGCGAACGCGGCCGGCTCGACCTGCTTCCAGTCGAGCGCGAACAGCGCATCGAGCCAGCCGCCAACGATTTCCGCCGGCACGACACTGTGCGCGCTGCCATAGAACGGCCGCCGCGCACCGATCCGCCCGAGCGCCCATGCACACAACGCGCGTTCGGCCGGCTTCTGCAGCTGCACGATCAGGCGCTCGGCGAGCTCGACCTTGCGCTCGACGGGCAACCGTTCGAGCGACGCGGACAACCGCGTCATGTCGGCCGGCCCGACCTTGGCCGGATCGAACGGCAGCTTGCGCCGCTTGTCGTCGGACGGTTCGAGGAACGCGATCGCGTCGCGCACCTGCGTCTGCGCATCGTCGTCGAGGCCGCCGGCCACGCGCCGCCACAGCGTCCACCACTCGGACCACACCTGCGCATCGGTCACGTATTGAATGCCGTCGTCGAACAGCGGCCACAGTTGCTCGATGCGCCACGCGTCGAGCGGATGACCGAATCCCGGACGCAGGCAATAGCCGGCGAGATTCAGCCACGCGCGCTCGTGATCGGCCGAGCGACGGCGCCGCCGCGCCCGTGCGAGCAATGCGTCGAACAGTTCGCGCGCGAGCGCGACGTCCCAGTCTTCGCGGGCGCCGAGCACCTGCTCGAGTTGCGCGCGCAACCGGCGCGTGTCCTTCGGCGTCACGCCCGCGACCTTGCTGCCGAACGAGCGCTCGATCAGCTCGATCGCCTGGTCGAGCCGCGGATGCCGCGCGGACGCCGCATCGTCGCCGTGCCCCGGCGCATCGCCGCGCAACTGGAATTCGAGCCGCCAGCGGCGCGCCGCGTCGTCGGTCGCGATGCAATGCATTTCGAGCGTGCCGACCTCGGTCAGCGACGCGGTGAGCTTCACCGGCGTTTCGCGCGCGTCGCCACCCGCCTTCGCGTCGACGACGGTCGCGATCGGCGGCAGCCGCACGAAATCGCCGCCGTCGAGATCGACGAGATCGCCGGGCCGGTACTTCGTGTCGGCCACCGTCGATACGAGGTGGAACCGCACCGGCTGCCCGAGCTGCAGCGCGAACGTGCGATCGTCGAGCCGGATCTCGCGTCCCTCTTCCGCGCCGCGCGGCAGCAGGCAGACGCCGCGGGCGGCAGAATCGTCCGCACCGTCGTCGAGCACGAGGAAATAGCTGCGCGCGGAGCCGCCGCCGATGCGCGGCGCATGGCCGGCACGCGCGAGCCCGTAGGCCACCGCGCCACGCGCGACGGCCACGTCGGGATGCGCGTTGTGCAGCACGTCGAGCGGCGCGCCGCGCCACGCACCGAGCGTCTGCGCAAGCCGGCCGGCGAGCGCGCCCGCGCGGAACACGCCGCCGTTGAGCAATAGCGTGTCCGGCAGCGGGCCTTCCGCATGACGATTCAGGAACGCGGCGACGTGGCGCGTGACGGCCGCGTCGCTCGCATACGGCAAGCCGAATTCGACGATCGCCGCGCGCGCCCGGCGCGGCAGTTCGCCGGCCTCGACCTGCGGAAAGAACCCGTCGACGACGATCTGCTCGACTTCCTGCCGCGTCAGCTCGGCCGAGCGCGCGCCGCCGACGAGCTTGCTGCCCGCGCCGAGCAGCGTGACGGTGACGGACGCCGGCGCGTCGTCGCCGAGCAGCCGCTCCTTCGCCGCGCGGCAGCGCTCGACGAGCTGCGACAGGCTCGCGGCCGACAGCCGCGTACCGGGCTCGGTCAGCCGTGACTCGACCAGGCGCGCGAGCGCGAGGTCCATGTTGTCGCCGCCGAGCATCAGGTGGTTGCCGACGCCGACGCGCGTGAAGGTCGGCTCGCCATCGTCGCCCGGCGCGACGTCGACGAGCGTGAGGTCGGTCGTGCCGCCGCCGACGTCGCAGATCAGCACGCGCCGCGCCGCGGCGAACGTCTCGCGCAACGTGTCGCGCTGGCCGTACAACCAGTCGTAGAACGCGGCTTGCGGCTCTTCCAGCAACCGCAGCGCTGGCAGCTTCGCGCGCCGTGCGGCCTCGACGGTCAACGCGCGTGCGCCGTCGTCGAACGACGCGGGCACCGTCAGGATCACGTCCTGCCGCGCGAGCGGCGCGTCGGGAAAATGCGCGTCCCACGCGTCGCGCACATGCGCGAGATAGCTCGCGCTCGCCTCGACCGGCGACACCTTGTCGACGCCGTCGGCCGCGCCCCACGGCAGGATCGCCGCGAGCCGATCGACCGACGCGTGCGACAGCCAGCTCTTCGCGCTCGACACGAGCCGGCCCGGCACCTGCGCGCCCAGCGTGCGCGCGTAGCGGCCGATCACGGCCGGCGGCGCGCCGACCGCGCCCGCCTTCGTGTCGGCCTTCGGCTCGGCCGCCCACGGCAGCCGCAGCGCGTCCGGCGGCAGCTCGCCCGCCGCCGGGTGATAACGCACCGACGGCAGCAGCGGCTGCGCGGCCACCGCGCCGGGCCCGACGAGTTGCTCGACGTCGAACACGCGGATCGCGTCGGAACCGGCCTCGACGTACGCGACGACCGTATTGCTCGTGCCGAGGTCGATGCCGACCGTATAACGCTTCATCGCGCTCAGGCGGCGCCGCGCACGTCGAACTCGACCTTCCAGCGCTCGTTCGTGCCGCTCGGGATCGCCTCGAGTTCGAGCGTGCCGGCTTCGGTCACGCGCGCGTGCAGCTTCACCGGCACGACTTCGCCGACGGTGCGCCCTTCGGCGGGCAGCGTCGCCTGGATTTCCTCCAGCTCCTGCAGCTCTTCCGGCGACCAGTAGTCGAGCAGCGTGCCGACCTGATCCTGGCGGCGCACCGACGAACCGAAGAAGCGGAACTGCACCGGTTCGCCGACGACGAGGCCGAACTCCTGCGGCGGCAGCGCCGCATCCGAGCCTTCCTCCATCCCGAACGGCGCGACGCACAGCGCCTGCACCGGCGGCTCGAGCCCCGGCACCGCGGGCATCGCCGATTCGATTGCGACGTAGTACGCACGCGCCGTGCCGCCGCGAATGCGCACGCCACGGCCGCGCTTCACGTAGCCGTAGTACGCCGCGCCGCGCGCGACCGCGAGATCGAGATCGGCGCCTTCGAGCAGGCGCGCGGGCGGCGCGCCTTCGGCGGCGAGCCAGCCGTTGAGCGTGTCGAGCACGCGCTGCGTGAGCAGCGTCGACTTGAACACGCCGCCGTTGAACAGTACGGCGGTCGGATGCAGGAACGTCGCGCCCTGCGGCAGCGTGCGCTGCACGCCTTCGAGCGTGTCGAGCGCCGCGACCTGGCGGCCGAGGAACGCCGCGAGATGGCGCGTGATGCCGGCGTCCTGCGCATACGGCAGGCCGAGCTGCGTCAGGCCGACACGCGCGCGGCTCACCGGCCGCGCGGCGGCATCGACTTGCGGGAAGAAGCCTTCGAGGATCGTCTGCGTGAGTTCCGCGCGCGTCAGTTCCGTGCGGATCGAGCCGCCGATCAGCTTCGAGCCGCGGCTCGGCACGACGAGCGGCACCGCATCGGTGGTCGGGTCGGACAGCAGCGTTTCCTTGGCCGAGCGGCACGCGTAGGTCAGCGCGCGCAGTTGCCACGGATCGGCCTGCGTGCCCTGCTGCGCGAGCTTGCGTGCGACCACGTGCGCGAGGGCGAGGTCCATGTTGTCGCCGCCGAGCAGGATGTGCTCGCCGACGGCCACGCGATGCAGTTCGAGATTGCCGTCGCGCTCGACCACCGCGATCAGCGACAGGTCGGTCGTGCCGCCGCCGACGTCGACGCACAGGATCAGGTCGCCGACCTGCACCTGCTTGCGCCAGCCGCCCTCGCTCTTCTGGATCCAGCTGTACAGCGCCGCTTGCGGCTCTTCCAGCAGCGTCATCCGCGAATAACCGGCGGCACGCGCGGCTTCCGCCGTCAGTTCGCGCGCGGCCGGATCGAACGACGCGGGGATCGTGACCGTCACGTCCTGGTCGGCGAACGGCGCGTCGGGATGCGCGTGGTCCCACGCTTCGCGCAGGTGCGTCAGGTAGCGGATCGAGCTTTCCAGCGGCGACACGCGCGCCACTTCCGGCGGTGCATCGCTCGGCAGGATCGCCGCGCGGCGGTCGACGCCCGGATGGCACAGCCAGCTCTTCGCGCTCGACACGAGGCGGATCGGCGTGCCGGCGCCGCGCGTGCGCGCCATCTCGCCGACCGCGAAAGCGCGCGAGGCCGTCCACGGCAGCGTCAGGTCGCCCTGGGTCAGCTCGCTTTCATGCGGCAGGTAGAGGAACGACGGCAGCAGGTCGCGCGATTCCAGCGCGCCGGGCGCGGTGAGCTGCGCGATCGGCAGCACCTGCTGCACGATCTTTTCGCCATCGCTCGTGCTGCTGTCGACGTACGACAGCGCGCAATGGGTCGTCCCGAGGTCGATACCGATCGAATAGCGCGGATCGCTCACAGTTCCACCTCCGCCGGTGCGATCACCGATGCGTCGTGGCTGCCCGTCAGCTTCGGCAGGCGCACGTCGGACACGCGCCAGCCGCGATGGCTGACGGTGCCGGTAAACGGCGCGGAGCCGACCACGTTGCCCGTCACGCGCACGGCGGTCGCGTCGAAGCCGGCCGGCAGCGTCACGCGGCTGCCTTCGGCTTCGTCGCGCACCGGCACGATCGTGAAGTGTTCGCGCAGCGCGGCGCGGCAGCCGTCGTGCACGAGGCGCGCGGCGGCGCCGATGTCGGCGTCCGCATAGCCGGCGATGTCTTCCTCGACGAAATCGATGAAGCGCGCATCGCGTTGCAGCAGGCCGAGCAGTTGCAGGGCGGCCTGCGGGCTCGCTTCGCGCAGCTCGGGCGCCGGCGCCTTCACCGGCGCGGGGGCGACCGGCGCGGCAGCCGGCGCGGGGGTCGGGGCCGGCGCGACCGGGGCCGGCGCGCCATCGCGCACGCGCAGCACTTCGGCCGCGAACTCGCGATTGCCGAGCACGGAGAAGAACGTGCCGACGGCCAGCGACAGCCGGCCGAAGAAGGACAGGTTGGATTCGGGCATGGGGTCTGGACTCCTGTGGGCTCGCAGCACGGCGAGCGTTTCTTGCCTGGGCGCCCGGCGGCGGCGTGCGGCATGCGCACCGGCGCCGCCCGGCGCGTGATTCGAACGCACCCTCGCGGGTGCGGAAAACCCGTATTTTGCCCTGTGGCGGACGAACCGGGCAGAAGTCGGGGGACAGAACATGGCGGCGCGGCGGTTTCCGCCGCGCCGGATCGCGCGTCAGATGCGATCGAGCGCGATGCTGCGACGCGTCAGCGCGACTTGCTCAGCCGCGCCGCCTTCGCTTCGAAATCGCGCGACAGCATGCCGAGCGTGACTTCGCCGAAGCGCGCGAGCAGCGACGCTTCGGCTTCCTTCAGCGTCGCCGACAGGTGCGCGTTGACGGCCTGTTCGACCAGGCATTCGGGTGCATCCTCGGGCACCAGGTCGGAAAACAGCGGCGGCTCGCCCACCGCGCGATAGACGTCGAGCAGCGTGATGTCGTCGAGCGCGACGCTCAGCGCCCAGCCGCCGCCGTGCCCCTTCTCCGACTGCACGTAGCCGCAGTCGCGCAACCCGCCGAGCAGGCGCCGCACGACGACCGGGTTCGTGCACAGCATCGTCGCGATCGTCTCCGACGTCAGCGGGCCGTCGGCCTGGTCCATGTGGATCAGCGCATGCAGCATGCGCGACAAACGGCTGTCGGTTCTCACGGGCGAGGCTCCCCTTCTCTCGAAACTTTTGAAGTTGCATGAATGATACCATCGCCCTATCATGCAACTTCTCGTGTTTCATGAGTTGGCCGCCAGCGGAGCACGTGGATCATTCACGCAGGTCCAGAAAGGAGTTGATGCATGCATTCCCATCATGAAGTGATCGTGATCGGCGGCAGCTTCGCCGGGCTGTCGGCCGCGATGCAACTGGCGCGGGCACGCCGCCGCGTGCTCGTGATCGACGCCGGTCGGCCGCGCAACCGCTTTGCCGAACACGCGCACGGCTTCTTCGGCCAGGACGGCAAGCCGCCCGCGCAGATCGTCGCCGAAGCGCGTGCGCAGCTCGCCGCGTATCCGACCGTGCAGCGCATCGACGGCGAGGCACGCACCGCCGAGCGCGACGCGGACGGGCGCTTTCACGTGACGCTGGCCGACGGCAGCCGCGCGAGCGCCGACCGGCTGATTCTCGCGACCGGCATCCGCGACGCGTTGCCCGCGCTGCCGGGGCTGGCCGAACGCTGGGGCATCAGCGTGCTGCATTGCCCGTACTGCCACGGGTACGAGGTCAGCGGCCAGCGGCTCGGCGTGCTCGCCACGCATCCGCTGTCGGTCCATCAGGCGATCCTGATTCCGGACTGGGGCCCGACGACGTGGTTCACGCAGGGCGTGGTCGAACCGAACGACGAAGAAGCCGCGTTGCTCGCCGCGCGCGGCGTGCGCATCGAGCGCTCGCCGGTCGTCGAGATCCTCGGCGATGCGCCGCGTATCGACGCGCTGCGGCTCGCCGACGGTCAGCTCGTGTCGATCGACGCACTGTTCATCGGCGCGCGCACCGACATGGCGAGCGACCTTGCGCAGCAGCTCGGCTGCGCGTTCGACGACGGGCCGCTCGGCACCGCGATTCGCGTCGACACGTGGAAGCGGACGAGCGTCGCCGGCGTATATGCGGCCGGCGACGCGTCGAGCCTGATGACCAACGCGACGTTCGCGTCGGCATCGGGTGTGGCGGCCGGCGTGGGCGCGCACCGGTCGCTGGTTTTCGGGCTGGACGCGTAGGTGGATGGGCAGCCGGGCGTCACGCCGCGCGCGGCGCGGCGTCCACCGCCGGCTGCGCGTCCCCCTCGGCGCTGCACGCTTCCAGCGAAATCCGCCGCGTCTCGCGCCCGTTGAGCCACCACAGGCCGGCCGCGAGCGGCCCCGGCAGCGCAAGCACCAGCAGCACGACCAGCGCGGCCGACGGCGAGCCCGATATTGCGTAAACATTCGTCAGCATCAGCGGCGCGATCACCGCGCCGAGCCGGCCGATCGCGACCGACACGCCGAGCCCCGTCGCGCGAATCCGCGTCGGCAGGATTTCGGACGACACCACATAGCCCGAGATGTACGCCCACGTGACGCCGAACTGGATCAGGCAGTAGCCGAACACCATGCCGGGCAATGCATGCATCGCATAGATGAAGACGATCGCCGCGACGGTGAACGTATAGCTTGCGAACAACGACGCGCGCCGCCCCCAGGCCTCGACCAGGAACGCCGCGACGATGCCGCCCGCGAGCGCCGCGGCGTTGCCGATCATGTAGTAGATCGGCATGTCCGTCGACGCCACCTTCAGGTACGGCAGCAGCACGAGCGCCATCAGCGACAGCACGCCGTACACGACGGCCGCCTGCGAGAAGTTCAGCGCGCCGGCCAGCGCGCAGCGCGCGCGATACGCGCCGAACAGTTCGCCGACGTTGCGCCAGAACGCGGGCGCCTGGTGCGCGAAGCGGGTCGGCGTGTAGCGCTTCGTCAATTGCGCGCGGTCGGCCTGCGCGCGCGGCGCGCGCGCCACGCTCGCGACGATCTGCTCGACGATCGCTTCGGCTTCCGCCACGCGCCCCTGCTGGATCAGCCAGCGCGGCGATTCCGGAATCACGCGGCGGATCCAGAAGAACACCAGCGCCATCGTCGTGCCGAGGCCGAAGCCCACGCGCCATGCCCACTCGGGCGGCAACTGGTTCAGCACCAGATACGACACGGCCGCCGACAGCAGCGCGCCGACCGGAAAACCCGACAGGATCAGCGCGTCGGTCCGGCCGCGATGGCGCGTCGGAATGAATTCGCCCATCGTCGCGGTCACCGCCGAATATTCGCCGCCGACGGCCAGCGCCGTCATCGCGCGGAAGAACAGGAACGATTCGTAGTTCCACGACAGCACGGTCGCGACGCTGAAGCACGCGTACCAGAGCAGCGTCGCGAGGAACAGGCGCTTGCGGCCATAGCGGTCGGCGAGATAGCCGAACGCGATCGCGCCCACCAGCATCCCGAACACCCAGATGCTGACCGCGAGCGAGCCCTGCGCGGCGCTCAGGTGCCAGTGCGACTTCAGCACGCCGAACACGCTGCCGATGATGTTGGTTTCGAACGAATCGAGCGCCCAGCCGACGCCGAGCGCGACCAGCATCAGCGTGTGGAAGCGGGTCCACGGCAGGTTGTCGAGACGCGTGAGCGCGTCCGTTTCGATCGGATGAGACGGTTGCATGATGAGGGCTCCTCGTCAGTGAAGCGCCCGCTCGGGCTGCTCCGGGCTGAAGTCGAAATGCGGGAAGCGCGCGCGGGTGCCGATGAAGTTGCGCCCACGTGCGCCGTCGAATGCGTGATCCACGATGCGCGCCCATTCGGGCGCGTCGATCCCGTACGCGGCCGGGTGGCTCGCGACGCCGAGCGCGTCGAGCAATGCGACGAGCTGCGCGGGGGCGGACGCCGTATCGCCGAAGATCTCGCGCAGCGCGGCGTCGCACGCGGCGTCGACGCCGAGCGCCGCCTGCATCACGGCCGGCAGGCAGAACGAGCACGCGATGCCGTGCGCGACGCCGCGCGTCAGCGTGATCGCATAGGAAATGCTGTGCGCGAGCGCGGTGTGCGTATTCGAGAACGCGAGCCCCGCGCGCAGCGCGCCGAGCGCCATGTCGCTGCGCGCGTCGAGATCGTCGGGGTGCGCATTCACGCGCCCGAGGCCGTGCATCAGTTCGCGTGCCGCCTGCACGGCAAGGCCGCGCGTGACGGGGTTCGCATGGACGTTCCAGATGCTTTCGAGCGCGTGCGACAACGCGTCGAGACCGCTGGCGAGCGTCGGCTGCATCGGCAGGCCGACCATCAGGCGCGGATCGACGATCACCGTTTCCGGAAAGAGATCGGGCCGCGACAGCGACAGCTTGCGCGCGTTGTGCGGATCCCAGACGGTCGCCCACCGCGTCACTTCGCTGCCGGTGCCGGCCGTGGTCGGGATCGCGACGATCGGCAGCGCAGGCCGCACCGGTGCGTCGCCCGTCGTGCCCGCGGCGCCGGACAGGATGCGCAGCACGCGATCGAAATCGCCGTGTTCGGCGGCGAGCACTTTCGCCGAATCGATCACCGAGCCGCCGCCGAGCGCGATCAGCACGTCCGGTTTGGCGGACAGCGCGGCGAGCCGCTCGCACGCGCGTCGCAGCATCGGCACCGACGGGTTCGCCTCGACGCAGTCGATCCGCGCGAGCGCCGGCCCGAGCTGCGCTTCGACACGGTCGGCCAGCCGCGCGAACACGGCATCGGGATACGTGACGATCGCATAGCTGCGTCCGCCGAGCGCATCGCTCAAATCCGTGAGCGCGTCGACGCCGAAGCGGATCCGCACGGGATTGTGGAAGTGCCAGTCGCTCATGCCGCCGCTCCCGCGCGACGCCGCGTATCGCACACTTGTCCGTTCACGACCCGATATTCTGCATGACGAACCAATACGAAAAACCGATCTTCCGCGCAATACATGCTCGCACCTGAATGGAATGGGGACGAGCATCAGGTTAGGCATCCGCGATGACGCGTTCATGATCGAAAATCCCGGTCATCGGCTATGGATCGACCGAATTTTTCGATCGATCGCCGCCGCATGCCGGTGCGTCGTTGCCCGCGGTCACGCGTCGAGCGGCCGGCACCGCGCGACCGCATCGAAAAACGACGCGACCAGCCGGCTGCCGCGCCGTTCGCTCAGGCAACACACGTGGATATGGGTTTCGACCGGGTCGCCGTCGATGCGCAGCGGCCGCAGCCGCTCGTCGGGCACGTATTCGGCCTTCGATACCGTGCCGACGCCGAGCCCGCGCGTGACGGCCTCGCGCAACGCCTCGCGGCTGCCGATGTCCATCGCGATGCGCGGCGTCAGGCCGGCCGCCGCCATCGCGTCTTCGAGCGCGCGGCGCGTCGTCGAGCCCGGTTCGCGCATCAGCAGCGGCTCGCCGGCCAGTTCGTGCAGCGTGATCGCGTCGCGCGTCGCGAAGCGGTGCGTCGAGCGCACGAACGCGATCACCGGAAAGCTCGCATAGCGCTGCGTGAAGTAGCGCGCGTCCTCGAACGCGCGGGCCACCACGCCGACGTCGCACACGTACTCGTCGAGATCGCGCAAGACGGTTTCCGAATTGCCGAGCGCGACCGACAGGTGCATGTGCGGATGCAGCTTGTGATACGCGTCGATCATCTCGGTGACGTGAAACGGGCCGACCGCGCCGATCTTCAGCGAGCCGCGCTGCAATGCGCCGCTGTCGCGCAGCAGCGCGGCGGCATCGCTCTCGTCGCTGCAGATGCGGCGCGCGATCGGCAGGAATTCGAGCCCGACCGCCGACAGCTCGACGCGCCGGCCGCGGCGGTGGAACAGCTCGACGCCGTGTTCGTGTTCGAGGGTCTGGATCTGCGACGTGATCGTCGTCTGGCTGGTGGACAGCGCGCGGGCGGCCGCGGTGAAACCGCCGTACTGGACGACGGCAATGAAGCTGCGAAGCTGGGTCAGTGTCATGACGGGCGGTCAAATCGATCGGGAAATACGTGCCGAATGCCGGATGGCATCGAAAAATTCAATGTATCGGGCGAATGTGACAGGCGCGTTCCGGTCGAGCTTGTCGCCGCCCCTCGACGCCGCGTCGATGGCTTCGCCGCACGATGTGCGGTTTAATGCTCGACATCACCGGCATTAAGAGCCATGAAATGCTCGACCTCGACGACCTTCGACTCGTCCGCGCGATCGGCACGTCGCGCTCCCTGGCCGCTGCCGCCCGGCTGCTCGACCTCACGCCGCCCGCGGTCACGATTCGCCTGCAGCGGATGGAGGCACGGCTGAACGCAAGGCTCGCCGTGCGGCAGCCGAAAGGGATCGCGCTGACCGACGAAGGGCAGCGGCTGTACCAGGAAGCCGTCGGCATTCTCGAGCGCGTGGAAGCGCTGCCGGGCAGCCTCGCGGGCGACCACGGCGACGTGCAGGGCACGCTGCGCGTCGTCGCCCCGCTCGGCTTCGGCCGCAAATACGTCGCACGGATCGTGCGCGACCTGCAGCGCGCGCATCCGAAACTCGACATCTCGCTCCATCTGTCGGAAAGCCCGTTGACGAGCGCGGCGGGGGCCGACGTGGTCGTCCATGTCGGCAGCCTCAAGTCGTCGTCGTGGATCGGCTATCCGCTCGCCCCCAACGAGCGCTTCCTGTGCGCGAGCCCCGCGTACGCGCGCCGCCTCAAGGATCTGAAGCATCCGTCCGACCTGACGCGCTACGACTGCCTGTGCCTGCGCGAGAACGACGAAGACATCCCGCGCTGGCGCTTCTCGCCCGGCAGCGGCATCGAGGGCGAATCGCGGCGGGCTACCGTCATCCGCGTGAGCGGCGCGCTGTCGTCCAACGACGGCACCGTCATCACCGAATGGGCGCTCGCCGGGCTCGGCATCGTCGAGCGCTCCGAGTGGGACGTCGCGCCGCTGCTGGCGAACGGCAAGCTCGTGCGGCTGCTGCCCGGCTGGAACCTGCCGGCCGCGCCGGTGACCGCGCTGTTGCCGTCGCGTACCGGCCGCTCCGCGCGGCAGCGGGTGTTTCTCGACGCCGCTCGGCGGTTTCTCGATCCGCCGCCGTGGCGCGGCAAGGCATAAGCGTTAAATATGGCTTAATGGCAGATTAGCCGCGCATTAAACACGAGGCGGCCCAACCGCCCTACAGTGTCCGCATCGGCAACCACGCCATCGGACACCTCGTGAACCTTCATACGCTCAATACCCCGGCCGCCCTGATCGACGTCGGCCGCATGCAGCGCAACATCGCGCGCATGCAAACGCATCTGGACGCACTCGGCGTCCGGTTCCGGCCGCACGTCAAGACCACCAAATGCCGGCACGTCGTCGACGCGCAGATCGCGGCGGGCGCGCAAGGCATCACGGTGTCGACGCTCAAGGAAGCCGAGCAGTTCTTCGCGCACGGCATCCGCGACATCGTCTATGCGGTCGGCATGGTGCCCGCCAAACTCGGGCAGGCGCTCGCGCTGCGCCGGCAGGGCTGCGACCTGAAGATCGTCGCCGACAGCCTGCCGGCCGCGCAGGCGATCGCCGCCTTCGGGCGCGAGCACGGCGAACGGTTCGACGTATGGATCGAAGTCGACGTCGACGGCCACCGCTCGGGCATCCCGCCCGAAGCCGACCTGCTGATCGACGTCGGCCGCGCGCTGACCGGCGGCGGCATGCTGCTCGGCGGCGTGCTCGCTCATGCGGGCTCCAGCTATGAATACGACACGCCCGACGCGCTGGCCGCGATCGCCGAACAGGAGCGCAGCCGCACCGTGCGGGCCGCGGAGCGTCTGAGGGCCGCCGGGTTGCCGTGCCCGGTCGTGAGCATCGGCTCGACGCCCACCGCGCTGGCGGCGGAGCGGCTCGATGGCGTGACCGAAGTGCGCGCCGGCGTGTACGTGATGTTCGACCTCGTGATGCACAACATCGGCGTGTGCGAACAGTCCGACATCGCGCTGTCGGTGCTGACCACGGTCATCGGTCATCAGGAAAAGAAAGGCTGGGCGATCGTCGACGCGGGCTGGATGGCGATGAGCCGCGACCGCGGCACGCAGCGCCAGGCACGCGACTTCGGCTACGGGCAAATCTGCACCGAAGCCGGCGAAGTGCTCGACGACTACCTGATGAGCGCCGCCAACCAGGAACACGGGATCGTGTCGCGCGCGGGCACGCCGGATACGGACATCGCGCGGCGGTTTCCGATCGGCACGCGCCTGCGCATCCTGCCGAATCACGCGTGCGCGACCGGCGCGCAACATCCCGACTACCACGCGATCGGCGACGACGACGCCGCGCAGACGTGGCCACGCTTCTACGGGTGGTGAGCGAAGTCCGGCGCCCATGCCGCGCCATCCGCGCATTGACTATTTATCCAGTTCTGGACAAACTTTAAACACCCTCGATTCGTCTCGTGCCGGACAGGCACCCCCGACCATGCCGACCGACGCCCGCCTCCTTCTCCTCGACCGCGATGCCGTCGAGCCCGCCCTGCAAGCCGGGCAAGTGATGGCGGCCGTGCGCGAAGCCTTCGTGCTGCACAGTCAAAGGGCCGGACGCGTATTCCCGGTGGTGCGCGAGAAGCTGCATACCGGCGGCGTGTTCGGCATCAAGTCGGGCGACGTCGCCGGCCAGGATCTGCTCGGTTTCAAGGCGGCCGGGTTCTGGCCCGGCAACCGTACACGCGGCGGCGAGCCGCATCAGGCGACCGTCGCGTTGTTCGATCCGGCGACGGGCCGCCCGCTGTGCATCATGGACGGCAACGCGATCACCACCGCGCGGACCGGCGCCGCGGGCGGCCTCGGGCTGCAACAGCTCGCACGCCGCGACAGCACGCGGATCTGCGTGTTCGGCACGGGCGTGCAGGCGCGCGTGCAGCTCGACTACGCGCTCCGGCTGCTGCCGCAGCGGTGCACGGTGCAATACGTGAACGTCGGCGGCGAGCCGGACCCGGCGTTCGAATCGCACTTCGTCGAACGATGCACGATCGGCGTGGCGCGCGACCGGAACGATGCGGTCGCCCACAGCGACGTGGTGATCACGGCCACGCCCGGCGGCGGGCCGTTGTTCGACGCGGATGCGGTTCGGCCGGGCACCCACCTGACCTGCGTGGGCGCCGATACCGCGGGCAAGCGCGAACTACCGCCTGGCGTGCTGGAACGCGCGCGCATCGTCGTGGACGATCACGATCAGGCGCGCGGCATCGGCGAGTGCCAGTGGGCGCCGGATTTGCCGCGCACGGAAATCGGTGACATCCTCGCGGGTGCGGCATCGGTCGAGCGTTCCGCGCACGAGATCACCGTCTTCGACATGACGGGGCTCGCGCTGCAGGATCTGACCGTCGCGCGCTTCCTGTATCGACACGCGCTCGACAACGGCAGCGGAACCTCCGTTCCGTGGCCCTGGTAAAACGACTTCCCGCTTTCAACCGCCATGCGTCTCGCCAAAGTTTCCGCCCTCTCGTTCGACCTCGACGACACCCTGTGGCCGTTCGGGCCGTCCGTCGTCCGGGCCGAGGCGACGCTGCGCACATGGCTGATCGAGCACGCGCCCAATACCGCGAGCGTGTTGCCGACGCAACAGGCACTCAGCGCGCTCCGTGAGGAATACGAACAGTTGCGCCCGGATCTCGCCAGCGACTATCGCGCGATGCGAATCGGCTCGATCCGGCTTGCGCTGGAACGCGCGAACGAAGATGCCTCGCTGACCGATCGTGCCTACGACGTCTTCTACGCGGCGCGCAATCGTGTCGAATTCTACGAAGACGCGCTGCCGGCGCTGGCGTGGTTGAGCGCCCGCTTTCCGCTGATCGCGGTCACCAACGGCAATGCCGACCTCCGGCTGACCGGCGGCGACGAATTCTTCCGCACGACGCTCAGCGCACGTGCATTCGGCTTCGCCAAGCCGGAACCCGAAATCTTCCATGCGGCGGCGGACACACTCGGCGTGCGGCCGGCCGAATTGCTGCATGTGGGCGACGACTTCCACCTCGACATCGTCGGCGCGCTGAATGCGGGGCTTCAGGCCGCGTGGGTCGTGCGCGAGCCTCGGGCGGACGGGGAACCGGCTCCGCCGCAGGCGGCGACACCGCATCTCACGTTGCGCGATCTGGCGATGCTGTGTCGTGCGCTCGGCGGACCCGATACGGTGTCGTGATCGCACGCGGACGCGGCGGGTCGTGCCGATGCGGCGCATGACCCGGCACCCGTTTCACTGTCACGCCGCCTTGCGCGCCTCCGCGATCCGCTGCGGCGCCTTCGGCCGCGCATACAACCGCTCCAGATACGCGCGCAGTTGCGGGAACGGTTCGATCAGGTGGCATTCGCTCGCCCAGTCGATCAGGTAAGCCGTCACGCAATCGGCCACCGTCAGCGAATCGCCGACGATGAATTCGCGCCCTTCGAGATGCGTGTCGAGAATCGCGGCCATCGTCGTGAAATCCTCGCGCGCCAGTTCGATATCGGCCGGCGAGCGTTTCTCCGGCGGATAGATGAACGTATGCCGCGTGATCCGCCACAGCGGCTGCTCGAGCTCCGTCACCGCGAACATGACCCATCGATAGGCCTCCGCCCGCAGCGCCGGCTCGACCGGCAGCAGCGCCTTCTCCGGGTACTTGTCCGCGAGATACAGCACGATCGCGGCCGATTCGGGAATCACGAGGTCGCCGTCCACCAGCACCGGCACCTTGCCGGCCGGATTCAGGCGCAGGAATTCGGGCCGCTTGTGCTCGCCCTCGAGCAGGTTGACCGACACGAATTCGAAATCCGCATCCAGTTCCTTCAGACCCCACAGCGCCCGCTGCGAGCGGGTGCCGGCAAATCCGTAAAGCTTCATCGCCCATCTCCATCCAGAATGTCGGGAAAATGTCTGCATCCGGACCACGCGCATCGCATCGGGCGACACGTCGTGTCCGGCCTCACGCGTCGCTCATGCGCCCGGAATCGCCAGCACCGGCATCACGTCGACCGACACGCCCGGGAACAGCGTGAAATGCGGATGACCTTCGAACAGCGCGGCGGCCGCCTCGTGCGATGCCGCCCGCACGACGCTGAAGCCGCTCAGCGCATTGGACGTGTCGCGGATGCCGCCGGCGTCGATGGTCTTGGTCTTGCCGAGCGGGCCGCCCAGCTCGACGATCGCGTCGCGATGCCGCTCGACCCACGCATGCCACGCGGCGATGCCGTCGCGCTCGCGCGTGCGCCGCTCGTCCTCCGGCAGCGCCATCCATGCCTTCATCGCCGGGCTATCCTGGGTTCCGAGAAATACGGCGAGATACAACTGTTGTTGCGCACTCATGCCTTCTCCTCCGATGACGGGCACGGCGGGTTGCCGCGCCTCGACCTTGACAAGATAGGTTGATATCAACACAATTGCAACATGGCACGAAAAGAAAAGCTTCCCTTCGAAACGACGCTGATGGTGCGCGATTGCTGCCTGTGCCTGCACATGCAGCGCGCGGCGCGCAATCTGGCGCGCATCTTCGACGATGTGCTGCGCCCGCTCGACCTCACCAACGGCCAGTTTTCGCTGTTGATGTCGTTGAACCGGCCGCAACCGGCCCCGATGAAATCGGTTGCGTCGCTGCTCGCGATGGACCGAACCACGCTCACCGCGGCGCTCAAGCCGCTCGAGCGGCGCGGCCTCGTCACGATTACGCAGGACCCGGACGACCGGCGCAGCCGCCTGCTGGAACTGACACCGGCCGGGCACGAGCTGCTGGCCGAAGCGTTCCCGCTGTGGCAGCAGACGCATGCCGAGATCGAGCGGCCGTTCGCGCCGGGCGAAGTCGACCAGTTGCGCGGCCAGTTGCGCACGCTGTCGATCGATCCGGGTTCGCGCGACTGAGGCGGCGCGCGGATCGCCCAGCGCTGGCGATCATGCGCACTTGCTGTCACGCGCTGTCAGCAGACATTGCCGGCGTCCGTCGCACCGCCCGATTCGATGGCAATATCGCTCGGCACGACAACCGATCCGGTATCCATAAGGAGACGAGCATGGGCAACAACGAGAAGTGCGCGATTTTCCGGTCGCTTCATCGCGCGGGCCAGCCGCTGGCGCTGTTCAACGTGTGGGACGCCGGCAGTGCGCGCGCGGTGGCCGACGCCGGCGCCGTCGCGCTGGCCACCGGCAGCTGGTCGGTCGCGGCAGCCAACGGTTTCGTCGACGGCGAGCAGATGCCGCGCGCGCTAATGATGGAGGTGCTGGAGCGGATCGTGCGTGCGACGGACTTGCCCGTCACCGTCGATCTCGAAAGCGGCTACGGCGAGCGGCCGGAAGATGTCGCCGAGACGATCGCGATGAGCATCCGGGCCGGCGCGATCGGCTGCAATCTCGAAGACAGTTTTCCGTCGACGGGCGAACTGCGTGACGTCGACGAAGCGGCGGCCCGTATCGCGGCGGCCCGGCAGGCGGCCGATCGCGCGGGCGTCGACTATTTCATCAACGCGCGCACCGACGTGTTCTTCAAGGCGGCAACCGAGACGCACGACGAACGATTGCTCGACGCCACGCTGGCGCGCGCCCGCGCGTACGCGGCGGCCGGCGCCGACGGCCTGTTCGTGCCCGGCCTGCGCTCGCCGGCGCTCATTCGCGCGCTGACGGCCGCGTCGCCGCTGCCGGTGAACGTGATGCGCGTCGCGGAAACGCCGACGCTCGCGGAACTCGCGGAGTACGGCGTGGCGCGCATCAGCCACGGGCCGTATCCGTATCTGCAGGCAATGAAGACGCTGGCGGCGCTGGTCAAGCAAGGCGGCTGACGGATTCGCGGGGCGGCGGGCGGCCGCCGCGCCGTCGCTGTCGGTCATCCCGATCGGCTTTGTTCACGCAGGCGTCGTGCTGCGCTACTTCTCGCCGATCACGACGATCGGTACGCCGCAAAGCGCGGCCGCGCAGGAGCTGCGCATGGAGTGCATGTTTCCGGCCGACGACGCGACCGACGCGCGCCACCGGCAATTGCTCGACGCGCACGCGCCGGTGCGCTGACCGACGTTCAGGATGCCTTGACGAAATCGATGAACGCGCGCAACGCCGGCGGCACGAGACGCCGCCCCGGGTAATACAGAAAGGGCCCCGAGAACGGCCGCCACCACGGTTCGAGCACCGGTTCGAGCGCACCGCTTTCGAAATGCGGGCGCACCCAGTCTTCGAACAGATACAGGATCCCCGTCCCGGCGATCGCCGCGTCGACCATCAGCTCCGTCGCCCCGCCGATCTGGACCAGCAGCGGCCCGGCGGCCGGCTCGACCCGCACGACCTCGCCGTCGCGCTCGTACTCCCACGGCGGCATCGCGCCGCTGGCGAAGCGTCCGCGCAGGCACCGATGGCCAAGCAGGTCGCGCGGATGCCGCGGCCGGCCGTGCCGGTCGAGATAGCCGGGCGCCGCCGCGGTCGCGAACCGCTGGATGCGCGGGCCGATCGGCACCGCGATCATGTCCTGTTCGAGCCGTTCGTCGTAGCGGATGCCCGCGTCGCAGCCGGCCGCCAGCACGTCGACGAAATTTTCGTCGGCGGTCACTTCCAGCCGGATGTCCGGATACGCCTCGAGAAAGCGCGGCACGATCGCCGGCAACACGAGCCGCGATGCGCTGACCGGCACGTTGAGCTTCAGCGTGCCGGCCGGTCGGCCCCTGAATTCGTCGATCCCATCGAGCGCCGCCGCCACTTCGGTCAGCGCGGGCGCGAGACGCGCGAGCAGGCGCTCGCCGGCTTCGGTGGGCACGACGCTACGCGTCGTGCGGTGCAGCAGCCGCACGCCGAGCCGCGCTTCCAGCCGGCGCACGGCCTCGCTCAGCCCCGACGCGCTGAGGCCCGTCACGCGTGCGGCATCGCGGAATCCCCTGGCGCGTGCCACGGCCATGAACGCGTTCAGATCGCCCAGATCGGTTTGCATTGTTCGCCTTTTCGTACAACCCGTGCGAATTATGCCGGCTTATCGCGCAGGCGACTCGTCCTTATGCTGAACGCATTCATCTCTTCGACAGGAGCAAGGTCATGCCCGATATTCGCCACACCGCCACCTTCAGGCTCGGCGATCGCCACGTCAGACGGATCGGCTACGGCGCGATGCAGCTCGCGGGCCCCGGTGTATTCGGCCCGCCGAAAGATCGCGAAGCCGCATTGAACGTGTTGCGCGAAGCCGTCGAATCCGGCGTCGACCATCTCGACACCAGCGACTTCTACGGCCCGCACGTGACGAACCAGTTGATTCGCGACGCGTTGCATCCGTATCGCGACGATCTCGTGATCGTCACCAAGATCGGCGCGCGACGCGGCGACGACGCATCATGGCTGCCCGCGTTCACGCCCGACGAGCTCGAGCGGGCCGTGCACGACAACCTGCGCAACCTGGGGCTCGACGTGCTCGACGTCGTCAACCTGCGCATCATGTTCGATACGCACGGGCCGGCCGAAGGATCGATCGAGGCACCCCTGGCCACGCTCGCGGAGCTGCAGCGGCGCGGGCTCGTGCGGCACATCGGCCTGAGCAACGTCACGCCCGCGCAGGTCGCGCAAGGCCGGCGGATCTGCGACATCGTCTGCGTGCAGAACCACTACAACATCGCGCATCGCGGCGACGATGCGCTGATCGACACGCTGGCCCGTGACGGCATCGCGTACGTGCCGTACTTTCCGCTCGGCGGCTTCTCGCCGCTGCAGTCGTCGACGCTGTCCGGCGTCGCGGGTCGCCTCGGCGCGACGCCGATGCAGGTCGCGCTGGCGTGGCTGCTGCGCCGCGCGCCGAATCTCCTGCTGATTCCCGGCACGTCGTCGGTCGCGCATCTGCGCGAGAATCTCGCGGCCGCCGACCTCGATCTGCCGGCCGACGCGCTCGCGGCACTCGACCGCATCGCGGGCGCCGGCGCCGCCTGACGCGCGGACGATCGCCTGGCGGCCCGTACCACGCGGGCTGCGGGCCGCCGGGCCGGTCAGGACGCGACCACGCCGACCCGCTTCGGCACGCCGGTCACGATCGTCGCGACCGCCACCGCCAGCACGATCGCCGCGCCGACGAACACGCCTGCCGCGCCGTTCGCGTCGAACACGACGCCGCCGGCGGCCGCGCCCGTCGCGATCGCGAGCTGGATCGCCGCGACGATCAGCCCGCCCGCGCTCTCGGCCTCGTCGGGCACGGTGCGCGTGACCCACGTCGACCACGCGACCGGCACGCCGCCGAACGCCATCCCCCACAACGCGACCAGCACCGCGTCGATCATCGGCGCGCGGCCGAGCACGACGAGCGCGATGCCGAGCACGACCATCAGCGCCGGCATGCCGATCAGCATCGGCCGCAGCCGGTGTTCGAGCACGCGGCCCGCGAGCGACGTGCCGACGAAGTTCGCGATGCCGTAGCCGAGCAGGATCGCCGACAGCCCGTTCACGCCGACGCCCGCGACCTGTTCGAGGAACGGCCGCAGATACGTGAAGAACGCGAAATGGCCGGTGAACACGAGGATCGTCGCGAACATCCCGAGGCCGACGGTCGGCCGGCGCAGCACGTCGATCAGCGTGCGCAGCCGCGTCGTGCCGCTCGGCGGCATCGACGGCAGCGTGACAAGCTGCGACACGAACGCGAGGCCGCCGAGCACGGCCGCGATCAGGAACACGTTGCGCCAGCCGATCAGGTGACCGAAGTAGCTGCCCATCGGCGCGGACGCGATGGTCGCGACCGCCACGCCGCTGAAGATGATCGACAGCGCGCGCGGCACCATCGCCGTCGGCACGAGCCGCATCGCGGTGGCGGTCGCCATCGTCCAGAAGCCGCCGAGCGCGATGCCGAGCACGACGCGGCCGATCAGCAGCATCGCCAGATTCGGCGCGAACGCGACGGCGAGATTCGATGCGACGAGCAGCACCGAGAACACCAGCAGCACGCGCCGCCGGTCGATCGTGCGCGTGAGCGCCGAGATCAGCAGGCTCGTGACGAGCGCGACCGTGGCGGTGGCCGTGACGGCCTGTCCGGCCACGCCTTCGGTCACGCCGAGGCTCTCGGCCATCGGCGTGAGCAGGCTCGCCGGCAGGAATTCGGCCGTGACGAGCCCGAACACGCCGAGCGCCATCGCGAATACCGCGCCCCAGGCCGGTTCGTGGGGGGCCGCCGTCGAGGCGGCCGAGGAGATTCCGGGATTCATGCGAGGTTCCGTGTCGGTTAGGGAAAGTACTGATGAGGGCGTATCGTAAGGAACGGCGGCAGGACGGTCTATGACATACAATCCGTTCTTGTTGATCGAACGTCCGTATCTCGATATGTCCGAGCCCCTTCTGCCCCCGATTCCCGACACGCACGACCTCGTCAGCGAGCTGCTGCTGGGGATGCGCCTGAGCGGCGTCCAGTACCGCCGCATCCAGGTCGCGCGGCCGTTCGGACTGAGTTTCGGCCACGGGACGGGCCGCGCGCAGTTCCATTTCATCGTGCGCGGGCCCGTGCTGCTGCGCGACGCGACGGGCGAGACGATGCGGCTCGAGGCCGGCGACGCGATCCTGTTGCCGCACGGCGGCATGCACGCACTGGTGTCCGATCCGGATGTGCCGTGCCGCGAGATCGACGGCTTCGAGGTCGCGAAGATCTGCGATACGGTCGCGTCGGTGGCGTCGGCCGGCGTGTCGCCCACGAGCTGCGCGACGAAGGAACCCGGCGCCGGCGATGCGCTGATCTTCAGCGCCTGCATGGAACTCGACCTCGGCGGCATGCAGCCGCTGGTCGGCACGATGCCCGCGTTCATGCACGTGGGCACGCTGCTCGCGCGCTACCCGGAAATCCGCCCGATGCTCGATGCGATGGAACGCGAGGCGTGCACGGCGCGCGCGGGCTTCGCGGGCATCCTCGCGCGGCTCGCGGACGTGGTCGCGGCGTTCATCGTGCGCGGCTGGGTCGAATGCGGATGCGGCGATGCGACCGGCTGGGTGCAGGCGCTGCGCGAGCCGAAGCTCGGCCGCGCGATCGTCGCGCTGCATCGCGACCCGGGCCGCAACTGGAGCGTCGCGGAGCTCGCGACCGAGGCAGGCGTGTCGCGCTCGGTGTTCGCCGAGCGCTTCCTCGCGGCCACCGGGATGACGCCCGTGCGCTACCTCACCGAGCTGCGGATGCGGCTCGCCGCGCAATGGATCGCCCGCGACCGCGAGACGATCGAAGCGGTCGCGTACCGGCTCGGCTACGGTTCGCTCGCGGCGTTCAGCCGTGCGTTCAAGCGCGTGGTCGGCAAGCCGCCGGGCGCCGTGCGCGCGGACGGCGACGTACCCGCCGAAGCGTAACGCGCGGCGCGCGGGGCCGGCGGCGGTGCCGGCCCGCAGGCCGTCACTTCAACGCGTCGAGCCGGTCGACCAGCGCCGTCGCGCACTGCACGGCGAGCGCCGCGCACTGCTCCACGTCGACGGGCGCGCCGGCCGCGACCGTACCCTGCACGATCCGGCCCAGCAATTCCTTCGAGAGTTCGGCGATCTCGTGATCCCGTTCCGTCATGATGTCCCTCCTGCGCGTCGGCGATTCCGGTGATTCGCCCGTCCGGAGCGAATGCCGTGCCCGCGCCGCTCAACGCTGCTTCGCCCGCACGACGATCTGCGTCTGCGTGTCGCGCTCGATGCGCTCGAGCGACGCGCGCAGCGCCGCGAATTCGTCCGGCGTGCAGACCTGCCGCCCGAAATCCGCGTTCATCCGCCGCGTGACCTGCACGACGCGCGCGGCCGCATCGAACACGTAATGCGACGTGAAATCGACGAAGCGGTCGTGCACGGCCGTATCGGCCGGCAGGTCGGTCACGACCACGCCCGCCGGCAACGCGATCTGGCCGGTCTCGTCGAACGCGCCGCCGATGCAGCCCCACGGCTGCGTGCGCACCGGCTCGGCCAGCCAGGTCTCGACCTGGGTCGCGATACCGCCCGTGACGCTCGACAGCGCGGGCAACGCGGTCGTGCCGTCCGGCCAGACGAAATGATCGAGCGTGCCGATGACGGTCACGTCGAACGGCCCGTCCGTCACGCGCCGGTCGCTGGTCGACAGTTGCGCGCGGCCGCGCAGGCCGCTTTGCCGCAGGCGCTCGGTCGCGAGCTGCGCGATGCGCTCGCGCGACGCGCGGCGAAACAGGTTGCGTTCGAGTTCGGCGGTCCAGCCGTCGTCCTCGACATAGGCCTGAACACGTGCGGCGCCCGGCTGCGCGGCATCGATCGAGATCCGCGCGGTGCGGGCGCGCGGCTGCGTGGCCGGCGTGCGCGACAGCACGCCCGTATCGACCAGCAGCGCCGGGCGATCCATCACGATCGGCGGCAGGTAGCCGAACGCGATGCCGGCCGTCGTCGTATCCGCGTAGAGCGCGAGATCGGGCAGCCACGTGATCGCGTGATTGATCGCGCCGGCGCCGTAGCCGGGCACCGACGGCAGCGTGTACACGGCGCCGAGATTGATCAGCACCGGTTCGCTGCGAATGCCGACCGCCGCGAGCAACGCGCCGAACAGCGCGACATGATCCTTGCAGTCGCCGTAGCGGTTGCGCAGGATGTCGGTCACGCGATGCGGCGCGGCGGCCGTCTCGCCGAGAAACAACCCGACGTAGCGCACGTTCGCCTGCACCCAGTCGTACAGGATGCGCGCCTTGTCGCGCGGATCGGCGGCATTCGCCGTGAGCGCACGCGCCAGCTGCACGACGGCCGCATCGTTCGCGCTCGGGTCGACGGCCGCGTTGCGGTAGCGCGCGGCGAACGCCGCGTAGTCGGGCAGCGTCGACACGACGAGCCGGTCGCCGTAGGTCGGATAGCCGACCGAGCCGCTCTCGATGCGATCGTACGCGCCGTGCCGGTAGTCGAATTCGTAGCGCGTGCGGCCGTTCGCCGTGACGGGCGGCAGCGCGACGTAGCCGCGTGCATCCGCATACAGCGGCATGTCGGCCGGCACGTCGAAGATCAGCCGCTGACTGTCGACCGGCTCGCGCGACGGCTCGACGGTGTAGCCGAAGTAGCCGCGATTGACCGGCTTCGTGCGGGTCTTGCGGAACGCGACGCGGGTGCTCGACCCGGCTTCGACGCCGGGGAACACGACGGTGCGCAGCAGCCCGTCCTGGAACGTCGGTGCGCCGGCCGAGCGCGGCTCCTGCACGTCGCGGATGCCGTCCGCGCCGACCGGATGCGCGACGCCGTCGCGGTCGATCGTCTCGGCCGCGAGCAGCTCGACCTTCTCGAGATTCTTGTCGTACCACACGTAGCGCTGCGCAACGGCATCGATGCCGTTCGCGTCGTTCGCGCGCAGCGTCGAATCGTCGTGCTCGTCGAGCGAGCCGTCGTGCTGGATCACGAATTCGTGGACGTCGCTGACGAGCGTGACGGGCGCCATATCGGCCGCGTCGCGGGCGTCCCGCGTGTCGTGTGAGTCGCGCGTATCGGCCACGGCCGTACCCGCGCCGAGCGCAACGGCGCACGCGAACAGGCAGCCGGTCCATCGGAAAGGAAAACGCACCACGTCGAAGCTCTCCGCGCGTTCGTTGCAGGACGTCAGCGCCGCGCGCCGGAGCGGGAGCCGTACCGCATGACGCGCGCATGACAGGCCGCTCGCGCGCACCCGCACGCGTGGCCGTCGTGCGGCCCAGTGTGGGCGACGGGCTGGCGAGCGTCAAGCCGCGGCCAGCGGGAAGGACACCTCATGTCGATCGGCGACGCTTTCGAAACCGGTGACCGCGTAATGGCGTTCGCGTGGCTGCGCGTGATCCTGTCAGGCACGCTGCCGACGGTGCTGCATCTCGAACGGCGGCATCCGAAACCGATCGACGCCGAGCGGCCATGCGCGCCGCGCATTCCCTCTCGCTCACTGTGAGGTGAGGCGAACCGCCCGCACGCCGGCCCGACCCGCAACAGCGGATCGGCGTCCTGGCGTCGCTTTCAGCGCGTAAGCGGCGGCAACGCCGGCTGCCTCACCGCCGGTGCGCCCGCTCCACTCGAGTCCCCCCAC
>NZ_JACCQB010000046.1:0-54365 GCF_015712265.1 Burkholderia sp. 9777_1386 | reverse complement strand
GCCCGTGAGCACCACCCTTCTCTTTCACCCTACGCCCGACGCCACCTACGGCTTCCCGAATGCGCGGCGGCTCGCGCACGTCGCGTCCCCGCACCAGCAGATCGAAGTCTGGGAAACCCCGCAGCTCGGCCGGCTGTTCACGCTGGACGGCCGGCCGATGACGTCGGTCGGCGACGAGTACGTGTATCACGAGTGCATGACGCACCCGGCCGCGCTCGCGCATCCGTCGCCGAAGAAGGCGCTCGTGCTCGGCGGCGGCGACGGCGGCGCCGCGCGTCAGTTGCTCAAGCACGCGTGCATCGAACGGATCGTGATCGCCGAACTCGACGACGAGGTGGTCGGGATGGCGCGCCGCTATCTCGACGACGTGCACCAGGGTGCGCTCGACGACCCGCGCGTCGAGGTCGTGATCGGCGACGCCGCGCATTTCGTCGAGGCGACGATCGAACATTTCGATCTCGTCGTGTTCGACCTCACGCCGCCCGATTCGCCGGCGTCCGGCCTCTATACGCGCGCGTTCTACGCGCGGCTCAAGCGGATCCTCACGCGCTGCGGCGCGATCTCGATGCATCTCGGCTCGCCGGTGTTCCACGCCGCGCGCATCGCGGCGCTGCTCGACGACCTGCGCGCGAGCTTCGCGGTCGTCGATCCGCTGTCCGCGCACGTGCCGCTGTACGGCTCGCAATGGCTGATGGCGATCGCGAGCGACACGCTCGATGCGGCCGCGCTGTTCGCGCACGACGTCGACGAACGGCTCGCGGCCCGCCGCGTCCACGGCCTGCGCTACTACGATGCGCGACTGCATGCGTCCCTCTTTGCCCTGCCGCGCGCGCTGCGCGATACACTGGGCGTTCGCCGCTGAACATCCGGACGGCCGCAACGTTCCGTTGTTCCAGCATGAGACCGGCGCAGGCGCGAGAAGCGCCGACACTGTGCAACAGGAGATTTTCATGACCGATCCACGTCCGGCCAACGTGCCTTGGTTGACGCCCTACCTGGCCGTGCGCAACGCGCGCGCGGCCATCGAGTTCTTCCAGGCCGCATTCGGCTTCACGGTGCGCGACGTGCACGACGAGGACGGCGCGATCATGCACGTCGAGATGGCCTATCGCGGCCAGCTGATCGTGATGTTCGCGCCCGAAGGCGCGTTCGGCTCGCCCGCGCTCACGCCGAAGCACGCGAACGCCACCGCGCCGCAATCGTTCTATCTGTATGTCGACGACGTCGACGCCACCTGGCAGCGCGCGCTCGACGCGGGCGCGAAATCGCTGAGCGCGCCGCAGGATCAGTTCTGGGGCGACCGGTTCGCGCAGATCGAGGATCTCGACGGCTACCGCTGGGCGCTCGGGTGCCGTCTCGACGCATGACCGAAACCGCCACACGCATGACCGAAGCCACCACCACCGCGGCCGTGCCGCGCTTTTTCGTCGACGCCGCGCTGCGCGCCGACGCCACGCTCGCGTTGCCGGCCGACGTCGCGCGCCACGTGCAGGTGCTGCGCCTGCAGCCCGGCGACGTGCTCGCGCTGTTCGACGGCACGGGCGGCCAGTACCGCGCGCGGCTCGTCGAGGTCGACAAGCGCAGCGCGCTCGTGCAGGTCGATTCGTTCGAGCCCGCCGAGGCCGAGCCGCCCTATCGCGTGACGCTCGCGCAGGGAATCGCCGGCGGCGACAAGATGGACTGGGTGATCGAGAAGGCCGTCGAGCTCGGCGTCGCAGCGGTCGTGCCGCTGTCGACCGCGCGTGGCGTCGTGAAGCTGTCCGGCGAACGCGCGGACAAGCGCGTCGCGCACTGGCGCGGCGTCGTGCGCGCGTCGTGCGAGCAATGCGGCCGCAACCGCGTGCCCGACGTCGCGCCGGTCATCGGCTTCAATGCATGGCTCGACGCGCTGCCTGCCGCTCCGGCCGACGGCGAACTGCGGCTGCTGCTGTCGCCGCGCGCGAGCATCCCGTTCGCGTCGCTGCCCGACGCGCCGCCCGCGGCCGCCGTCACGCTGCTGATCGGGCCCGAAGGCGGGCTGTCGCCCGAGGAGGAAAATGCAGCCCGCGCACGCGGGTTCACCGCGCTGTCGCTCGGGCCGCGCGTGCTGCGTACCGAGACGGCCGGGGCGGCCGTGCTGGCGGCGTTGGCGGCGCGCTGGGGCGGGTGGTAAAAGCGCGTCGGCGCGCCGCGTTCAACGGCTCGCCCCACACCGTGCTTCGCGCGCCACGCCCTGCAGCCGGACGCGAATCGCAGACGCAAAAAAGCCCGCTCGAAGCGGGCTTTTGACGGGTCGTTCGGCGAATCGGCCACGCGGACCGATGCGCTTACGCGAACGAGTAGAACACGCGGAACGCGACCTTGCGCTCGGCCCAGAATTCGGCCGCCTCGCGAAACACGTCGAGCAGCGTTTCGCGCCCTTCCTTGTCGAATTTCTGCGCGATCGGCAGCCCTTCGAGGACGATCACGAAACCGGGCTGCGCGCCGGCCTTCGCAACGAGGTCGGTCAGGCAGTCGTACAGCGCGTCGTAGTTCTTCCCGAAATGCTTCGGAAACAGGAACGAGGTCGCGATCGTTTCCATCACTTCCTGCTTCGACTGCGCGGCGCCGCAATACGCATACAGGAAATGCTGGCCGAGCCGACCGGCTTCGTCGGCGAGATCCTGCACGCGGAACGCGCGGATCGACTGCACGAGATTGGGTCGCACGGTCGTGAAAAGGCTCATAGGCTCCTCGTTCGATGAAAGCCCGGGCTCGGCTTCCTGTTGCTCCGGCGTGCCGCCGGCCTGCGCCGCCGCGTGCAGCTGAATCACACGCTGAAACAGATTGCCGTCGCCGGCCGCGAACAGTTCCGCCGCCGCCGTATCGTGCGCGTAGATGGAGTCGCTCATGCCATTCGTCCCGAAGTCATTCAACAATACGTTTAAAACTGTTGTAGTGGTCGCCCGTGTAATAACAGTTGTCGATCCGGCGCAACGGACCGCCACAGACGATCCGGCGCGCGCCGCGATTGCGCGCACGCGGCGTCGGCACCGTGTACTCATGGTAGTAGCCGCGCTTCGCCTTCGGCAGGATCCGCTCGCGATTGCCGAATACGACGCCGTCTTTCTCGTACGGATAGGGGCCGCCGGCGGCGATCAGGCTTAGCGTGGTCACGGCCTCGCGCGGAAGACTGGCAGTCGGGATCGTATCGAGCCCGCTGGCAGCCACGTCGGCCGGAACGGCCTCCCGTGCGTAAGCGGCGGAAACCAGACTGCCCGTCGGCGTGCCGACGATACCCATCGCGAACATCGCGAAGACGGACGCGAGCGCGCCGTTGCGGAGCCACTTGCGTGCCATGAACCAGGGTTCCCGCTGTTAAATCAAGTAGTTGACGACCAACAAAGGCGTTAGCGTAGCGTTATTGGCCGCGCGAATCAATGTCCGTTTGGGAATCGAAAGCCTCGCGATGCCGCGAATTCCGCATTTTTTACCGAAATCGCACTACATTTATCTTACATAAGATAGAATGCGTGCGGCACCTCTCGGTGGGCAAGAACTACTCCTTGCCTCGCTCGCTGCCTGGAGTGGAGAGATGCTGCTGTTGCTTTGCGGGAAGCGCGTGTGCGCCCTGCCCGGCGGCGTGCCCGTTGCGGGCACGCCTCTTTTTGCTTTTGTTTACAATTTTCCCGGACGCGCCACGCCGGTTCGACCGGGTGGCGCGTTCGTTCTGGCTCAGCGCGCGGCGTTCACGTCGGCGACCAGCAGCGCCGCCATGTTGACGATGCGACGAACGGTCGCCGATTCGGTCAGCACGTGCACCGGCTGCGCGGCGCCCAGCAGGATCGGCCCGATCGCGATGTTGTTGCCGGCGGCCGTCTTCAGCAGGTTGTACGCGATGTTGGCGGCGTCGATGTTCGGCAGGATCAGCAGGTTCGCGTCGCCTTCCAGCGTCGATTCCGGCAGGATCTCCTTGCGCAGCGCCGCGTCGAGCGCGACGTCGCCGTGCATTTCGCCGTCGACCTTCAGTTCCGGTGCGGTTTCCTGCAGGATCGCGAGCGTATCGCGCATCTTCTTCGCCGACGGTGCATTGCTCGTGCCGAAATTCGAGTGCGACAACAGCGCGACCTTCGGCTCGATGCCGAACCGGCGCACTTCTTCCGCGGCCATGATCGTGATCTCGGCCAGTTCTTCCGGGGTCGGATCGACGTTCACGTGCGTATCCACGAGGAAAATCTGGCGGCCCGGCAGCACGAGGCCGTTCATCGCCGCGTACACGCTGCAGCCCGGACGTTTGCCGATCACCTGGTCGATGAAGTGCAGGTGGCGGTGCGTGGTGCTGATCGTGCCGCAGATCATCCCGTCCGCTTCGCCCTTCTTCACCAGCATCGAGCCGATCAGCGTCGTGCGGCGACGCATTTCGACGCGCGCGAGCTGCTCGCTGATACCCTTGCGCGCCATCATCTTGTGGTACGTCTGCCAGAAGTCGCGGTAACGCTCGTCGTGCTCGGTGTTGACGACCGTGAAATCGGTGCCGGGCGTGAGGCGCAGGCCGTAGCGCTGGATACGGTGCTCGATCACCGACGGGCGGCCGATTAGGATCGGCTTCGCGAGCTTTTCGTCGACGATGATCTGAACGGCACGCAACACGCGCTCTTCTTCGCCTTCCGCGAACACCACGCGCTTCTTCTCTTCCGGCGCGGCGCGCGCGATCTGGAAGATCGGCTTCATCGTCGTGCCGCTGTGATACACGAACTGCTGCAGATGGACGCGGTACGCCTCCATGTCCTCGATCGGGCGGGTCGCGACGCCGCCGTCCATCGCGGCCTGCGCGACGGCCGGCGCGATCTTCACGATCAGGCGCGGATCGAACGGCTTCGGAATCAGGTATTCGGGCCCGAACGACAGATCCTGGATACCGTATGCGGTCGCGACGATGTCGCTCTGCTCGTGCTGCGCGAGCTCGGCGATCGCGTTGACGGCCGCGATCTCCATTTCACGCGTGATCGTCGTCGCGCCGACGTCGAGCGCGCCGCGGAAGATGAACGGGAAGCACAGGACGTTGTTGACCTGGTTCGGGTAATCGGTGCGGCCGGTGGCCAGCACGGCGTCCGGGCGCACTTCGAGCGCGAGCTCCGGCAGGATTTCCGGCGTCGGGTTCGCGAGCGCGAGGATCAGCGGGCGCTCGGCCATGCCCTTCACCATCTCCTGCTTCAGCACGCCGGCGGCCGACAGCCCGAGGAAGATGTCCGCGCCGTCGATCACCTCGGCCAGCGTGCGCGCGTCGGTCTCGCGCGCGAAACGCTCCTTGTCCGGATCCATCAGCTCGGCGCGACCCTTGTAGACCACGCCGGCCAGGTCGGTCACCGTGATGTTCTCGAGCGGCAGCCCGATGTCGACCAGCAGGTCGAGACACGCGAGCGCGGCAGCGCCCGCACCGGACGCCACCAGCTTGACCTTCTTGATGTCCTTGCCGACGACCTTCAGGCCGTTCGTGACGGCCGCGGCCACGACGATCGCGGTGCCGTGCTGGTCGTCGTGGAACACCGGGATCTTCATCCGCTTGCGCGCTTCGCGCTCGACGATGAAGCAGTCCGGCGCCTTGATGTCTTCGAGGTTGATCCCGCCGAAGGTCGGCTCCAGCGCGGCGATCACGTCGACGAGCTTGTGCGGGTCCGACTCGTTCAGCTCGATGTCGAACACGTCGATGCCCGCGAACTTCTTGAACAGCACGGCCTTGCCTTCCATCACCGGCTTCGACGCGAGCGGGCCGATGTTGCCGAGACCGAGCACCGCCGTGCCGTTCGTCACGACGCCGACCAGGTTGCTGCGCGCGGTGAAACGCGCCGCGTTGAGCGGATTCTCGACGATCTCCTCGCACGCGTACGCCACGCCCGGCGAATACGCGAGCGCGAGGTCGCGCTGGTTGATCATCTGCTTGGTCGGGGCGATCGCGATTTTGCCGGGGGTCGGAAATTCGTGATAGTCGAGCGCGGCTTCGCGCAGCTTGGCTTTGGAGGAGGCTTGGGTGGACATGTGTCTCGTGACGGGCGGATTAGAATAACTGTTCGACGGCATTGTAGCGCCAATCATCGGCCGCCAGACCGGCGATTCGGGTGCAACAGCCGCGACAAAAATGTACTGGATAGTGCAGGAGCGCCGCCACTCGCCTCGTACAATGCCGTTCCTTTCACCGTTTCGGATCGCCCGCCGTGCCAGCCGCCCTCTCCGAGTTTTCGCTGATCGAACGCTTCTTCACGCGCCGCGCCGCGCAGGGCGCGCGCGCGTCGACGCTCGGCATCGGCGACGATTGCGCACTGATTGCGCCCCGATCCGGGAAATTGCTGGCCGTTTCGACGGACATGCTGGTGGAAGGCCGACATTTCTTCCCCGACGTCGCGCCCGACGCGCTCGGTCACAAGACGCTCGCGGTCAACCTGTCGGATCTCGCCGCGATGGGCGCTGAGCCGCGCGCGTTCACGCTCGCATGCGCGCTGCCGCGCGCCGATGCGGCGTGGCTCGAGGCCTTCAGCAACGGGCTGTTCGCGCTGGCCGAGCGATACGGCTGCGAGCTGATCGGCGGCGACACGACGAGCGGGCCACTGAACCTGTGCGTGACCGTGTTCGGCGAAGTCGCGCCGGACGCGGCGCTGCGGCGCGATGCCGCGCGCGACGGCGACGACGTGTGGGTATCCGGCGCGCTCGGCGACGCGCGCGCGGGCCTCGGCGTCGCCCGCGGCGAGTGGACGGCCGGCGCGGACGAAGTCGCCGCGTTCCGGCACGCGCTCGAGCGGCCCGAACCGCGCGTCGCGCTCGGCCTCGCGCTCGCGGGCGTCGCGCACGCGGCGCTCGACCTGTCGGACGGCTTGGCCGGCGATCTCCAGCACATCCTGACGCGCTCGAACGTACGCGCCGAGATCGACGCCGACGCGGTGCCGCGCTCGGCCGCGCTCGCGACGCTGCCGGCCGACGTGCAGCGCCGCTGCACGCTGGCGGGCGGCGACGACTACGAACTGTGCTTCACCGCGCCGGTGGCAGCCCGCGCGGCGGTCGAAGCGGCGGGCGCCGCGGTCGGCGTGCCGGTCACGCGAATCGGTACAATACGCGCGTTGTCCGCGCCGTCGGCGCACCCCGCCATCGCGTGGCGCGACGCCGCCGGCGCGCCCCTCGCTCTCACGTTGCACGGCTTCGACCACTTCCATGCAGACTGATCCGACGCCCGCGCCCGCCGCGGCCGAGCCCGGCGCCGCGCCACCCGCGCCGACCCGCGTGACGGCCCGCTTCATGCTGTCGCACCCTGCGCATCTCGTGTCGCTCGGCTTCGGCAGCGGCCTCGCGCCGATCATGCCCGGCACGTTCGGCTCGCTGTTCGGCTGGCTCACGTTCGTCGTGCTCAACCGCTACCTGACGGTGCCCGAATGGTGGGCGCTGATCGCCGTCGGCTTCGTGGCCGGCGCGTGGGTCACCGGTTTCACCGCGAGAAAGGCCGGCGTGTCCGATCCGGGCGCCGTCGTCTGGGACGAGATCGTCGCGATCTGGCTCGTGATGCTGTTCGTCACGCCCGCGACCTTCGTCGGTCAGCTGTGGGCGTTCGTCGCGTTCCGCTTCTTCGACATGCTCAAGCCGCCGCCGATCCGCTACTTCGACCGCCGCCTGAAAGGCGGGCTCGGCATCATGGTCGACGACCTGGTCGCCGCGTTCATGACGCTGCTCGTGATCGCTCTGTGGCGCTCCGTCGGCGGCTGACCGATTTCCCGACTCCCGTTTCCCGACGCGCATGCCAACCGATTCCGTCGTCCATCAGCTTGCGATCCGCGCAGGCAACAAGCTGCGTGACGAGCACCTCACGCTCGCCACCGCCGAATCCTGCACCGGCGGGATGATCGCCACGGCGATCACCGACATTTCCGGCAGCAGCCAGTGGTTCGAGCGCGGCTTCGTCACGTACTCGAACCAGGCCAAGATCGAGATGATCGGCGTGCCCGCCGACCTGATCGACAAGCACGGCGCGGTCAGCGAGCCCGTCGCGCGCGCGATGGCCGAAGGCGCGCTGCGCAACAGCCGCGCGCAGGTCGCGCTGTCCGTCACCGGCATCGCGGGCCCGGCCGGCGGCAGCGAGAAGAAGCCGGTCGGCACCGTGTCGTTCGGCTGGAGCAACCGGCTGCATACCGATGTCGAGACGCTTGTGTTCAAGGGCGATCGCGAACAGATCCGCACGCAGGCAGCCGCGCATGCACTGCGCGGGCTGCTGAAGCTGCTCGACGAGCGCGAAGGCTGACCGGCCCGGGCGCGTGCCGCGCCCCTGTTCGGTTATTGAATCGCGTCGGGCTTCACGACGATCCAGTTCTTGTCCGCCGTCACCGGCAGGCCGAGCGACTTCTGCTTCGCGGCCGATTCGTCCGACCACGCGCGGATCTGCGCCATCTGCTTGTCCTTCTTGTTGACCCACACGCGCACGCCGCCGCGCGCGACGTCGGTCGCGTTCAGCAGCATGTAGCCGTCGGACGTCGGCGTGTCGCCCGCGACGAGCACCGGCTTCTTCCACTGGTCGATCCAGCCGACGATCGAACCGAGCTTGCCTTCGTACCACGTCATCGGGTTCATCAGGAACGGCGTGATCACCAGCGCGCGGTTCGCGGCCTCGTCGTACTTGCCGGCCTTGATCTGCAGCCGCGACGTCGTCAGCGCGCCGGTCGCCGGATTGCGCAGCAGCGTCGTCACGCCGATCACGTTCTGCGGCTTCACGTTGTAGCCGTACTTCGGGTCGGCCAGCACGAGCCGCGCGAGCTCCTCGTGCGCGGCTGTCATCACGTAGACCTCGATGCCGTTCTCGCGCAGCGCGTTGTACAGCTCCTGCATCCCGCGGAAGAAGCGCGGCGGATTGACCGTGCCGTCGACCACCTTGTCACCCTGCCAATAGCGGATCGGGATCGGCTTGCCGTCGGCGAGCATCGCGTCGACGTGGCGCTTCAGGTCGGCGAGCGACTGGCCGGCGAACGCCTGCGCGATCCACGGATAGCAGACCAGATCGTCGATCTCGCACAGCCGGTAGTAGTAGCTCGTCAGCGACTCCTTGTAGTCGGCGGAATCCTTGAACGGGATCAGCTTCAGCGACGGGTCGAGCGCGTCGCGCGTCAGCACGCCGCGGTTCTCGAGGTACGGCAGCAGCGATTCCTCGAGGTCGTAGCGGTAGGTCGTGTTGTCGGCGTCGAACACCGCGTAGTCGCCGCGGTTCGCGTGCGCGGCGATCATCGCGTTCAGCGCCTTCGCGCTGTCGGCCGGCCAGTGCGACAGATCCGCCGCATGGGCGAACGTCATGCACAGCGACGCGGCGAACGCGCTCAGAAGACGGCGGGACAGCTTGGGCATGGCGTCGCTCCCTTTCTTGACGTTTTCGTGACGGATCGATGACAAGCCGCAGCATCGCGCGATTGGTGCGCGGGGATGCGGTGCGGAAGCGACGGGAAGTTGTCCGCGTGCGCCAGCGCGCGCCGGGCCGGCAGAGGAGCGGAAAAACGGGAGGGAAGCGGCGGGCTCGCGCGCGGGAGCACGCCGGCGCCGGCTGCCCGGGCGGGCGCTGGCGCCGGCCCGGACCACCGGTGCGGCCGATCAGCGATGCGCGTTGATCGTGTCGCGCGTCTTCTGCGCGGCGAGCGCCGCGGCTTCGGCGAAATCCTCGCCCTTGCTCGCGTACAGGATCGCGCGCGACGAGTTGATCATCATCCCGGTGCCGTCCGCCGTGCGGCCTGCGTTGACGGTCGCCTGCACGTCGCCGCCCTGCGCGCCGATGCCGGGAATCAGGAGCGGCATGTCGCCGACGATCCCGCGCACGATCTCGATCTCCTTCGGGAACGTCGCGCCGACCACGAGGCCGAGCTGGCCGTTCTTCGCGTTCCATTTGTTCGCCGCGAGGTCGGCGACCACCTGGTACAGCGGCCGGCCGTTCGTGTCGAGGAACTGCAGGTCCGAGCCGCCCGGGTTCGACGTGCGGCACAGCACGATCACGCCCTTGCCTTCATGCTCGAAGTACGGCTCGACCGAGTCGTAGCCCATGTACGGATTCACGGTGACGGCGTCCGCGCGATAGCGCTCGAACGCCTCGCGTGCATACTGCTCGGCCGTGCTGCCGATGTCGCCGCGCTTCGCGTCGAGGATCACGGGCAGGCCCGGATGCTGCAGATGGATGTGCGCGATCAACCGTTCGAGCTGGTCTTCCGCGCGATGCGCGGCGAAGTAGGCGATCTGCGGCTTGAACGCGCTCGCGTACGGCGCGGTCGCATCGACGATCTGCCGGCAGAATTCGAAGATCGCGTCGGGCTGGCCGTCGAACTGCACGGGAAAGCGCGACGGCTCGGGGTCGAGGCCGACGCACAGCAGCGAATTCGTGCGTTGCCACGCGGCGCGCAGCGATTCGATGAAAGTAAGCGGGGAAGACATGGCGGGTACTCGCGGCAAACCGTTGGTAGACCGCGTATTTTACCCGCGTCGCCGGCGCCCCTCGTGTGTCGCGGCATTGCTGCGCGCATCGGCGCGCTCGACGGTGAACGCGAAACGCCGCGTGAGCCGCTCGCCGGGCGCGAGCAGCGTCATCCCGTGCGCGGCCGCGCCGCCCGGCAGGTTCACCGCATTGATCGGATGATCGACCGGCTCGAAGCAGAAGAAATCCTCGCCCGGCGGCGTGTAGAGCACGTATGCGTCGGCGTCGGCCGCGACGGTCAGCGACAGCCGCCGGCGCGGCCAGCTCACCGTCGCGTGGCCGCCCCAGCCGGTGAACGCGTGATTGACGAGCGTGGCCGGCAGCGGATACGCGACGCCGAACTGCCAGGCCGGCGGCACGCTGACGTGCCGCACCGGCAGGAAATCGGCGCCCGACAGCCACAGGCCGCCCGCCGCCGCGGCCAGCTCGGTCGCCGCATCGCGCACCAGGAACGGATGCACGCCGAGCCCGAACGGCAGCCGCGCGCGTCCCGCGTTCTCGATCGTCAGCGCGATCGACAGCGTCGCGTCGTCGAGCTCGAACGACTGGATCGCGCGGAATGCATACGGCGCGCCGGCCGTCCGGTCGAGCGACAGTTGCAGCGACGTGTCGGTCGCATCGTCGACCTGCCACGGCGCGAGCCAGCCGTCGCCGTGGATCGGCAGCGGCTCGTCGCGACGGTTGCGCGGCACCGCGACCTTGCGCCCGTCGCATTCGAAGCGCCCGTCGCCGATCCGGTTCGAGTACGGCAGCAGCGGATAGCACGCGAGCTCATTCGGGTCCGTCGCCGTCTCCGGGTGCTCGCAACGGCGGAACACCGGCACCAGCGCGCCGTTCTCGCCGCGCCAGTCGAAGCGCGCGATGCCGCCGCCGAGGTGCGGCAGCACGTCGAGCCGCAGCGACGCGTTCGACAGCGTGACGGCCGCCGCATGCGCGGCGCCGACGCCCTGCGCGAACACGGCCGTCTGCGGGCCGGGGCTGACCGGCTGGGCGGCGGCGGCCAGGCGCGCGCGGCGCGACTGGCTGGTGGACGACGATGCGCGCGAGGACGTGGCGGTCATGGTGAGCTCCTTTCCTTCGTCGAAGAAACGATGCAGGTCGGTGCGAACGGTCAGGCCCAGCCGCCGTCGACGATCACGTCCTGCGCGGTGATCATCCGGCTGTCGTCGGCCGCGAGAAACAGCGCCATCCGGGCGAGGTCGGCCGGCAATAGTTCGGCGTCGATGCACTGGCCGGCCTTGATCGCCGCGCGGCCCGCGTCGTCGAGCCACAGCCGGCGCTGCTTGTCGGTCATCACCCAGCCCGGCACCAGCGAATTCACGCGGATGCCGAACGGGCCGAGATCGCGCGCGAGGCCGCGCGTCAGGCCCTGCACGGCCGCCTTCGCCATCACGTAGACGGGATAGCCGCCGTTCTTCAGCATCCAGCTGATCGAGCCGAGATTGATGATCGCGCCGCCGCCCTGCCGCTTCATGTCGTCAATCACCGCCTGCGCGGCGAAGAACTGGTGACGCAGGTTCACCGCGATGCCCGCGTCGAACGACGCGGGCGTCACGTCGCCAATCGCGTGGCGCGTGTCGTTCGCCGCGTTGTTCACGAGCACCGCGATCGCGCCGATGCGCGCGCGGATCGCGTCGATCGCCCCGCGCAGCGCATCGATGTCGGTCAGGTCGCACGGCAGGAACAGCGGCGCATGGCGCGCGCGCGCGAGGCGTTCGGCCAGCGCGGCGCCGGCCGCCGCGTCGAGATCGACGAACGCGACGCGCGCGCCCTGTTCGGCGAAGTGCTCGACGAACGACGCGCCGATGCCGGTCGCGCCGCCCGTGATCAGCACCGCGCGATCCTCGAGGCTCGGGTAGCGCGCGAAGCGCGCGTCGCTCGCGGCGTGCGAGTCCGGCGCGGAAGTATCGATGGTCATGCGGATCGTCTCCGTGGAAACAGGTCGGTCAGTCGCGTACGCCGCGGTTCTTCAGCTGGTCGAGCAGCACGGCCGCGAGCAGGATCGCGCCACGCACGAGGTACTGGTAGAACGCGTCGATGTTCAGCAGGTTCATCACGTTCTCGACGGTGCCCATGATCAGCACGCCGATCACGACGCCCGAGATCGTCGCGCGGCCGCCCATCAGCGACACGCCGCCGAGCACGCACGCGGAGATCACGTTCAGCTCGAAGCCCTGCGCGGCGTTCGGCTGGCCCGACGTGATGCGCGACGCGAGAATCACGCCCGCGAGGGCTGTGACCGCGCCCTGGATCAGGAAGATGTACACGCGCGTGCGTTCGACGTTGATCCCCGCGAGCCGCGACGCTTCCGGATTGCCGCCGATCGCGAGCGTGTTGCGGCCGTACACGGTCTGGTTCAGCAGCACGCCGAAGCCGATGAAGCACAGCAGCGTGACCCAGATCGGCAGCGACACGCCGAACATCGACATCCCGCCGAGCGCGATGAAGGTATCCGACGACACGCCGACCGCCTGCCCCTTCGACACGATGAAGCCGAGCCCGCGCACGATCTCCATCGTCGCGAGCGTCGTGATCAGCGCGTTGATGCGCAGGTACGCGATCACCGCGCCGTTCACGAAGCCGATCGCGGCGCCGGCCGCGACCGCCGCGACGATCGCGACGAACGTGTTGTCGGTCGCGTTCAGCACCATCGCGCACAGCACGCCCGAGAACGCGACGGTCGAGCCGATCGACAGGTCGAAGTCGCGCGACGCGAGACAGAACATCATCGTGCACGCGACCATGCCGATCTGCGAGATCGACAGCGCGAGGCCGAGCATGTTGTCGATCGAGAAGAAGTGATCGACGGTCAGCGACATCGTGATGAACATCACCGCGAAGATCGCGATCAGGCTGTATTCGGTCAGATGCTGCCACCACTTCTGGCGGTCGCTCTGCTGCGGAACCAGCGCGTCGGCCGACGGCTTCACGGCGGCGCTGGCCAGGTTTTCGTTGACTTGCATGATGTGTCTCCTGCTCCTGCATCGCGCGGCCCGCGCCGCGCGTGTTCGATTCGAATGTCGTATGCCGCGTCAGGCCGCCTCGGCCGCGCTCGTCTGCGGCAGCGCGAGGTTCAGCACCGCGTGCTCGTTCGCCTGCGCGCGCGGCAGCTCGCCGGCGATCCGGCCTTCGCGCATCACGACGACGCGGTCGGACACGCCGAGCACTTCCGGCAGTTCCGACGACACCATCACGATCGCGCAGCCGCGCTCCGCGAGCCGGTAGATCACGTCGTAGATCTCGTGCTTCGCGCCGACGTCGATGCCGCGCGTCGGCTCGTCGAGGATCACGACCTTCAGGTCGGGCTCCGCGAGCCAGCGCGACAGGATCGCCTTCTGCTGGTTGCCGCCCGACAGGAAGCGGATCTTCTGGCGCCGGTTCGGCGTCTTGATCTTCAGCCGCTGGATGAAGCGGTCGGCCGTTTCGCTCTCGGCCTTGCCGTTGATGAACAGACCCGCGCGCAGCGAATGGCGGCGGCAGCTGATGTTGATGTTCTCCGCGACCGACGCGATCGCGATGATCCCTTCTTCCTTGCGGTCCTCGGGGCACAGCACGATGCCGTGGCGGATCGCGTCGCCCGTGCGCTTCACGTCGATGCGCGCGCCGTCGAGCGTCAGCACGCCCGCGCGCCGGCGGTCCGCGCCGTACACGAGCCGCATCAGCTCGCTGCGACCCGCGCCGACGAGCCCGAAGAAGCCGACGATCTCGCCCGCGCGCACCGAGAAGCTCGCCGGTTCGCGCAATGCCGGCCCGTCGATGCCTTCGGCGGAAAACCGCACGTCGCCGAGCGCGCGCGGCGCGTAATGGTAGATGTCCGCGATCTCGCGCCCGACCATCTCGGCGACGAGCCGCTCGCGCGGCACGTCGGCCAGCGCTTCGTGCGACGCGATCTTGCGGCCGTCGCGAAAGATCGTGCACGCATCGCACAGCCGGTAGATCTCGTCCATCCGGTGCGAGATGTAGATCAGCGCGCGGCCCTGCGCACGCAGGTCGTCGACCAGCTTGAACAGCACTTCCGTCTCGCGATGCGACAGCGAGCTCGTCGGTTCGTCGAGCGCGATCACGCGCGCGTTGCGCATCAGCGCCTTGCAGATCTCGACCATCTGCCGCTGCGCGATCGACAGCCGCCCGAGCCGCGCATCGGGATCGAGATCGACGCCCATCTCGGCGAGCCGCTCGCGCACGTAACGCTTCGCCTCGCGTTTCCTCACCCAGCCGAACGCGTTCGGCAGGCGGCCGAGCAGCAGGTTTTCCGCGACCGTCAGGTCGGGCACGTACTGCAATTCCTGGTGAATCACCGCGATGCCGGCCGCGATCGACGCGGCCGCATTCGCGAACTGCACGGGCTGGCCGTCGACCAGCACGCTGCCCGCATCGGGCTGATATTCGCCGCCGAGAATCTTCAGCAGCGTCGACTTGCCCGCGCCGTTCTCGCCCATCAGGCCATGCACCTCGCCCGCATGCACGTCGAACGAAATGCCGTCGAGTGCGCGCACGCCGGGAAACACCTTGCCGATATTGTCAAAACGCAGTGCCGCTGACACGTCGTCTCTCCACTTCAGAATCGATCGACCGCCGGCCGCCGCATCGCCGCGGCAGCCGGCGGGCCGCTTACTTCGACGCGAGCCCCATCTCCTCGCGCACCTTCGCCACGTTGTCGCGCGTCGCGAGCATGCCCGTCGTCAGCGTCAGCGGCGGCGGCGCCTTGCCCTGCGTGATCCACGCGTACATCAGGTCCGAGGTTTCCTCGCCGTGGCGCTTCGGGCTGATGATCACGGTGCCGTAGAAGCCGGTCGGCTGCGGCTTCTTGAACTCGTTCAATGCCGAATCGGAACCGCCGATGCCGATGCCGATCATGTTGTCGGCCTTGAAGCCGCGCCCTTCGGCCGCGCGCACCGCGCCGAGCACGGCCTCGTCGTTCAGGCCGTACGCGACCCAGTGCTTGAACTGCGGGTTCTTGGTGAGTGCGATGTTCGCCGCGTTGAACGCGTTCTCGGTGTCGGTCTTCGCCTGCGGCGCCGCGATCACGTTCGCCTTCGGGAAGCCGGCGGCGACCAGCGCGTCGGTCGCGCCGCTCGTGCGGTCGTGCGCAGTCGGCAACTGCTCGTAGGTGATGTCGATCGCGCCGACGTCCTTCATGTCCCAGCCGCGCTTCTTGATCTCGGCCGCGATGCCGTCGCCGACCTGCTTGCCGATGTTGTACGCGGAAATCCCCATGTGCGGCACCGACTCGATCGGCTTGCCCGCGCCGTCGACGAGGCGGTCGTCGACCGTCATCATCTTCAGGTTGTGCGACTTCGCCTTCGCGACGATGCCCGGCCCGAGTTTCACGTCGGGCGTGCAGATGATGAAGCCCTGCGCCTTCTGCGCGGACAGGTTGTCGATCGCGCTCATCACCTTCTCGCCGGACGGCGCGCCGATCTTCACGAGCGTGAAGCCCTTCTGCTTCGCGGCGATCTCGGCGAATTTCCATTCGTCCTGGAACCACGGCTCCTCAGGCTGCTTCACCAGGAAGCCGATCTTGACCGGGTCGGCCGCGTGCGCGACCGGGCTGCCCATCACCACCGCGGCCGCAGCGGCCAGCGTTACGAACGTTCTGCGTTTCATCTCCAGTGTCTCCTTGTTTTCATCGAACAGGATGCAGCCGCTTGTTGGTTTCGACGCAGCGTGCGCGCGGCCGTCGCACGTGCGGTCTTTCGAATCGTTACGTCACTTGCGTCAGTCGTGATACAGCGCCGCGCGCCCGCCGTCGACGGTGATGCACGCGGCGTTGATGAACGGCGCCTCGTCGGACGCCAGGAACACGGCCGTCATCGCGACCTCCTCCGGGCGGCCGATCCGCTTCATCGGCTGCAGCGCGAGCGTCTCCGCGCGCGCGGCGGCCGGATCGGGCTGCGCGTCCCACCAGTCGCGCGTCAGTTGCGTCTCGATGTAGCCCGGCGCGATCGCGTTCACGCGCACGTTGCGCGCCGCGTATTCGATGCCGAGCGCACGCGTCAGGCCGAGCACGCCGTGTTTCGCGACCGGATACGGGAAGCAGCCCGGGATGATCCTGAACGCATGTGTCGATGCGATGTTCACGATGCTGCCGCGACCGCGCTCGACCATGCCCTCCAGCGCCGCGCGGCAGCCGTGCCACACGCCGTCGAGATCGACCGCGAAGCAGCGCCGCCAGTCGTCGTCGGTCATCGTCAACGGATCGGCGAACACGTTGATGCCCGCGTTGTTCACGAGCACGTCGAGCGGGCCGAATGCCGCTTCGGCCTGCGCGAGCGCCTCGCGCACCGCCTGCTGCCGCGCGACGTCCGCCTGCAGCGGCAGCACGCGCGCGCCGTCGCATTCGTGCGCGATCGCGGTGGCCGTGTGCTGCGCCTGCGGGAAGTCGAGATCGACGAGCGCGACGGCCGCGCCTTCGCGCACGAACGCGCGCGCGATCGCGGCGCCGATGCCGCGGCCCGCGCCCGTCACCATCGCGACCTTGCCCGCGAGGCGGCCCATCATGCGGCTCCGCCGCGCGCCGCGCGCAAGCCGACCTGGAACGCGCGCGCGTTCGCCGCGGTCGTGTCGGCAGACTGGGCCGGGCGATACAGCGCCGAGCCAAGCCCGAAGCCGTTCGCGCCGGCGTCGAGGAACGGCCGCATGTTGTCCGGCGCGATCCCGCCGACCGGAATCAGCGGCACCGCGCGGTCGATCACCGCGCGCCAGGCCTTCACGACGCTCACGCCGAGCTGTTCGGCCGGGAACATCTTCAGCACGTCGGCGCCGTTCGTCAGCGCCGCGAACGCTTCGGTCGGCGTCGCGACGCCCGGCGCGCTCGCCAGCCCGCGCTCGCGCGCGCGGCGGATCACGGCTGCGTCGCTGTGCGGCATCACGATCAGCGCGCCGCCCGCATCCTGCACGCGGTCCACGTACTCGGCGCGCAGTACCGTGCCCGCGCCAACGATCATGTCGTCGGGCAACGCGCGGCGCAGCTCCGCGATGCTGTCGAACGGCTCCGGCGAGTTCAGCGGCACCTCGACGATCCGGAAGCCGGCTTCGTAGAGCGCGCGGCCGTGGTCGGCCGCTTCGGCGGGCGTGATGCCGCGCATGATCGCGATCAGCGGGCACGCATCGAACGCGCGCATCAGCGCGGCGTGGGGCGTGTATGGCGCGGGCAGTGTCAGGTCGGACGACATCGAAAGTTCCTCTGCAAGCAGTTCATTGATCCGCGCAGACGGGCTCGCCGTCCGCGCGCACGAGCCCGGCACGCGACGCGATCCGCCACAGGCCCAGCTCGGTCGCATGCGCGGCCACGCGCGCATGCGCATGGCCGAATACCTGGAGCGCATCGACGTAACGCGAACACAAGCCGTCGTCGCCGATCAGCAGCAGCGGCTGATCGGCGAGCGCGATGCCGCGCTCCGCGAGCATCGCGTCGAGCGCATTGAGCTCATGACCGATCAGCAGGCCCGACAGGTAGTCGCCCTGCGCATCGGGCGCGAGCCGGTCGGTCAGCCCCAGCGTGCGCGTGCTGAAAATCGTCGCGAGCAGCCCCGTGTGCTGCGCGCCGCGTGCGACCGATACGCCGCGCACGAACGCGTCGCGGTCGGGCGACGCACCCGGGCGCATCGTGCGGCCGAGGATCGTGTGATCGCGCAGCACCGCGAACAGCTCGCCGGTCATGAAGGTCTGGAAGCGTTCGATCAGCCCGTCCTTCACCCACGCCCATTTCGCATGCGTGCCCGGCAAGCCGATCAGTACCCCTGAACGATCGGCGCCAAGCGTGGGATCGCTCGCGAGCGCGCCGACGATCTGCGTTTCTTCGCCGCGCATCACGTCGGGCAATTCGCCCGTCGCGATCACGCCCGGCACGATCGAGACCGTCGCGCCGCGCGACGTCGTCACGGTGATGAGCCCCGCGACGAGCGCGTCGGCGCCGGCCGGCACCGCGACGTACGGCGCTTCGCGCCAGCCCTGCGCGCTGCCGACCATCCCGGCGGCGAGCACCGGCAGGCCGGGCGTACGGTCGAGCCAGTCGCCGCACGCTTCCTCGAACACCGCGTCGAACGCGCGCGCGCCGCCGCCCGGCACGTGCATCACGCCGGCCGCCCGGCTGCGCGTGTCGATCGGCACGCCGTGCGCGTCGTACAGATACGCGCGCAGCGACGTGGTGCCCCAGTCGAGCGCGATCAGCGACGGGGAAGCGGAACTGGCATCCGGAGCGGGCCGGGTCGAAGTCGTCATCGTTTGATCCTGCGGGTACCCTGCGGCGGGCTCCAGCCCAGTTCCGCGGAAATGGCTCGCGCTTCGCGCTGCACGAGCGGAATCAGTTCGTCCATGCGGTCGTGCGGCATGTACGGAATCGTGCTCGCGACCGACACCGCCGCGACGATCGCACCCGACGCGTCGCGGATCGGTGCGGCCACGCAGCGGATCGACGCCTCGTTTTCCTCGAGATCGAACGTATAGCCGCCGGCCGCGTAATGGGCCATGCGCTGCAGGAACGCGCTCGTCTCGGGCCGGTTGTCGGGCTTGAAGTTGACGCCGGCCAGCGCGCGCCGCGCGGCCTCGAACAGCGAGCGCCACAGGTCCGGATCGAGGTCGAGCATCATCGCCTTGCCGATACCCGTCGACGCGAGCGGCATCCGGTGGCCGACGCGCGAGCGCATCTCGAGGCCGCGCGTGCCGGGAATCTTGTCGATGTACAACACGTCGTCGCCGTCGCGCACGCCGAGATGGATCGTGTCGAGCGTCGCTTCCGCGAGCGCCTCGAGATGCGGCCGCGCCACCGCGGTGAGCGGCATCTGCTCGAGCGCGATCGTACCGAGCTCGATCAGCTTCGGGCCGAGCAGGTAGCCGCCCTGCACCTGGCGCAGATAGCGCGCCTGCACGAGGCTGCTGACGAGCCGGTGCGTCGTGCTGCGCGTCGTGCCGAGCGCGGCGCCGATCGCGCGCATGTCGCGCGCGCCGTTGGCGATCGCCTCGAGGATCGCGAGGCCGCGCAGCAGCGTCTGCGTGCCGGCCTGCTGCGCGGCGAGGTCGAGCGGCGTGCTGGTCGCGCCGATGCTGTCGGTCAGCGACGCATCGTCCGGCATCGCGCGCCGGGCGTCGAGGGCAAGGGAGTCTGGCATCTTGGTCATGGGGCGGGGCTTCTTCAACGGAATCGGTGAAGCCGCCCGCGCGGCGCCGGAACTGCGTCCGATGCGGCGGCGTGGCGGCGGTCGATGCACCGAGTAAAGCGCCCGGCGAACTTCATGGAAGGTGTCTCCGTGTGCGACGGGCGCCGCGCGATGCGTGGGTCCGAAGCTGTCGATGTGCTTCGGATTGTAGGAGCGCGCGCATTCGTCTCCAATATTTGAATGCGTTGCCCAAATAATGAGAATCCCGGCGAAATCCACGGCGAGCCCGACATTCCGGCCGCGCCATGCGCACGGGGGCGGAACCCGCCGTTCCGCAGGTTCCGCCCCCGTTTGTTCGCCGCGTGCCGCGCTTACTGCTGGCTCGTGCTGCTGCGCGCCTGCATGTAGCGCTGTACGTCCGCGAACGACACGCGGCCGCTACCGGCGGCATCCATCTGCCGGAAATGGTTCGCGACATAGCCGAGGCCGGCCGCGCGCGCCTGCGCCTCGGTGATCGACCCCGTGTTCTGCGTGTCGCCCGCGCTGAACTGCCGCGCGAGCTTGCGCACCACCTGCGCGTGCAGCGCGGCGCCGGTCGTCTGCGTGCCGGCGGTCGCGTGGCGCGCGGCCGGCGGCACGTACGGGTCGCCGAGCTGCGCCTGGCGCGCGCGCGCCGGTGCGGCGGCGTCGCTCGCCTGCGCGAATGCGGAGAGGGGTGTTGCGGCGCCGGCGCATGCGAGCGCCGCGGCAACGACGATGAAACGATTCTTCATGTCAGGCTCCAGTCTGGAATGAGGTCGTCGACGGCCGGCGAGCAGCGCCCACCCGGGGCGCCTGTCGCCGGCCTCACGCATCGCATCAGTGCGCGGCCGCGCCGTAGAAGGTCACGAGATCGGCTTTCTCCTGCGGACGCGACGTATCGTCGAGATAGACCATGTGCCCGCCCTGATAGTCCTTGATCGTCAGGTTCGGTTGCGTGCCGAGCCGCGCGAGGTCGAGCTCGGTCTGGTAGAACGGCGTCGCGATGTCGTGATACCCGTTCAGCGACAGCACCTTCAACTGCGGATTCAGCGTCAGCGCCGCGGCCAGATCGGGAATCGTGTCGGGCATCGCGAGGCCGTCGTGCGTCCAGTCCCACGTGTTGATCGCATTGCTGCTCACCGAGTAGGCCGACTGCGCGGTGTACTTCAGCTCGTTCGGCAGGTAGCTGCCGATCGTGTCGGTGAACGGCTTCGTGATGAACGAGCTGGACGGATCGCCGTCGGCCGCGAGCGGGCTCGACACGGGCACGTTCACGCGTGCGTCGTAGCGGCCGATCAGCGTGCCCGGAATCAGCGACAGCTGGAAGCTGTTGTCGAAGAAGGTCGGGACCACGTTGAAGTCGGCATTCCACAACGCCTGCTTCACGCCGGTCGAATTCGCCATCGTCGTAACGAGATTCGGCGGCGGCGGCGTGTGGCTCGCGAGGTACGCGTTCACGGCCGGCGCGTAGCTGCCGGCCGTCAGCAGGCGCATCTGGTCCGCATACTGCGGCAGGTTCGACGGGTTCGGATTGTCGAGCTGATAGTACGCGCCGACCGTGCCGTACGACGGCACGAAGCCCGCGCAGCTCACCGGGCTCGCGCCCCTGTTCGAGTTGCCGACATAGTCGCTCGCCATGTCGCAGTTGGTGTTGTAGTTCAGGATCGACGACTGCAGCACGATGCCGTCGAGCTTCACGCCGGCCGTCTCGAGCAGGTTCGCGAGCACGTCGGTGCGCGGCGTGCCGTACGACTCGCCGAACAGGTACTTCGGCGAAGCGCTGCGCTGGTTCACGCTCAGGTAGCGCGTCACGAAATCGCGGAACGCGCCGGCGTCCTGGTCGACGCCCCAGAACGTCTGGTTCGTGTTCGGCGCGACCGCTTCCGAGAAGCCGGTGCCGATCGCATCGACGAACACGAGGTCGGTCGTGTCGAGCAGGGTTTCCTGGTTGTCGACGAACGGGAACGTCGACGTGTTCGCGTTCGGGTCGCCGGTCTGGATCCGGCGCGGGCCGAACGAGCCGAGGTGCAGCCACACCGACGCCGAGCCGGGGCCGCCGTTGTACAGGAACGTGACGGGCCGCTTCGCCGCGGGCTGGTTGTCGGCCGTGTAGGCGACGTAGAAGAACGATGCTTCGGGCGCGCCCGTCTGCGGATTGCGGGCGACGAGGTGGCCGGCGGTGGCCGTGTACCGGATCGTCTTGCCGTTCAGCGTGATCTGATGGTGCGTGACGGCGGCCTTCTCGACCGCGGCGGACGCGTCGAGCGACGCGTTTGCACTCGACGAATAACTGTTCGGATCGTTGTACGCGCGGTCGACCTGACCGGCGGGATCGGCTGAATTCGCGACGCTCGCGGCAGACGACGACGTCACGTCGTCGTTGCAGGCCGTCAGAATCAGCGAAGAACACACCACCCCCAACAACAGCTTCGCTTTGCTCGCTGGCATCGTTGCGTTCCTTCTCTCGGATGTTTTTTGTGTCGAGCGGCCAGATAAGCCCCCCCCCGCCTCGATTGCGGCCGATAAGCCGAGGCGCTGGCCAATATACGCGAGCCCGTCAGCTTTGAAAAATTTTGAAATATTTGGCGCGCAAGCGGTGCAGCGCACACCTTTCAGGAATGCTTCGATTCGCGAAACGTTGCATTTCACAGCGCTTTCAGCGACTTTCGCGTTTACCCGCGGCGGCTAAAAAAGCACGGATTTCGTGCGACGCCGGTCAACAAAATCGCGCACTTATCGGTATTGCTCAGTAAAGCGAAATAGACGGATTCGTCTAAAGGATGTGGCCCGAAATGGCGGCGACACGGATGCGCTGCAGCGCACCAATCGCGCGTCGACGACGGAATGGACAACGCAGCAGCGCGGGCGCGCCGCTCACTCCGATTGCGGCAGCTCGGCCGCGCCCATCCGGCGCGCGATGACCGCCGCGCGCTGCGCCTGATAGGCCGAGCCGCGATGCGCATCGAACCAGCGCGGCTTCGGCAGCATCACCGCGAGACGCGCGGACTGCCACGCGCCGAGCCGGCTCGCGGGAATCTTGTAGTAATAGCGCGCGGCCGCTTCGGCGCCGTACACGCCGCGCCCCCATTCGACCGAATTCAGGTAGATCTCGAAGATGCGCTCCTTGTCGAGCACCGTTTCGAGCATCCACGTGATGATCAGCTCCTGGCCCTTGCGGATGTAGCTCTTCTCGCGCGACAGGAACAGGTTGCGTGCGAGCTGCTGCGTGATCGTCGAGCCGCCCGCGACGATCCTGCCGCGCGCCTTGTTCTTCTCCCACGCCTGCAGGATCGCGTCGACGTCGTAGCCGTTGTTGGTCGCGAAGGTCGAATCTTCGGACGCGATCAGCGCCCGCTTCAGGTTGCGCGAGATCTGGTCGTACGGCACCCATTGGTGCCGGATCTGCGCGGGCGGCGTGTCGCGCGACAGCCACCACGCGTCGGTGCGCATGAAGGCGGTCGAGCCCGGATTCACGAACGACCACAGCGCGATCTGCGCGAGATAGAACAATTGCGTCGCGAGCCACGCGCCCGCGAACACCGATCCCGCGTAGACGGCCCAGCGAGCGAGGCTCACGGTCCGCGTGCGCTGCGTGCCGCTCACCGCCACCACGTGCCGCGCTCCGTTCAGCTCGCCGCGAGCGCCTGGCGCAGCGCGGCCAGCACCGGCGCGCCGTCCGGCCGCACGCCGCGCCAGATGAAGAACGATTCGGCCGCCTGCTCGACCAGCATCCCGAGGCCGTCGGCCGTGCGCGCGCCGAGCGACGCCGCGTGCTGCATGAACACGGTCGGCTGCGCGCCGTACATCATGTCGTACGCGAGCGTGCCGGCACCGAACGCCGCGGGGTCGCATTCCGGCAGCGCGGCGTCGAGGCTGCCGGCCGTCGCATTGATCACCACGTCGTACGGCTCGGCCCGTACGACGCCGGGGCCACCGCCCGCGAGCGTGCAGCCCGCGTCGTGCGCGGCCTGCATGAACTGGCCGACGAGCGCTTCGGCCTTGCTCGCGGTGCGGTTCACGATTCCGATCGACAGCGGTGCGCGATCGAGCAGCGGCAGCACGACGCCGCGCGCGGCGCCGCCCGCGCCGAGCAGCAGGATGCGCGCGCCGGCGAGCGACACGCCGAGATTCGCCTCGATGTCGCGCACGAGGCCGACGCCGTCGGTGTTGTCGCCGTGGAGGCGGCCGTCGGCGTCGATGCGCAGCGTGTTCACCGCGCCTGCTGCCGCCGCGCGCGCCGACAGCCTGTCGGCGAGCGCATGCGCGTCCAGCTTGAACGGCACCGTCACGTTCGCGCCGCGCCCGCCTTCGGCGACGAACGCGCGCACGGCTGCCTCGAACCCGTCGATCGGCGCGAGCCGGTGCGTGTATTCGATCGGCTCGCCGGTCTGCGCGGCGAATTGCGCGTGGATGAACGGCGACTTGCTGTGCGCCACCGGGTTGCCGAACACGACATAGCGGTCGGCGCCGCTCGTCGACGCAGCTGCGCTCATGATGCGCGCCCCTCTTCGCCGTCGTTGCCGCTCGCGGCTTCGCCGCCGTCGGCCGCCGCGCCGTCTGCCTCGGCCAGCGCTTCGGCCTCGGTTTCCGCCGACGCGTCTTCCGCGTCGACCAGCGTGTCGTCGCCGCCTTCGGCGTCGTCCTCTTCGTCGGCCGCGTCGCCGCTCGTCACGGTCGGCGCGTCGAGCACGTTCAAGAGGCGCACCGACGCCTCGATCGTCAGCTCGTCGAGCGACATCACGTCGAGCAGCACGCGCGTGCCGCGCGCATGCACGCCGAGCCCCGGCACGTGCAGCAGCAGCGGGATTTCCTCGAGGCGCACGAGATCGCCCTTCACGACGCTCGCGACCACCTGCTTCTTCTGTTCCTGCGCGAGCCAGCGCAGGCACCAGAAGTACTCCATCCGGCGCTGGTAGTCGGCGTAGGCCGTATACGTATCGTCGAAGCCCTGCACGACCGCGTAGAGATCGGCGTCCTTCGGCTTGAACGGCGCGGCGAGCTTCGCGGTGACGCCGTGCTGCACGCACGCGAGCAGTTGCCACTGGTTCACGAGGTCGACGTAGCGGCGCAGCGGCGACGTGCTCCACGCGTACTGCGCGACGCCGAGGCCTTCGTGCGGCGCGGCCGTCGTCTGCATCCGCGTGCGCTTCGGGCCCGGCGCGCCGAAGCCGCGCTGCGAGCGGTAGATGCCCGGCACCGTGTGGTCGTGCAGGAACGCGCCCCAGGTCGAGTTCGCGAGGATCGCGAGCTCCGACACGATCAGGTCCAGCGGCGAGCCGCGGCGGCGCGGCGTGATCGTCACGTGCTCGCCTTCGACGTAGAAGTTGTAGTCGGTGTTGCGCTGCACCTCGCGCTTCAGGCCGTAGCCCGCGCGCGCGACCTGGCGCTTCTCGAACAGCGCCTGCGCGAGCGGCCACAGCACGGCGATGTCGTCCTTGTGCGGGTAGTCGCCGGTGCCGGCCGCGAGCGTCTCTTCGTTGACGAGCTCGTCGAGCGTGTTGTGGCGCAGGTTGCTCTTCACGAACACGAGCTCGGCGCGCGTCTCGCTTGCGACGATGTCCTGCGTGTCGCGGTTGACGATGATGTACAGCGACAGCGCCGGGCGGTAATCGCCCTCTTTCAGCGTGAACACGTCGACGACGTCGTCCGGCAGCATCGTGATCTTGTCGCCCGGCATGTAGACGGTCGACAGGCGCGCGCGCGCGATCGCGTCGACCGCGTCGCCGCGCACGATGCCGAGCGCCGGCGCCGCGATGTGCACGCCGATCCGCACGCGGCCGTCGGCCAGGTGCTCGACCGAGAACGCGTCGTCGATTTCGGTGGTCGTGATGTCGTCGATCGAGAACGCCTCGACGTCCGCGCGCGGCAGATCGTCCGGCAGCGGGCCGACCGTGACGGGCGGAAAGCCCGTGCCGTGCGGGAAAAATTCCGCAAGAAAGCGCGCTTCGTGCAGCGCACGCGGCGACTCGATGCCGCCGCAGTCGAGCATCAGCCGCGCCGGCGACACGCCGCGCGCGCCGGCCGCCGCTTCCATCGCCTTGTATTCGATCGAATTCTTGTCCGGCCGCGTGAGCAGCCCGAGCACCTTGCCCGCGAACGCTTCCGGCAGCTTGCCGGCCTTCAGCTCCTCTTCATACTGCGCCTGCACCAGCGCCTGCTGGCGCTTGCGCTCGAGCGACGCGAGCGCCATCTTGAGCTGCTCTTCCGGCGCGCGCTGGTACTGGCCGCGCCCCTTGCGACGGAAGTAGACGGGCGAGCCGTGCAGCCGCAGCACCAGCGCCGCGCGCTCGACCGGGCCGTACGTCGCGCCGAAGTACTCGGCGGCCAGCGCCGTGTACGCGAACTCGTCGGCCGGCGCGCATTCCCACAGGAAGTCCAGATCGATCTGCTGCGCGGCCGTGTCGGCCTCCTGCATCAGTTCGCCCGCGGCCGGCTTGTCGAATTCGATCAGCACGTCTTTCGCGCGCACCTTCGCACGCCGCCCGCCGGGCAACTCGACCTGAAATGCGTCGCCCTGGCGCGACAGCACGCTGCCCGCCTTGAAACTGCCCGATTCCTCGAAGAAAACGTTCACTCAGTACTCTCGTTCAGACTGCCGGGCGCCGCGTCGGCGGCGCCGCATGATGATGGGGATTCGATCGGCACGCGGCCGGTTAAGACGTCTTTCCGTCGCAAAACGCGAGAACGTCGTCGACATAGTCGGCAAATTCGCTGATCCCGTGATCGCTGCCGTCGATCACGCGGGTTTTCGCGCCCGGGTAATGGGCCAGCATCTCGCGGTAATCGAGCACTTCGTCGCCGGTCGCCGCGAACAAATAGTAGCGGTCGGCGCGCGTGATCGCCGGCACGCGCAGCGCGTCGAGTTCGTGCAGATGCCGGCGCTCGACGACGATCGTGCCGCCGCCGTGCCACAGCGGCTGTTCGCCCAGATGCTGCTCGAGATCGCGCTGCGGCACGATCGCCGGATTCAGCAGCACGGCCTTCCAGCCGTGCTTTTCGGCGAGCCATGTCGCGTAATAACCGCCGAGCGAGCTGCCGATCACGGTGACGTCGCGGGCACCCGCGACCTCGGCTTCCGCGACGGCGATCGCCTCGAGCGGCGACACCGACAGCGACGGGCACCGCCACTCGCCGGTGCGGCCGAGTTCGGCCATGCGTGCGGCGAGCAGCCGCGACTTCTGCGATTCCGGCGACGACCGGAAGCCGTGCAGATACAGGATCACGTGCGGCTCCCGAGCGCATCGAGCAGCTTCTGGTGCACGCCGCCGAAGCCGCCGTTGCTCATGACGAGCACGTGGTCGCCCGGACGCGCGGCCTCGACCACCGCCTTCACCAGCAGATGCAGATCGTCGAATGCGCGCGCGCGGTCGCCGAGCGGCGCAAGCGCTTCGGCGAGATTCCAGCCGAGCGCGTCGCGCCCGGTCGGCGCGCCGTAGCCGAACACGAGATCGGCATCGGCGAGGCTCGCCGGCAATTGCGACTTCATCACGCCGAGCTTCATCGTGTTCGAGCGCGGCTCGAGCACGGCGAGGATGCGGGCATTCTGGCGGCCGATGCGCGCACGAAGGCCGGCGATCGTGGTGTCGATCGCGGTCGGATGGTGCGCGAAATCGTCATAGACGGTCACGCCGTCGACGCTGCCGCGCACTTCCATGCGGCGCTTCACGTTGCGGAACGATGCGAGCGAAACGGCCGCCTGCGCGGGCGGCACGCCGACGTGGCGCGCGGCGGCGATCGCCGCGAGCGCGTTCATCCGGTTGTGGTCGCCCTGCACCTGCCACGCGACTTCGCCGACGCGCTCGGCGTGCGAATACACCGCGAAGCGTTCGTCGACCGGCACGCCGTCCTCGGCCGGCAGCGCCTGCCAGCCGCCGTCGACGCCGAAACGCTCGACCTCGCTCCAGCAGCCGCGCGCCAGCACGCGCTCGAGCGCATCCGAGCGGCCGTTCGTGACGATCCGGCCGACCCCGGGCACGGTGCGCACCAGATGATGGAATTGCGTCTCGATCGCGGCGAGATCGGGGAAGATGTCGGCGTGATCGAATTCGAGGTTGTTCAGTACCGCGGTACGCGGCCGGTAGTGGACGAACTTCGAGCGCTTGTCGAAGAATGCCGTGTCGTACTCGTCGGCCTCGATCACGAAGAAGCTCGAATCGGTGAGCCGCGCGGACACGCCGAAGTTCAGCGGCACGCCGCCGATCAGGAAGCCCGGGTTGAGCCCGGCGTCCTCCAGCAGCCACGCGAGCATCGACGACGTGGTCGTCTTGCCGTGCGTGCCCGCGACCGCGAGCACCCATTTGCCGGCCAGCACGTGCTCGCCGAGCCACTGCGGGCCCGACACGTACGGCAGGCCGCGATCGAGGATCGCCTCCATCAGCGGGTTGCCGCGCGTGACGACGTTGCCGATCACGAACAGGTCCGGTTTCAGGTCGATCTGCTCGGCGCCGTAGCCCTCGATCAGCGTGATGCCCTGCGCCTCGAGCTGCGTGCTCATCGGCGGATAGACGCCCGCGTCGCAACCCGTCACCGTGTGGCCCGCCTCGCGTGCGAGTACGGCGAGACCGCCCATGAAGGTGCCGCAGATGCCAAGAATATGGATGTGCATAGATGAATGCTTTCGCGCCGCCGGGCGCCGTCGATTCGGAAAGGATGCGTGTGCGTCGCGCCGGACGGGCCGTGCGGCCGGCGCCCGGCCCACGACTTTGCCGCGACACAAAGGACACTATTGTAACTGACGGCCTGCGATGCCCGGCGACCCGAACGATGCGCGCGAACGGCGCCGGCGCCCTCGGGCGGCGGGCCGCCGCACCCGTGCTCGGGCGCCGCGACGATCGAGTATGATTGCCGGATCATGTCTCGCAAACCTCTTGTCGATCCGCGGCGCGTCCGCGAGGAAATCGCCCAGTCCGCCGCCCGCCTGATCGCGGAGGACGGCCTGGACTACGCCGGCGCAAAACGCAAGGCCGCGCGCCAGTTGCTGGGCGATTCGCGCGTTGCCGGCGAATGGCTGCCGGATAACGACCAGATCGAGGAAGAATTGCGCGAGTACCTCGCGCTGTTCCAGAGCGACACGCAGCCGGACGAACTGCGCCGCCTGCGCGAGATCGCGCTCGACTGGATGCGCCGGCTCGCCGAGTTCCATCCTTATGTGACGGGCGCCGTGCTGAACGGCACCGCGAACGCGCATTCGGATATCCATTTGCAGGCATTCACCGACAACCCGAAGGACGTCGCGATCTACCTGCTGAACCAGAACGTCCAGTACGACGTATCCGAGACGCGGCATTTCGCGGGCCGCGGCGACGTCGAGACGCTCAGTTTCCTGTGGCGCCCGCGGCGCGACGTGGATGCGATCGGCATCCATCTCGCGCTGTATGCGAGCGACGACCTGCGCGGCGCGGTGAAGGCCGACGCGCGCGGCCGCGTCGCCCGCGCGGACGCCGCCGCGCTGCGCGCGCTCGTCGCGGCAGGCCAGGCCCCTTCCGAACCGGAATGATTCAACGATGATGATGAAACGCATGTTGGCGCTCGCGGTGGTCGCGGCCGCCGCCGTCGCCGGCGGAGTCGCCGCCGGTCACTGGTTCCGCGGCACGGTCGACGACGGTGTCGCCGTCGCCGCGCCGACCGCCCACGGCAATCCGGTCGAGCAGCTGTGGGCGTCGTCGCTCACCGGCGTCGACGGCAAGCCGGCGACGCTGACCGCCTTCAAGGGCCAGAAGGTCGTCGTCAATTTCTGGGCGTCGTGGTGCGGCCCGTGCGTCGAGGAGATGCCCGAGCTGGTCGCGCTGTCGCACCAGTACAAGCAGAAAGGCATCCGTTTCGTCGGGATCGGCGTCGATTCCGAGCAGAACGTGAAGAACTTCCTGCAGAAGGTGAAGGTCGACTATCCGGTGTTCGTCAGCGGCTACGCGGGCGCCGATCTGGCCCGTAATTTCGGGAATACCGCCGGCGCGCTGCCGTTTACCGTCGTCATCGACGAAACCGGCAAGATCCGCGAGACAAAATTAGGACAAATCCAGCCGGCCGAGCTGAAAAAGACGCTCGACGCGCTGTAATCGGCCCGGACAGCGGCCCGCGCGTTGCCGGCGATTTGCAGGTCGATCGCCGCAATTTCGCGGGAATTCGCCGATACTTTGCGTTCGCACCGGTAATTCTTGCAGGTCCGACGCGTCTGGCCGTTCGGCAAAACTAGACAAATTTCTCTAAATAGCGCTAAAGTTCGCGCAATTCCGCAGAAATAGAAGCGACCATGACACGATTGCTGGTGTTGCACGGCCCCAACCTGAACCTTCTCGGCACCCGGGAACCGGAGGTGTACGGCCGCGTCACGCTCGCGCAGATCGATCAGGCGCTTGCCGCGCGCGCCCGGGAAGCCGGCGCCGAACTGTCGTCGTTCCAGAGCAACCATGAAGGCGCGCTGGTCGACCGCATCCAGGCCGCGCGGGAGGAACAGACCGATTTCATCCTGATCAATCCGGCCGCGTATACGCACACGAGCGTTGCGATCCGGGACGCGATCGCCGGTGTTGGCATCCCGTTCGTCGAGGTTCACCTGTCGAACGTGCATCGCCGCGAAGCGTTCAGGCACCACTCCTACTTTTCCGACCAGGCCGAAGGCGTGATCTGCGGGCTCGGCTGGAAAGGTTATCTGTACGCGCTCGAGTACGCGCTGGACAAGCTGCAAGGCACGTCGCGCGGCTGATTTCGCGATCTAGATTCAGCGCCGGCCCCTAACCGGCGCTTTCACGTATTGAAAGGGGAATTCCCGATGGATCTTCGTAAGCTGAAAACTCTGATCGACCTCGTTTCCGAATCCGGCATCTCCGAGCTGGAAGTGACGGAAGGCGAAGGCAAGGTGCGTATCGTCAAGAACGCGCCGCCGGTCTACGTGCAGCCGACGGCTGGGTATGCCCCGCAAGTCAGCGCGCCCGCTCCGTCGGTCGCGCTGCCGACCGAAGGCGCTGCCGCGCCGGCCGCCGGCGCCGCCGCCGCACCGGCCGCTCCGCAGGGCCACGTCGTGACGTCGCCGATGGTCGGCACGTTCTATCGCGCGCCGTCGCCGGGCGCCGACCCGTTCGTGCAGGCCGGCGACACGGTCAAGGAAGGCCAGACGATCTGCATCATCGAAGCGATGAAGCTGCTCAACGAGATCGAGTCGGACAAGGCCGGCGTGATCAAGGAAATCCTCGTCGAGAACGGCCAGGCCGTCGAATACGGCCAGCCGCTTTTCGTGATCGGCTAAGTCCGCCGCGCGGCCCTGCCCGGCCGCGCGCCGCCGATGCTCGCCAGGCGCCGTTCGCGCGCCCCTCGAAGAGACGAATACTCGCTATGTTTGAAAAAATCCTCATTGCCAACCGCGGTGAAATCGCGCTGCGCATCCAGCGCGCGTGCCGCGAACTCGGCGTCAAGACGGTGGTCGTCTACTCGGAAGCCGACAAGGAAGCCAAGTACGTGCGCCTCGCGGACGAAGCCGTCTGTATCGGCCCGGCCCCGTCGAACCTGAGCTACCTGAACATGCCGGCGCTGATCAGCGCCGCGGAAGTCACCGATGCCGAGGCGATCCACCCCGGCTACGGCTTCCTGTCGGAGAACGCCGATTTCGCGGAGCGCGTCGAGCAGTCGGGCTTCACGTTCATCGGCCCGCGCCCGGAAACGATCCGCATGATGGGTGACAAGGTCACCGCGAAGCAGACGATGATCAAGACCGGCGTGCCGTGCGTGCCGGGTTCGGAAGGCGCGTTGCCGGACGATCCGAAGGAGATCGTCAAGATTGCGCGCACGATCGGCTATCCGGTCATCATCAAGGCGGCCGGCGGCGGCGGCGGGCGCGGGATGCGCGTCGTGCACACCGAAGCCGCGCTCGTCAACGCGGTCAACATGACCCGCGAGGAAGCCGGCCGTGCGTTCGGCAACCCGCAGGTGTACATGGAGAAGTTCCTCGAGAACCCGCGCCACATCGAGATCCAGGTGCTGTCGGACGCGTACAAGAACGCGATCTGGCTCGGCGAGCGCGACTGCTCGATGCAGCGCCGCCACCAGAAGGTGATCGAGGAAGCGCCGGCGCCGGGCATTCCGCGCCGCCTGATCGACCGTATCGGCGACCGCTGCGCGGACGCGTGCAAGAAGATGGGCTACCTCGGTGCGGGCACGTTCGAATTCCTGTACGAAAACGGCGAGTTCTACTTCATCGAGATGAACACGCGCGTGCAGGTCGAGCACCCGGTATCGGAGCTGATCACGGGCGTCGACATCGTGCAGGAACAGATCCGCATCGCGGCCGGCGAGAAGCTCACGCTGCGCCAGCGCGACATCCAGTTCCGCGGACACGCGATCGAATGCCGGATCAACGCCGAAGATCCGTTCAAGTTCACGCCGTCGCCGGGCCGGATCACGTCGTGGCATACGCCGGGCGGCCCGGGCGTGCGCGTCGATTCGCACGCCTACAATGGCTATTTCGTGCCGCCGAACTATGATTCGATGATCGGCAAGCTGATCACCTACGGCGCGACGCGCGAACAGGCGATCCGCCGGATGCGCATCGCGCTGTCGGAAATGGTCGTCGAAGGCATCCAGACCAACATCCCGCTGCACCGCGAGCTGATGATCGACTCGAAGTTCGTCGAAGGCGGCACCAGCATCCATTACCTCGAAAACCGGCTCGCGCAGAAGCAGCAGGTCGCACCGGAAGAAGCGTAAGCATGAGTTATCGCGAACTCGTCGTCGAACTGGCCCGCGAGCATGCGGAGGCCCTGTCCGACGCGCTGCTCGATCTCGGCGCGCTGTCGGTGTCCGTCGAAGACGCCGACGCCGACACGCCCGACGAACAGCCGCTCTTCGGCGAGCCGGGCCTGGTGCCCGATCGCACCGCGTGGCAGCACTCGCGCGTGGTCGCGCTGCTGTCGGCCGACCATGAGCCAGCCGTGCTGCTCGCGGCGGCCGCGAACGAGATCGGCCTCGCCGAAACGCCGAAGTTCGTCGTGCGCGAAGTCGAGGAGCAGGACTGGGTGCGGCTCACGCAGTCGCAGTTCGAGCCGATCCCGATCGGCGAACGGATCTGGGTCGTGCCGTCGTGGCACGATGCGCCCGACCCCGATGCGCTCGTCCTCGAACTCGATCCCGGCCTCGCATTCGGCACCGGCAGCCACCCCACCACCCGTCTGTGCATGGAGTGGCTCGAGCAGTCGGTGAAGCCCGGCCAGTCGGTGCTCGACTACGGCTGCGGCTCGGGCATTCTCGCGATCCTCGCGAAGAAATGCGGGGCGAACCCCGTGGTCGGCATCGACATCGATCCGCAGGCGGTCGAATCGGCGCGCCAGAACAGCGAACGCAACCGTGCGGAGGTCACGTACGGGCTGCCCGATGCATGCCCGGACGGCGAATTCGACATCGTCGTCGCGAACATCCTGTCGAACCCGCTGAAGCTGATGGCATCGATGCTCGCATCGAAGGTCAAGCCGGGCGGGCGCATCGCGCTGTCGGGCGTGCTCGCGCGCCAGGCGGACGAAGTCGCGGCCGTTTATGCGCGCTACGTCGACATCTCGGTCTGGCGCGAACACGAAGGCTGGGTATGCCTTGCCGGAACCCGCCGCGAAAGCCATTAGAATAGCGCTGTCCTTCACTCTGGCCAGCAGGCCGCCCGGCTCGACATGCTTCTTGCGACGCGCTGCCCTCATTGCGAAACCGTCTTCCGGCTGCAGCAGGAACAGCTCGCGCTGCATCAGGGGCTCGTGCGCTGCGGGCATTGCCACGAAGTCTTCAACGCCTCCGAATCGCTCGTTCCCGAGTACGCGCAGCAGCCCGAGCCGGCGTTGACCGAACCGGCTGCCGCGCCGAGCGACAGTGAGGCGCAGCCGCAGGCCGTGCCGGCCCGGCTGTTCGCCGCCGACGCACCGCCTTCCGGCCTGCCGACCGGCACCGACTACAAGCCGGAAGGCTGGGACATGTGGGCGCCGTGGCTCGACGCCGGCGTCGATCCGTCGCTGCAGCACAGCGTCGAGACCGTGCGCACCGAGCCGCTGATACCGGTCGCGCTCCCGTCCACGGAAGCCGGCGTCGTTCATCTGTCGGGTACGCCCGCACCGTTCGCGTCCTCGCCGGCCGAGCTGGATTCGTCGAGTGCCGTCGAGCAACCGGCCGAACCGCATTCGCCGCACACGCGGCACGAACCGCATGAACCCGAAGCGGCCGAGCACGCGCCCGTCGAGCGCGATCCGCGCGAGCCCCGCTTCGTCGCTCGTCCTCCGTCGGAAGCGGACACCGCGGCTGAACCCGCCGAACCTGTCGGTCACGCGCGTTTCGCCGCGCCGGACGACGAACACGCGCCGCGCGAACCGCGTTTTGCGTTCACGCCCGCACCGGCCGTCAGCGAAGCCGAAACCGCATCGGAACCCGATACCTTCGCCCGGCACGACACCAGCCCGACCGCGGCAGCGGCCGATGAACCGGCAGCCCGGCCGGCCGCCCAACCGGCCGTCCAACCGGCCGTCCAACCGGCCGTCCAACCGGCCGTCCCGTTCCCCGCCGCACTGGCCGATGACGATCGTCCACACTTCGCCGTCACGCGCGAGACCCGCGCGCCGCAGCGACGCGGGATGCTCGGCGGCTTTGTCGGCGGCCTCATCGCGGCCGCGCTCGTCGGGCTGCTCGCCGTGCAACTGGCGTGGTGGCAGCGCGAAACGCTGATGATCTACTGGCCCGTCACGCAAGGCTGGTTCCGGCAGGCCTGCACGCCGCTCGGCTGCACGGTCACGCCGCCGCGCGCGATCGACGGCCTGCGGCTCGACGCGACCGACCTGCGCCAGCTCGACGGCCCGCGCGAGCTCGAACTGAAGGTGCCGCTGACGAACCGCTACCGCGTCGCGCTCGCGTACCCGTCGCTCGAACTCACGCTGCTCGACGATACCAATCACGTCACCGTGCGCCGCGTGCTCGCGCCGCGCGACTACGTGCGCCCGGGCACGCCGATCGACGCCGGGCTGCCGCCCGGCACGACGCAGACGATGGTCGTCCGCCTCGAAACGAACGGCACGCCCGCCTCGAATTTCCGCGTCCAGATCTTCTATCCGTGACGCGCCGCGGCGCGCTTGCGCGCCCGTCTCAACCCGCGCGCCCGTGCGGCGCGCTATTTCGGAGCACGAACATGAGCAAAGTTACGCTGGGTGGCAACCCGATCGATCTCGCCGGCACGTTCCCGGCCGTCGGCGCGCAAGCCGCCGATTTCAAGCTGGTCGGCAAGGACCTCGCCGACCTGTCGCTCGCCAGCTTCGCCGGCAAGCGCAAGGTGCTGAACATCGTGCCGAGCCTCGACACGCCGACCTGCGCGACGTCGACCCGCAAGTTCAACGAAGCCGCGTCGTCGCTCGACAACACCGTGGTGATCGTCGTGTCCGCCGACCTGCCGTTCGCCGCCACGCGCTTCTGCACGACCGAAGGCCTCGCGAACGTCGTGACGGCATCGACGTTCCGCACCGGCCGCGCGTTCGCGAACGCGTACGGCGTCGACGTGACGAGCGGCCCGCTGAACGGCCTGACCGCACGCGCGGTGGTCGTGCTCGACGCGCAGGACAAGGTGATCCACGCGGAACTCGTCGGCGAAATCAAGGACGAGCCGAACTACGATGCAGCGCTCGCCGCACTGAAGTAAGCTTTCTTCCGCTTTCCCCTGCCGCGCCGCGCCCTTCGCGCGGCGTTGTCGCGCAGGGCCCCTCATTTCTACAGGAACGCACACCTTGGCTACGCTGATTTGCGGCTCGATCGCCTACGACTCCATCATGACCTTCGAAGGGCGGTTCCGCGAGCACATCCTGCCCGACCAGGTGCACCTCATCAACCTGAGCTTCCTCGTGCCGACGATGCGCCGCGAATTCGGCGGCTGCGCGGGCAACATCGGGTACGCGCTGCACCTGCTCGGCGGCGATGCGCGCATCATGGGCACGATGGGCGCGCTGGATGCGCAGCCGTATCTCGACCGGCTCGACCAGCTCGGCCTGCGCCGCGACCACGTTCGCGTGCTGCCCGATACGTACACCGCGCAGGCGATGATCACGACCGATCTCGACAACAACCAGATCGCGGCGTTCCACCCGGGCGCGATGATGCAGTCGCACCTGAACCATGCGGGCGACGCGCCGGACATCAAGCTGGCGATCGTCGGCCCGGACGGCTTCGACGGGATGGTCCAGCACGTGGAAGAGCTCGCCAAGGCCGGGGTGCCGTTCGTGTTCGATCCGGGCCAGGGTCTGCCGCTGTTCGACGGTGCGACGCTGCGCCGCAGCATTGAACTTGCGACCTATGTCGCGGTCAACGACTACGAGGCCAAGCTGGTGAGCGACAAGACGGGATGGTCCGAAGATGAAATCGCCAGCCGGGTCGACGCCCTCGTCATCACGCGCGGCGAGCACGGCGCGACCATCCGCCACAAGCAGGGCGCGGAGCAGATTCCGGTCGTACCGGCCGAGCGCATCGCCGATCCGACCGGTTGCGGCGACGCCTTCCGGGGCGGCCTGCTGTACGGCATCGAGCATGGCCTCGACTGGGCAACCACCGGCCGCCTCGCGAGCCTGATGGGCTCGCTCAAGATCGCCCATCAAGGGCCCCAGACTTACGTACTGACGCGCGCCGAAATCGACGCACGCTTCGAGACTGCATTCGGTTACAGTCTCAAATGAATATTGTGGGAGAGCAAAGATGTTGACGAAAAAAACCCTCACGCTCGCGGCCATGCTGACGGCCACGCTGACCCTCGCCGGCTGCTTCACGGCACCCGGCTCGGCGGATGTCTATAGCGTCGGCCAGGCGCAGCGCGAACAGACGGTCCGCATGGGCACGGTCGAAAGCGTCCGCGCGGTGCGCATCCAGTCCGACGGCGGCGGCAGCGCGATCGGCACGCTCGGCGGCGGCGCCCTCGGCGCGGTCGCGGGCAGCGCGATCGGCGGCGGCAAAGGCTCGATCCTGACGGCGATCGCCGGCGGCCTCGTCGGTGCGGTCGCGGGTAACGCAGTCGGCGAAAACCTCAGCACCGCGAACGGTGTCGAAATCACCGTGCGCCTCGACAACGGCGATCTGCGCTCGATCACGCAGGCGGCAAGCGGCGAAGCGTTCCGCGCCGGCGAGCGCGTGCGCCTGCTGTCGAGCGGCGGCGTCACGCGCGTCACGCACTAACCGGCATCCTCAGCACGCGGCGCAAGCCGCGGTCGAACGCATGTGCGAAGCCGCACATGCGTTTTTTTTCGTCCGCGCGCCTTTCCACGCACGCGTCGGCCAGCCGATCGATGATTCATACGGACGAAAAAAATCCCGCCACCTGAGCCAGATGGCGGGATTGATTGAGTAGCGCTACTCAACCCACGGACACCACGTGAGTGCCCGGGTGATGCTGCTCAGCCGCGATTACGGACGGCTGCCGGTCGGGAACGGCCATGCCGCTGCCGGGTTGAGCGCGGTCTTCACGCCCGATGCCGGCGCAACCGATGCGGTCGACGCGGTCGTTGCCGGTGCAGCCTTCTTCACGACGGCCTTCTTCGGAGCAGCAGCCTTCTTCGCCGGTGCGGCAGCCTTCTTCGCAGGGGCAGCCTTCTTGGCGGGCGCAGCCTTCTTCGCTGCAGCCTTCTTCGCAGGCGCGGCCTTCTTCGCTGCAGCCTTCTTCGCCGGCGCGGCCTTCTTCGCAGCAGCCTTCTTCGCCGGTGCGGCCTTCTTCGCAGCAGCCTTCTTCGCCGGTGCGGCCTTCTTCGCAGCAACCTTCTTCACTGCGACTTTCTTGGCGGCAACCTTCTTCGCAGCGGCCTTCTTAGCCGGTGCTGCCTTCTTCGCGGCGACCTTCTTGGCTGCAACCTTCTTCGTTGCGACCTTCTTGGCTGCGACCTTCTTCGCAGCGGCCTTCTTCGCCGGTGCTGCCTTCTTCGCGGCAACCTTCTTCACCGCGACCTTCTTCGCAGCAACCTTCTTCACTGCGGCCTTCTTCGCCGGAGCAGCAGCCTTCTTCGCAACGGTCTTCTTGGCAGCAACTTTCTTAGCAGCCGGTTTCTTCTTGGCAGTAGCCATGTTGTTCTCCTTCAGGTTCAGATGAGAGTCAGTTCAAACTACACCCTTCGTCAAAACCCGCTTCCCGCGGACGCTGTTCAGGACGTGCGCTTCGAAGCGGGCTATTCATCGGCGTACGCAGATACCGCGCGCTTACGCTAATGAATACGGTATGGCGCGCGTGACCACCCGGCCTCGCGCGCCAAATCAAGTCGGTAGCCGGCGCACCTCGCGCCGCTACCCCTAATCGCTTGATCAAGCGGACCGCCACATGGCCGTCCGCTTTTTCCGGAGGGAAGTTTGCCCATCCCACTGAAGGGTTCGCAAAGTGCCTGTCGTATCGTTGGGCCGTTAAGGCACCGGGCATGCTTTGCATCAGGCGTTCTTGCTCCTAAACCTTGGGCCGGGGCCGAGAGGCCACCGGCTGCTCCATCATGTAACGGGTTCGCTGCTGCGGGTTATTCCCAGGACAGCGCGCCCCCCGTCTGATACTCGATCACACGCGTCTCGAAGAAGTTGCGTTCCTTCTTCAGGTCGATCATCTCGCTCATCCACGGGAACGGGTTTTCCTCGTTCGGGAACAGCGGATCGAGGCCGATCTGCTGGCAACGGCGGTTGCTGATGAAGCGCAGATAGCTCTTGAACATCGACGCGTTCAAGCCCAGCACGCCGCGCGGCATCGTGTCCTCGGCGTAGCGGTATTCGAGTTCGACAGCCTGCTTGAACAGCTCGCGGATCTCGGCGCGGAATTCCGCGGTCCAGAGATGCGGGTTCTCGAGCTTGATCTGGTTGATCAGGTCGATGCCGAAGTTGCAGTGCATCGACTCGTCGCGCAGGATGTACTGATATTGCTCTGCAGCACCCGTCATCTTGTTCTGGCGGCCGAGTGCGAGGATCTGCGTAAACCCGACATAGAAGAACAGGCCTTCCATGATGCAGGCGAACACGATCAGCGACTTCAGCAGCTTCTGATCCGCCTCGAGCGTGCCGGTCTTGAAGGCCGGGTCCGTCAGCGTATGAATGAACGGGATCAGGAATTCGTCCTTCGCGCGGATCGACGTGACCTCGTGATACGCGTTGAAGATCTCGCCTTCGTCGAGGCCGAGCGATTCGACGATGTATTGGTACGCGTGCGTGTGGATCGCTTCCTCGAACGCCTGGCGCAGCAGGAACTGCCGGCACTCGGGCGCCGTGATGTGGCGGTACGTGCCGAGCACGATGTTGTTCGCGGCGAGCGAGTCGGCCGTCACGAAGAAGCCGAGGTTGCGCTTCACGATGCGGCGCTCGTCCTCGGTCAGACCGTTCGGGTCCTTCCACAGTGCGATGTCGCGGGACATGTTGATTTCCTGCGGCATCCAGTGGTTCGCGCAACCGGCCAGATACTTTTCCCACGCCCACTTGTACTTGAACGGCACCAGCTGATTGACGTCAGTCTGGCCGTTGATGATGCGCTTGTCGGCGACATTGACCCGCGCTTCCGTACCGCCGGCGGGAACAGCCGATGCTTGCGGCGGCACCGCAAGATCGCCTTCGAAAATGTCACGGACCTGATGGGCGGCAGGCGTTGCAGCCTGCATTCCGACAGCCATCCCGGCGGAGGTGCGCATCGCGTTTTGCTGCGCTCCGCTCGCGGGGGTTACGGCAGTCTTCTCGTCATCCCAGTTGAGCATAAATTCTCACCATCAATTTAGAACGGTTTGTACCATCTTTTCCTGAGCGATAAAAGGGTTCGCTCACGAAAAATCCTTTTTTCGATTCGCGTTGCGACCTCGATACAACACTTTGAGCAACGCATCGTCGTTCATGCAGCGCGCGATGTGAGTCGCGCTTGTATCGCGAGGTGCGCTCGACGCATCGAACGCTGATCGAAACGCGACGCCGTCGGGGCTGTTTCGATCGCTTGTCACTGCCTGCAACGCAGGTGTCGCGTTACAGATTCCTTATCATTTTTTTAGTTGAGAGCGGCGCACACTGCAACCTCGATCGGTCGTCGTGTGCGCCGCGCAGGCCTGCTTCTCAGGTCAGGCGCACTGCGTTACTGGCACGCTTCGCATTCGTCGAAGCCGGGATCGCCCGGACGCATCGTGCACACCGGACCGTCCGCTTCGACCGGCGCGAGTGCCGGCGCCGCGTTGATCGCACCCGACGATGCATCGCCGCCTGCCGCACCGAAACCGCCCGCCGCGCCTTGCGCGCCGCCGCTGCCCGAGCCGCCGCCTGCACCGCCCGTCGGCACTGCGTTCAGCGCGCCGTGTGCGACCGTCGACTTCTCGACGTGCGTCGCCGCCATCGTGCGGAGGTAGTAGGTCGTCTTCAGGCCGCGCAGCCATGCGAGCTTGTAGACCTCGTCGAGCTTCTTGCCCGACGCGCCGCCCATGTAGATGTTCAGCGACTGCGCCTGGTCGATCCACTTCTGGCGACGCGACGCCGCTTCGACCAGCCACGTCGGGTCGACCTCGAACGCGGTCGCGTAGATCGCGCGCAGGTCGGCCGGGATGCGGTCGATGCGCGACAGCATGCCGTCGAAGTACTTCAGGTCGGCGACCATCACCTCGTCCCACAGGCCGCGTTCCTTCAGGTCGCGGACGAGATACTCGTTCACCACCGTGAATTCGCCCGACAGGTTCGACTTCACGTACAGGTTCTGGAAGGTCGGCTCGATACAGGCCGACACGCCGATGATGTTCGAGATCGTCGCCGTCGGCGCGATCGCGACGCAGTTCGAGTTGCGCATGCCGTGCGCGGCGATCCGCGAACGCAGCGTCGTCCAGTCGAGCGATTCCGACGTGTCGACCTCGACGTAGCCGCCGCGCGCTTCCGTCAGCAGCTTCAGCGTGTCCTGCGGGAGGATGCCGCGATCCCACAGCGAACCGCGGTAGCTCGAGTAGCGGCCGCGCTCTTCGGCCAGCTCGGTCGACGCGTAGTACGCGTAGTAGCAGACGGCTTCCATCGAACGGTCCGCGAACTCGACCGCCGCTTCCGACGCGTACGGCGTGCGCAGCAGGTGCAGGCAGTCCTGGAAGCCCATGATGCCCATGCCGACCGGGCGGTGCTTCAGGTTCGAGTTACGCGCCTTCGGCACCGCGTAGTAGTTGATGTCGATCACGTTGTCGAGCATGCGCATCGCGACGCTGATCGTGCGCTTCAGCTTGTCGTGGTCGAGCGCGTAGCTGCCGTCGGCCTGCTTCACCAGGTGGGCGACGAGGTTCACCGAGCCGAGGTTGCACACCGCGATTTCGGTGTCGCTCGTGTTCAGCGTGATTTCCGTGCACAGGTTCGACGAGTGGACGACGCCGACGTGCTGCTGCGGCGAGCGCACGTTGCACGGATCCTTGAACGTGATCCACGGGTGGCCCGTCTCGAACAGCATGCCGAGCATCTTGCGCCAGAGCTGCTGCGCCGGGATCTTCTTGAACAGCTTGATCTCGCCGCGCGCGACCTTGTCTTCGTAAGCCGTGTAAGCCTTCTCGAAGTCGGCGCCGAACTTGTCGTGCAGGTCCGGGCAGGTCGACGGCGAGAACAGCGTCCAGTCGGCGCCTTCCATCACGCGCTTCATGAACAGGTCGGGAATCCAGTTCGCCGTGTTCATGTCGTGCGTACGGCGACGGTCGTCACCGGTGTTCTTGCGCAGCTCCAGGAACTCCTCGATGTCGAGGTGCCACGATTCCAGGTACGCGCAGACCGCGCCCTTGCGCTTGCCGCCCTGGTTCACCGCGACGGCCGTGTCGTTCACGACCTTCAGGAACGGGACCACGCCTTGCGACTTGCCGTTCGTGCCCTTGATATGCGAGCCGAGTGCGCGCACGCGCGTCCAGTCGTTGCCGAGGCCGCCCGCGAACTTCGACAGCAGCGCGTTCTCCTTCAGCGCTTCATAGATGCCGTCGAGATCGTCCGCGACCGTCGTCAGGTAGCACGACGACAGCTGCGAGCGGTGCGTGCCCGAGTTGAACAGCGTCGGCGTCGAGCTCATGAAGTCGAAGCTCGACAGCACGTTGTAGAACTCGATCGCGCGCGTTTCGCGGTCGATCTCGTTCAGCGACAGGCCCATCGCGACGCGCATGAAGAATGCCTGCGGCATTTCGATGCGGGTGCCGTCGACGTGCAGGAAGTAGCGGTCGTACAGCGTCTGCAGGCCGAGGTAGCCGAACTGCAGGTCGCGGTTCGCGTCGAGGGCTTCGCCGAGGCGCTTCAGGTCGAACTGCAGCAGCTTGTCGTCGAGCAGGCCGGCGTCGACGCCGCGCTTCAGGAACTGCGGGAAGTATTCGGCGTAGCGGGTCGACATCTCGGCCTGCACGACTTCCTCGCCGAGGATCTCGCGGCGGATCGTGTGCAGCAGGATGCGGGCCGTGACCTGGCTGTATGCCGGATCCTTTTCGATCATCGTGCGCGCCGCGAGGATCGCCGAGTCGTAGACCTGGCTCATCGGCACGCCGTCGTACAGGTTCTTCACCGTCTCCGCGACGATCGGGTCAGGGTTAACCGCAGCGCCGAGGCCGTCGCACGCCGACACGATCAGCGCGCGCAGCGCGTTCAGGTCGAGCGGGCGCGTGACGCCGTTGTCGACGACGTTGATGCCGGTGGTCGACTCGCCGCCCGCGGCCGCCGCTTCCTCGCCCGCATGCTGGCGCTCGAGGTGACGCTTCTCGCGATACAGCACGTACGCACGCGCGACGTTGTGCTCGCCGCCGCGCATCAGCGCGAGTTCGACCTGGTCCTGGATGTCTTCGATATGGAACGTACCGCCGTTCGGGCGGCTGCGCACGAGCGCGCGAACGACGTTGTGCGTCAGTTGTTCGACCTGCTCGCGTACGCGCGCCGATGCCGCGCCCTGCCCGCCATTGACGGCCAGGAAAGCCTTGGTCACCGCGATCGCGATCTTCGAGGGTTCGAACGACACCACGCTGCCATTGCGGCGGATCACCTTGTAGTCGGCGAACGTGGCCTGCGGCGCGAGCGCCTTCGCGCCCTGTTCGGTCCCGCCGAGCGGACGGCTCGAGGCGCTCTCGTACTGGGACGTCGCGTTGTCGGTGGTTTGCATGTGCAAAGCTCCTGGTGTTGGATGGTGCGGAGAGAACCGCGGATTAAAACGAACGCTGCGCAATGCGGTGCGCGAGCGGTAAGAGGCGAGCGATGCGCCGGGGAAGCCGGTTCGGTCGATGCGCGACAACCAAACCGGTCGTGTGCTTCGTCATGTATACCCTGCCCCGTCGATGTTCGCTGCGCTGATCGCGACGCCCGGACCGCCCGGCCTGACGCGCCGCCCTGAGAACCCTGTCCGCCGGCGTGGCCGCCGGCTGGTGCCGCTCGGGTTTTCCCCTGCGACACACACTATATCTAGTACAGAACTGCTCAACTGGCACCAAGTATAGTGGACATTCGGAGGACGTCCAAACGGATAATTTGCGATAGAGGTCTTGACATCGCTCACGCGCAGACACGGCAAGGCATTGGTCGGAGAAAAAACTTTCTCCGCTCAAAAAACCCCGCGATCAGTGCTGACGGAAAGGAAAGTATTCGGCGGAAAAACCGGCATCGCTCGCGAAGCGTTGCCAATCGAAATGCGGGCCCGGGTCGGTCTTGCGGCCCGGTGCGACGTCCGAATGCCCGGCGAACGCGTCGACCGGGTAGCGCGCGGCGAGCGCGCGGGAGAGCGCGGCGAGCACCGCGTATTGCGCCTCGTCGAACGGCACGTCGTCCGCGCCCTCGAGCTCGATGCCGATCGAGAAGTCGTTGCAGCGCGTGCGGCCGAAGAACTCGGACGCGCCCGCGTGCCACGCGCGCTCGTCGCACGACACGAACTGCACGAGCTCGCCGCCGCGGCGGATCAGGAAATGGGCGGACACGCGCACGCCGCGCAGGTGGCTCTGGTAATAGGGGTGCGCATCGCAGTCGAGGCGATTCAGGAACAGCGCCTCGATCGCGTCGCCGCCGAATTCGCCGGGCGGCAGGCTGATGTTGTGGACGACCACGAGCGTCGGCACCGCACCCGCGGGCCGCATCTCGAAGTTCGGCGACGGCGCATGGCGCGCTTCGCGCACCCAGCCGTTCGCGTCGACCGACAACGCCGGCGCGTCGCTCATCGCGCGTCGCGGCCGTTCACGCGCGCGGCGTGGCGCTGCGCATGCTCGACGCTGCAGAAGTATTCGCCGCTCGCGGCCACGGCGTCGCCCTTCGGCGCATGCACGCCGCATTCGGCGCAGCGCACCATCGGTTCCGGCAGCGACCGCGCGTCGCCGCTCGGGCGCGCCGCGCCGGCGCCAGCACCGGGCGCACCGTCGTAACCGGCGCCGCGGCCGGCGCGCGCCTGCGCCTGTTCCTGCGCGTGGCGCAGCTTGCGCGCGAGCCACGAACCCGCGAAGAAGAGAAGGATCAGGAGAAGAATCTGTCGCATCGGAAACCTGCGGTCAAACCACGGAGCGGTGCAGCAGCACCTCGAAAACGAACCGGCTGCCGACATACGCGAGCAGCAGCGCGGCGAACGACACGAGCACCCAGCGCGCGGCGCCGCGGCCGCGCCAGCCCGACGTCTTGCGGGCAACCAGCAGGCCGCCGAACATCAGCCACGACAGGATCGCGAACACCGTCTTGTGGTCGAGCCGCAACATGCGCGCGTCGACCTGCTCGCTGAACAGGATGCCCGACGCGAGCGTCAACGTCAGCAGCACGAAGCCAGCGCCGATCAGGCGGAACAGCAGCTTCTCGAGCGTGAGCAGCGGCGGCAGCGTTTCGAGCCAGCTCGCGATCCAGCCCGTCGAGCCGTCGCGCCCACCGCTTCTCAGCGACTGCAGGCGGCGCTCGACCATCAGCATCAGGATCGCGTGCAGCGCGGCGATCGCGAACAGCCCGTAGGCGATGTTCGCGATCAGGAAATGCAGCTTGAACAGCGGCGCTGCGGCATAAGGAAGCACCCGCACGCCGCCGAACACGAGCGGCAGCAGCGACGCGCCGCACGCGAGCGGCAGCACCAGCAGGCGCAGACTGTCGAGCGGGAAGAAGAAGCTCTCGATCCAGTAGATGCCGGCGCCGAGCCAGAACATCGCCGACAGCGCGAACGCGAAGCCGAACACCATCGCGTCGTTCGGAAAGATCGTCATGTGGAGCAGCACGCCGTGCGCGACCAGCGCGGCGAACAGCAGCGCGCGGCCGGCCCCGCTCATCCCGGACGCGGCGGACGCCGGAACCGGCACGGCCGGCACGCTCGCGACGAGCGGCGTCGCGCCCTGGCGGTGCGAGCGCCAGCCTGCGACGGCGAGGCCGCCGTACAGGAATGCGGTGAGGGCATACAGTACAATATCCATGTTCGAAGTTTACACTAGGCCCCCTTCCCGCGACGGCTCCCTTTGTTCGGTTCCGCCGCGCCTTCGGGCCCCACTGTCCATCGCTCCCCATGCTCGACAATCTCACTCAACGGATGGCGCGCGTCGTCAAGACGCTGCGCGGCGAGGCCCGGCTCACCGAGGCGAACACGCAGGAGATGCTCCGCGAGGTGCGTCTCGCGCTGCTGGAAGCCGACGTGTCGCTGCCGGTCGTTCGCGAATTCATCGCCAAGGTCAAGGAAAAGGCGCTCGGCGAAGAAGTGATCAGCAGCCTGTCGCCGGGCCAGGCGCTCGTCGGCGTGGTCCAGAAGGAACTGACCGCCGTGATCGGCGGCGACTACGAAGGCAAGGCCGCCGAGCTGAACCTCGCGGTCACGCCGCCCGCCGTGATCCTGATGGCCGGCCTGCAGGGCGCGGGCAAGACCACGACCGTCGGCAAGCTCGCGAAGCTGCTGCGCGAGAAGTACAAGAAGAAGGTGCTGACCGTGTCGTGCGACGTGTATCGCCCGGCTGCGATCATGCAGCTGAAAACGGTGACCGAGCAGGTCGGCGCCGACTTCTTCCCGTCCACGCCGGACCAGAAGCCCGTCGACATCGCGCTCGCCGCCGTCGACTGGGCGAAGCGCCACTACCATGACGTGCTGCTCGTCGACACGGCCGGCCGCCTCGGCATCGACGAGGCGATGATGCAGGAAATCGCCGCGCTGCACGGCACGCTGAAGCCGGCCGAAACGCTGTTCGTCGTCGACGCGATGCTCGGCCAGGACGCGGTCAACACCGCGAAGGCGTTCAACGACACGCTGCCGCTCACCGGCGTCGTGCTGACCAAGCTCGACGGCGACTCGCGCGGCGGCGCCGCGCTGTCGGTGCGTCACGTCACGGGCAAGCCGATCAAGTTCGTCGGCGTCGCCGAGAAGCTCGACGGCCTCGAGGTGTTCCACCCCGACCGGATGGCGAACCGGATCCTCGGCATGGGCGACATCCTCGCGCTCGTCGAGGAGGCGCAGCGCGGCGTCGATGTCCAGGCCGCGCAGAAGCTCGCCGACAAGGTCAAGAAAGGCGGCGATTTCGACCTGAACGATTTCCGCGCGCAGATCTCGCAGATGAAGAACATGGGCGGCCTGTCGTCGCTGATGGATAAGCTTCCCGCGCAGTTCCAGCAGGCGGCGGCCGGCGCCGACATGGGCCAGGCCGAGAAGTCGATCCGCCGGATGGAAGGGATCATCAGCTCGATGACGCCCGCCGAGCGCGCGAAACCCGAGATCATCAAGGCGACGCGCAAGCGCCGCATTGCAGCCGGCGCGGGCGTGCCGGTGCAGGAAGTCAACCGGATGCTGAACCAGTACGACCAGATGCGTACGATGATGAAGAAGCTGAAGGGCGGCAACATGCAGAAGATGATGCGCGGCCTGAAGGGCATGATGCCCGGCATGCGCTGATTTCGCCCGTCGGCGGGCGCGCGGGTTTTTGCCGTAGCGCGCGCCTGCCGTTCTGCTTCATTCTTATTTGTATACCGACTGCCCGCCAGAACACATGAACCGCGAAGAAGCCCTCCACATTTTCGACCACTCCGAAGAGATCGTCTCGGCCGATGCCGTCAACGCGTCGATCTCGAAGATGGCCGACGCGATCCGCGCCGAGATCGGCGACGCGTTCCCGCTCGTTCTCTCGGTGATGGGCGGCGCCGCGGTGTTTACCGGGATGCTGCTGCCGCATCTCGATTTCCCGCTCGAATTCGACTACATCCACCTGACCCGCTACCGCAACACGACGCAGGGCAGCCCGGAGATGCACTGGCGCGTCGCGCCGCGCGAATCGGTGAAGGACCGCATCGTGCTCGTACTCGACGACATCCTCGACGAAGGCGAGACGATGGCCGCGATCCGCGACCGCATCCTCGACATGGGCGCGCAGCGTTTCATGTCGGCCGTGCTGTGCGAGAAGACGCTCGCGAAGGCGAAACCGCTGCACCCGGACTTCTGCGGCTTCTCGGTGCCGGACCGCTACGTGTTCGGCTGCGGGATGGACGCGAAGGGCTACTGGCGCAACCTGCCGACGATCCGCGCGCTGACCGCGAACGTCTGATCGCCGCCCTGCCCGCCATATAAACAGAAAGCGGCGCGCCGGTTTCCCGGCGCGCCGCTTTTTTTCGTCGACCGCCCGCCCGCGCTACGGCTGCAACTGGTGCACGAACGCGCGAATGCCCGCGAGCAGCATCTCGACCGAGATCGCGACGAGCACGAGGCCCATCAGCCGCTCGAACGCCGCGACGGTCCGTTCGCCGAGCCACGCCTGAATCCTTTCGGCCAGCACCAGCGTGATCGCGCAGACGATCATCGTGACCGTCAGCGCGCCGACCCACTCGAACATCTTGCCCGGCGCCTGCGACGTCAGCAGCATCACCGTCGCGAGCGCGGACGGCCCGGCCAGCGCCGGAATCGCGAGCGGCACGATGAACGGCTCGCCGCCCGCGCGCGGATCGCTGCCGAGCGCGCCATCCGGATGCGGGAAGATCATCCGCAGCGCGATCAGGAACAGCACGATCCCGCCGCCGAGCCGCAGCGACAGGTCGGTGAGGCTCATCATCCGCAGGAAGCGGTCGCCGACCACCATGAAGAACAGCAGGATCACGAACGCGATCCCCACTTCACGCAGGATCAGCTTCACGCGCCGCTCGCGCGGCACATCCCGCATCGCCGAAATGAACAGCGGGATGTTGCCGAGCGGATCCGTGATCAGCACGAGGAGCACGGTGGCCGACAGGAACGTGTATTCCATCGTGTCCCCCGGTCGCCGCGCTTAGTGCGCGAGCGCGGCGCGGATCTTCTCGGCGACCGTCGCCGCGGCCGTGTCGGCCGGCAGCAGCGTCGCTTCGGCATCGCGGCGGCCCTGGTACTCGATCTTGCCTTCCTTCAGGCCGCGCTCGCCGATCACCAGACGATGCGGCACGCCGATCAGTTCCCAGTCGGCGAACATCACGCCCGGGCGCTCGCCGCGATCGTCGAGGATCACGTCGATGCCGGCCGCGACGAGTTCCGCGTACAGCTTGTCGGCCGTCTCGCGCACCAGGTCGCTGCGGTCATAGCCCATCGGGCACAGCACGACCTCGAACGGCGCGATCGACTCCGGCCAGATGATGCCGCGGTCGTCGAAGTTCTGTTCGATCGCCGCGCCGAGAATACGCGTGATGCCGACGCCGTAGCAGCCCATCAGCATCGGCTGCGGCTTGCCCGACTCGTCGAGGAACGTCGCGCCCATCGCTTCCGAGTACTTGGTGCCGAGCTGGAACACGTGGCCGACTTCGATGCCGCGGCAGATGTCGATCACGCCCTTGCCGTCCGGCGACGGATCGCCCTTCTTCACGTTGCGCACGTCGGCGACGTCCGGCTCCGGCAGGTCGCGGCCCCAGTTCACGCCGGCGATGTGATAGTCGACCTCGTTCGCACCGACGACGAAGTCGCTCATGTTCGCGACCGTGCGGTCGGCGATCACCTTCACCGGCTTCTTCGTGCCGACCGGGCCGAGATAGCCCGGCGGCGTGCCGAACCACTCGACGATTTCCTGCTCGGTCGCGAAGCGGTGGTTCTTCAGGCCCGGCAGCTTCGACACCTTGATCTCGTTCAGGTCGTGGTCGCCGCGCAGCATCACGAGCCAGATGGTCGGCTCGGCGCCTTCGTTGTCGGTTGCGAGCACGATCGACTTGATCGTGCGCTCGAGCGGGATCGACAGCAGTTCGGCGACGGCCTCGCACTTCGCCTTGCCGGGCGTCGCGACCTTTTCCATCGCTTCGGCGGGCGCCGCGCGCTCGGCAATCAGCGGCAGCGCTTCGGCCGCCTCGACGTTCGCCGCGAACTCGGACGTCGGGCAGTACGCGATCGCGTCCTCGCCGGTGTCGGCGATCACGTGGAACTCGTGCGAGAAGTTGCCGCCGATCGAGCCGCTGTCGGCCGCGACCGCGCGAAACTCGAGGCCGAGGCGCGAGAAGATGCGCACGTACGCGTCGTACATCTTGCGGTACGACTCGTTCAGACCGGCCGCATCCTTGTCGAACGAATACGCGTCCTTCATGATGAATTCGCGGCCGCGCATCACGCCGAAGCGCGGACGGATCTCGTCGCGGAACTTCGTCTGGATCTGGTAGAAGTTCACCGGCATCTGCCGGTAGCTCTTGATCTGGTTGCGCGCGATGTCGGTGACGACTTCCTCGTGCGTCGGCCCGATCACGAAATCGTTGTCCTTGCGGTCCTTGAAGCGCAGCAGCTCGGGGCCGTACTGCTCCCAGCGGCCCGACTCCTGCCACAGCTCGGCCGGTTGCACGGCCGGCATCAGCAGCTCGATGGCGCCCGCCCGGTTCATTTCCTCGCGCACGATCGCCTCGACCTTGCGAATCGAACGCAGGCCGACCGGCAGGTAGTTGTAGATGCCGCCGGCGACGCGACGGATCATGCCGGCGCGGACCATCAGCTTGTGGCTGACGATCTCTGCGTCGGCGGGTGCCTCTTTCAGGGTGCCGATAAAGAAACGGGAAGCTTTCATGCGGACGGTTCCAAAAACGGCGCCCCCAGGCGGGGCGCCCGAAAAAGTTTCAAGGTGAAAAAGCTGCGCGCGGCGAACAACGAGGGACGACGATGGCGCAGACGACGTAGCAGACTAATCAGGGACAATTCAGCCGGCGTACCCCGCGCGGATTCGCTCCGTCACGGTGCGCAGCGCCCGTTATCTGTTTATAATCAAAGCAATTTTAAAGGATTCGAAGGTGGTTGTATGCTGGATCGTGAAGGCTTTCGCCCGAACGTCGGCATCATCCTCTTGAACGCGCGCAACGAGGTGTTTTGGGGCAAGCGGCTCCGCGAGCATTCCTGGCAGTTTCCTCAAGGTGGGATCAAGTACGGCGAGACCCCCATGCAGGCGATGTACCGGGAACTGCACGAGGAAACGGGCCTGCATCCGGAACACGTCAAGATAATCGGCCGCACTCGCGACTGGTTGCGTTACGAGGTGCCTGACAAGTTCATCAAACGCGAAGTACGCGGTCATTACCGCGGCCAGAAGCAGATCTGGTTCCTGCTGCGGATGGTTGGACGCGATTGCGACATTTGCTTGCGCGCGACCGACCACCCGGAGTTCGATGCGTGGCGCTGGAACGAGTACTGGGTGCCGCTCGATGCGGTGATCGAGTTCAAGCGGGATGTCTATCAGTTGGCGCTGACGGAACTGTCGCGCTTCCTGCGCCGCCCGGCGCAGCGAGCCGAGAAGCCGCGCGGGCCGCGTGTGTCGCGCTATCCGCGCGTCATCGGCGCACAGGCCCAGACGCTGACGATTGTCGACGCATCGGTAGTCTGTTCGGAGATCGAAGTGGAGGCGAGCACGCTCGACGAGATGCCGCCCCGCGTAATCGTCGGCAAATGACGAGTCGGACTGCATGACCGGGCGCGACCTTGTGTCGCGCCCTTTTTTTACGAGGAATGCATATTGAAAGCGATTGCTCTCGCGCTCGCATCGATCGCCGCGCTGGCCGCCCTGGCCGGCTGCGCGAACTCGAAAGCGCCGTCCAACAAGGATGACAGCGAGTTCGTGTACCTGCTCGACCGTCAGGGAAGCTGGAAGGAAAATACCGTCGACACGCTGCCGCCGCTGCCGCAAACGGGCGATCTGCTGCCGTTCAACGTGTCGCAGAACACGCCACTCAAGTTCTTCGTCGATGCGAAGTCGCTCGACGTCGGCACCGACGGCGTCGTGCGCTACGCAGTCGTCATCACGAGCCCGGCCGGTGCCCGCAACGTGAACTACGAAGGCATCCGCTGCGACACCTACGAATGGCGCCAGTACGCGGGCCTGAACGCCGACCACAACGGCTGGGATCGCACGGTCGAGAACGACTGGCGGCGCATCGAGAACGGCGAGCTGAACGCCTACCACTCCGCGCTCTACCAGGACTACTTCTGCGCGAACAAGATGCCGCAGGGCTCGACCCGGCAGATCCTCGAAAACATCCGGTTCCACCGCACCGCGATGACGCAGTTGCGCTGACGGTACGCGATGCGGGCCGCCCGCATCGTCCCGCCGCACGAAAAAGCCCGCATTGCGCGGGCTTTTTCATTTGAACGACGGCACCCGGCCGGCGATCACACCAGCACGAGGTTGTCGCGATGAATCAGTTCGGGCTCCAGCATGTAGCCGAGCACGGTCTCGATCTCGCCGCTCGGCTTGCGGTGAATCAGCTTCGTTTCCGCACTGCTGTAGTTCGTGAGCCCGCGCGCCACCTCGCGCCCGTCCGGGCCGACACATGCGATGACTTCGCCGCGCGCGAATGCGCCCTGCACGTCGATCACGCCGATCGGCAGCAGGCTCTTGCCGCCGGCCGTCAGCTTCTCGACCGCGCCCGCGTCGATCACGACGTGGCCGCGGACCTGCAGATGGTCGGCCATCCATTGCTTGCGTGCCGCCATCCGCGCGGTCCGTGCGATCAGTTGCGTGCCGATCGCCTCGCCGGCCGCCAGACGCACGAGCACGTCGGCCTCCCGGCCGCTCGCGATCACGGTATTCGCGCCGCTGTGCGCCGCACGCTTCGCCGCGAGGATCTTCGTCAGCATCCCGCCGCGACCGAGACTCGAACCCGCGCCGCCTGCCATCGCCTCGAGCTCGGGGGCGCCCGCATTGGCCTCGCCGACGAGCGTCGCATTCGGGTCCTTGCGCGGATCGGCCGTAAACAGCCCCGACTGGTCTGTGAGGATGATCAGCGCATCGCCTTCGATCAGGTTCGCGACGAGCGCGCCGAGCGTGTCGTTGTCGCCGAACTTGATTTCGTCGGTGACCACCGTGTCGTTTTCGTTGATGATCGGCACGACGCCGAGCCGCAGCAGCGTGAGCAGCGTCGAACGCGCATTCAGGTAGCGCTCGCGGTCCGCCAGATCGGCATGCGTGAGCAGGATCTGCGCAGTGCGGATGCCGTGCTCGGTGAAGCGGCTTTCGTAGACTTGCGCGAGCCCCATCTGGCCGACCGCGGCGGCGGCCTGCAACTCGTCGATTTCCCGCGGCCGCTTGCTCCAGCCGAGCCGCTGCATACCTTCGGCAATCGCGCCCGAACTGACGAGCACGACTTCCTTGCCCTGCGCACGCAGCGCAGCGATCTGGGCCGCCCAGCGGCCGATTGCAGCATGATCGAGCCCCTTGCCGTCGTTGGTCACGAGGCTGGAGCCCACCTTCACCACCAATCGCTTCGAATCCGCGATGATCGAACGCATCCTGCACTGTCTCCTGTATCTGATGCCTGCCCGGCCGGGCGCGATTGAACGCCAACGCCGGGCGGCACGCCCGGCGCGTTGGCGAACGCTCAGGCGTCGTCGCCCGGCGTCGCACCGCCCTTCGCCGGCGGCGCATCGCGGAAACGCACGTCGGCCGCGAGATCCTCCGCCTCCGCCGCGCGATGCGCGTCCGAATGCTCGGAAAGGTAGTCGTAGATCGCGTAGCACAGCGCTTCGCAGCCCTGGCCCGTCAGCGCCGAGATCTCGAACACGGGGCCGTCCCAGCCGAAGCGGTCGAGGAAATCCGCGACGCGCGCCTCGCGCTCGTCTTCCGGCACCATGTCCAGCTTGTTGAGCACGAGCCAGCGCGGCTTCTCGTAGAGCGCCTCGTCGTACTTGCGCAGCTCGCCGACGATCGCCGTCGCTTCCGCGACCGGATCGACGCTTTCGTCGAACGGCGCGAGATCGACCAGATGCAGCAGCACACCGGTACGCTGCAGATGGCGCAGGAATTGATGCCCGAGGCCCGCGCCTTCGGCCGCGCCTTCGATCAGCCCCGGGATATCGGCGATCACGAAGCTCTTGCTCGGACCGACCCGCACCACGCCGAGATTCGGCGCGAGCGTCGTAAACGGGTAGTCGGCGATCTTCGGCTTCGCGTTCGACACCGACGAGATGAAGGTCGACTTGCCCGCGTTCGGCATGCCGAGCAGGCCGACGTCGGCGAGCACCTTCAGCTCGAGCTTCAGCATGCGCCGCTCGCCCGGCTTGCCGTCCGTCTTCTGGCGCGGCGCGCGGTTCGTGCTCGACTTGAAATGCAGGTTGCCGAGGCCGCCGGCGCCGCCCTGCGCGAGCATCACCCGCTGGTCGTGCTCGGTCAGGTCGGCGATCAGCTCGCCCGTGTCCATGTCGCTGATGATGGTGCCGACCGGCATGCGCAGCGTGACATCGTCGCCGCCCTTGCCGTAGCAATCCGAGCCGCGACCGTTTTCGCCGTTGCGCGCGAGGTGCTTCTTCGCGTAACGGTAGTCGATCAGCGTGTTGATGTTGCGGTCGGCGATCGCGTAAACGCTACCGCCGCGGCCGCCGTCGCCACCGTCCGGCCCGCCGAACGGGACGAATTTCTCGCGGCGCATCGACGCGCTGCCATCGCCTCCGTCGCCGGCGATGACTTCGATTCGTGCTTCGTCAATGAACTTCATTCGTCACTCCGCCCAGTATTTCCGCTATTGTGCCGCGCGCCGGCACGCTTGAACAATCTGCCGTTCGGCCGATCGTACGCCGGTCGCGCGAGGGTCGCCGGCCCGCATTTGCAGGCGGCGACCCAATAAAAAAGGCCCCGCGAAGACTGCGGGGCCTTTCGGCTACGAAGCCCGTGGGTGCCTGACTTAGGCAGCCGCCGGGACGACGATGACCAGATGCTTCTTGTCCGCGCCCTTCGTCGCGAACTTGACGTGACCGTCGACCAGCGCGAACAGGGTGTGATCCTTGCCCATGCCGACGTTCTCGCCAGCGTGCATGCGCGTACCGCGCTGACGCACGATGATGCCGCCGGCATTGATTGCCTGGCCGCCGTACACTTTCACGCCGAGACGTTTCGACTCGGAGTCGCGGCCGTTCCGGGAAGAGCCGCCTGCCTTTTTGTGTGCCATCTGATTGCTCCTTTACCGAGGCGCTTACGCGTTGATCGCGTCGATGCGCAGCTCAGTGTAGTTCTGGCGGTGGCCGCCGTGCTTTTGGTAGTGCTTCCGGCGACGCATCTTGAAGATGGTGACCTTGGCATGACGACCGTGCGACACAACGGTGGCCTTGACGGAAGCCCCACTGACCAGCGGCGTACCGAACTTAATCGATTCGCCTTCGCCCACTGCGAGAACCTGGTCGAGCGTGATTTCAGCGTCAATGTCAGCCGGTATCTGTTCTACTTTGAGTTTTTCGCCAACGGCAACCTTGTACTGCTTGCCGCCGGTTTTTATGACCGCGTACATTGAGAACCTCACTCTGGATCCAATTTTTCCGCACACCACGCGCGGAAAACACGTGATTATACATGGGGTTAGCACCGAAGTCAAAACCGATCGACGATTACCGCGCGCGGGCCTCGGCCAGACGGCCAAAATCGCGCTGCCGGTACGTCTGACAGACCGGCATATCGCGGATTCGACTTATAATCCGCCGCATCACCCAATTCCATCATCATGTCGTCGTCCACCGCCTCCCCCACCCTCAGCGC
>NZ_JACCQB010000045.1:0-57097 GCF_015712265.1 Burkholderia sp. 9777_1386 | reverse complement strand
TCCGCCTCGTCCCTTTTTTGATAGGAGACCTGATCTTTAGGGCGATCGGAACAACCTGTGTCGTCGCAGATCCGTACCGTGTTCCCGGTGACGGACGGATCCTGCGCGCACGCGGCCAACAGCAACAACAGCCCCGGTGCGAGTAAACGGCGATACATGGGTACTTTCCTCAAATTTTTATCGGCGCCGCAATGCTTCGAGCTATCCCACCCCGCGAGCTCGTACCCGGTTGCGCGCGGCGCAGCGGATACAATTCCATCCGCCAACGCCGACACGCAGTCCTAGGCTCTCTCAGGTTCTCTCTTCGAATCGTTCCATCACTACTTCATTGCTGCCGCTTTTCGCTGTCCGACCAGGGCCGGAATCGATCTCCAAACATGACGCAACAAACAATAGTGACGTGGTGAGCAATAATAATGGAGAAAAACGGCATGTCAAGGCCCTTAGCGTGTTTGAAGTTTGCGTGACACGTCAGCTTTGATATGCTCTACCTCGCCCAAAACCCCTGGAGACCCCATCGAGATGTCCACCACCGAGCAGGCCAACGTCGATCTCATCACCGCCAACAAGGTGCGCGATCTCCTGAACCGGAACGGCATTCCGCCGCGCAGCCACAACACGACGATCGCGAACGTGCTCGGCCTGAGCTTCTCGGTCGTCACGCGCAAGATGAAAGGCCTGATCCCGTGGAACCTGTCGCAGTTGCAGGACATCGCGACGCACTTCGGCGTGCCGCCCGCGATCCTGCTCGACGACAAGGGCACGCAGCCGGCCGCGGCCGAGATGATCGACGCGACGTTCGTGATCGAGTCGAAGCGCTTTCGCTGCCGCGCCGCGATCTCGACGAAGGCGACCAGCCAGATCGAAACGGATTTCGTCGCGCTGCAGTGGCAGGGCGAATGGATCGTCACCGAACGCGAGCATGCGCGTGAGGGCCGCACGTATCCGGTCGACGTGATCGAGCTGCGCTCGGCGCAGCCGAATGTGTACGCGGCGCGCATCGCCGTGGTCGACGATTCGCACGACGTCGCCGAAACGGTCTGTGAATACTTCATCGAGAAAGGCGTGAACGCGATTCCGTACTTCGACGGTGCGAGCTTCCGCAAGGCGCTAGAGGTCGAGGATTTCGATGGCTACATCCTCGACTGGATGCTCGGCGACCAGACGGCCGCCGAACTCGTGCGCGGCATCCGCTCGAGCGAGAACAGCGGCGCGCCGATCTTCCTGCTGACTGGCAAGATCTCGACCGGCGAAGCGAGCGAGGACGAGATTGCGCACATCGTGTCGCACTACAACGCGCGCTGCGAAGAAAAGCCCGTGCGCCTGCCGATCCTGTTCGCGGAAGTCGCCCGCGAACTGAAACTCACGCTGCCGGCGGCAGCGGCCGCGACGAACTGAGCACCGAGCACGGAAACGGCGACCGGCGCGACAACCCGCTACACGCACCATAAGACCGAGGGAAAAACATGCGCATTTCAACCATCTGGATCAAAAGCCTGCTGACAACCTGCCTGCTCGGGATGGCCACCGCGGCGTGGGCCGCGTCGTCGTTCACGTTCACCGTCGACGGCAAGATCAGCAAGAGCAACCAGCAGGGAAAGATGAGCTACGTCTTTTCCGAGCAGGCGCTGATGGCGCTGCCGCAGCATACGATCGTCACGTCGACGAGCTGGACGCCGAAGGCGACCTTCACCGGCCCGCGCCTGTCCGACGTGCTGAAGACGGTCGGCGCGCACGGCACGCAGATCGAATTTCGCTGCATCGACGAATACACGTTCACGATTCCCGTGTCGGACGCCGACAAGTACGGCGTGATCCTCGCGCGGACGATGAACGGCAAGGTGCTCGGCAACGACAACTACGGCCCGTTGTGGATCATGTATCCGCGAGACCAGTATCCCGACGAGCTGAAGACGCCGCTCGGCGAAGCCAAGTTCGCGTGGCAGATCATCGGTCTGACCGTGAAGTGACATGACGCGGCGGCGATGGAAAAATAGAAAAATCATCCTGGTCCTCGGCTCGCTGTGGATCATGGGGTTCGCCGCGTGGGCGTTCCTGCTGTGGGATCTCCTCGCCACCTCGGTCAACGAGGGCGTGCTCGAGGGGCCGCGCGAAGGCGTGTTCTGGACCGCCGCGCAATACCGAAACGTCTATACGCGCTTCGATCGTCAGCTGATTCTTTACGCGACGCGCGAGGACGACGACTTCGATCACGTGCAGATGCAGCTCGACAGCCTGTCGGTGTCGTTCGGGTTCCTGCAGCGGCCGTCGGAAGTGTCCCAATACTGGCTGCGCGTCCCGCGCGCGCGCAACGAGATCGACGCGCTGGGCGAATTCATGACGCGCCTGAAGCGCGAGGTGCCGCTGCTGCGCGAGTCGCCGATGCAGGCGCGGCAGGTGATCGACGAAGTCAATGCGTATTGGCCGAAAGTTAACGGCCTCGCGAACTACTTCCGCGCGATCGAAATGGCTCAGCGCGATTTCACGTTCCATCAACTGAAGGACAAACAGCGCGCGATCCTGATCCTCGGCATCGTGCTCGGTGTGCTCCTGTGCGCGCTGTTCCTGCTGCTGCTCTATACGATGCGCACGCGCGACGACCTGCTCGAACGGCAAAACGCCGCGCTCGATGCGGAGCGCAAGGCGTCGGACCGCGCGTTCGAGATGATCGAGGCGAAGAATGCGTTCCTCGGGATGGTCAGCCACGAACTGCGCACGCCGCTGCAGGCGATCTGCGGATCGATCGAGATCCTGCTCGCGCGCTCGCAGTCCGACGCGAACCTGAAGACGATTCGGCGGCTGCAGAACTCCGCGCTGTCGCTGGAGGCGCTCGTCAAGGACCTCACCGACTACATCAAGCTGCGCTCGACGAAGCGCGTCGCCGAACTGGAGACCGTCGGCATCGCGCCGCTGCTCGCCGAAGCGCTCGAACCGCTACGCGAGAAGATCGTCGCGAAACGGATCGCGGTCACGCAGCTCGTCGAGCCGCCCGGCCTCGCGATCCGCTCCGATCGCAAGCTGCTGCGACAGGTGCTGTCGAATCTGATCGAGAACTCGGTCAAGTACACTGTCGGCGGCTCGATCACGGTCGCGATCACGCTTGCCGACGCGGCGGCCGGCCAGCAATTGAAGATCGCCGTGCGCGACACCGGCGCCGGCATCGCGAAACAACATCTGTCGAAGATCTTCGAGCCGTTCTATCGCGCGAACGACGCGGTCGGGCTGCACGTCGATGGGATCGGCATGGGGCTCGCGGTCGTGCGCGAAATCGTGACGACGCTACGCGGGCATGTGGACGTGCGCAGCGTGGTCGGCGAAGGCAGCGAGTTCGTCGTGACGCTGCCGGTCGAAGTGCCGGGCGTCGATACGGCCGGCACTGCCGCCGGCGATGCGCCCGCGCCGCCGCCCGCGCTGGCGTACCACGGCCGGCGCGCGCTGGTGGTCGACGACAACGACAACGCGCGCGAAACGCTCGGCGCGATGCTCTCGGCGCTCGGCGTCGACGCCGATCTGTGCGGCACCGGGCAGGAAGGCGTCGCGCGCTTCGGCACGGGCCGCTACGACCTCGTCGTGCTCGATCTCGAACTGCCGGACCTGAGCGGATTCGACGTGGCGCGGCGTATTCGGGCGGTGGCGGAACCCGACGACAACGGTCGGCATCCGGCGATCCTCGGCGTCAGCGCGTATGAATCGGCGGCGCTGCGCGAGAACCAGCGGGTGTTCGACGCGTTCCTGCCGAAGCCGGTCCACCTGCGCGAGCTCGGCGCGCTCGTCGAGACACTGCTCGCCTGAGCCGCGCGCCGGCGCGGCATCACGCGTGCCCGTTGCCCGGCGATTCGCCTACTCGCCTACTCGCCTACTCGCCTACTCGCCTACTCGCCTACTCGCCGAGCAGATGCAGCACGATATCGCGCCGGTGCGCCGCGCGACGATGCTCGAATAGATAGATCCCCTGCCACGTGCCGAGCACCATGCGTCCGTGCTCGACCGGGATCGATAGTTGCACCTGCGTGAGCGCCGTGCGCAGATGCGCGGGCATGTCGTCGGCGCCTTCGGTGTCGTGCTCGTAGCGCGTGTCGTCCTCGGGCGCGAGCGTCGCGAAATAGCGTTCGATATCGCGCTGCACCGACGGATCCGCGTTCTCCTGGATCAGCAGCGACGCCGACGTATGGCGGCAGAACACCGTGAGCAGGCCGGTTCGGATCGCCTGCTGGTCGACGAACGCGCGCACCTGCGGCGTAATTTCGACGAGGCCGCCGCCGCGCGTGTCGACGCCGACGTGCGTGATGGCCTGTTGCATCGCCATGACCTCAGGCCAGCGCGGCGAAGCCGTCGGCTTCGATCTGTTTCGCGTCGGCGGGGCGCACGACGCGTGCGACTTCGACCCCGTCGCGCAGGAACACCAGCGTCGGCCACAGCTTCACGCCGAACGAGCGGCCGAGCGGACGGCCGGGGCCGTCCTCGATCTTCAAGTGCCGCACGGCAGGATGCGCGGAGAACGACGCCGTGATCGCGGGCTGCGCGCCTGCGCAGATCCCGCACCAGTTCGCGCCGAATTCGATGACGGTTGCGCCGCCCAGTGCGTCGACTTCCGCGCGGGTCGGCGCGTTGGCGGTGTAGCGTTGCTCGGTGTCCATCAGGCCCTCGTGTGCGTTGGCGGAACGTGACTGCACGCGCCGGCGCGATGCGGGCGGGTGCGGCCTTCGATTTCTTACTGTAGCGGAAAAGCCCGCGCGCTGCCGGCGCGGTCCGCGCGCATCGTCCGGAATGACACGACAAGATTCGGAGCGCCGCATCGCCGCGACGGGATCAGCATGGGAACCGATCCCGTCAACAAAGGCCTCGACCATGAATGCACCGCATTGCGTCACCGAACCGAACATCCTCTACTTCGGCACGCCCGTCGTGCTGGTCAGCACGCTGAACGAAAACGGCACGGCCAATCTCGCGCCGATCTCGTCCGCGTTCTGGCTCGGCTGGCGCGGCGTGATCGGCATCGCCGCCAGTTCGCAGACCACCCGCAACCTGCTGCGCACCGGCGAATGCGTGCTGAACCTGCCGTCGTCGGCGCAGGCGGACGCGGTCGACCGAATCGCGCGCACGACGGGCACGTACCCGGTACCCGACGGCAAACGCGCGAAGGGCTACGTATTCGAACCGGACAAGTTCGGCACGGCCGGGCTGACCGAAGCGGCATCGCAAACCGTCACGCCGCCGCGCGCGCTCGAATGCCCGGTGCACATGGAGGCGGTCGTCGCGGCCACCTACGGAATCGGCGACGACACGCCCGACCTGCGCGGCCGCATCCGCGTGTTCGAGCTGCGCATCCAGCGCGTGCACGTGCATCCCGACCTGCTGATGGACGGTCATCCGGACCGCATCGATCCGGACAAGTGGTCGCCGCTGATCATGAGCTTCCAGAAGTTCTACGGGCTGGCGCCGCGGCAGGTGCATCCGTCGCGGCTCGCCGAGATTCCCGAACGCGCGTATCGCAGCCCCGACATCGAGCGTTCGCGCGACGCGGGCACGCTGGCCGGTAGCGCACGGTAATGAAGCGCGCGGGAGAACGCCTGTGAATCCGATACGCCGCCCTGCTGCCACCCGTGCGGCCGATGTCGCCGCGCCGGCCCGGCATCGCCTCGTGCTGCCGGCGCTGTGCATCGCCGTGCTGATCGCGCAGATCGACACGGCGATCGTCAATCTCGCGACCGAACCGATCGGCACCGCGTTCGGCGCCCGCGTCAGCGCGCTGCAGTGGGTGATCGACGCGTACAACCTCGCGTATGCGGTGCTGCTGCTCACGGGCGGCCTGATCGGCGACCTGTACGGTCGGCGGCGTGCATTCGTGCTCGGCGCGACGGTGTTGAGCGGCGCGTCGGTCGTGTGCGCGCTCGCGCCGACGCTGGGCGTGCTGATCGCGGGCCGCGCGCTCGCCGGCGCGGGCGCCGCGCTGCTGATCCCCGCGTCGCTCGCGATCGTCCGCGTGCTCTGGCGCGATCCGGCCGAACGCGCACGCGCGCTCGGCATCTGGGCCGCGTGCGGCGGCATCGCGATGATCGTCGGCCCGACGCTCGGCGGCGTGCTGATCCACGCGTTCGGCTGGCGCAGCATCTTCGGCGTCGTGATTCCGTTCGGCATCGCCGCGATCGCACTCGCCAGCGCCGTCGTGCCGGAATCGGCCGATCCGCGGGGCCGGCGCTTCGATCCGGCCGCGCAGGTGCTCGGTGCGATCGCGATCGGCTGCGTCGTATTCGCGACGATCGACGCGCGCCACGACCCGCAGCGCGCGGCGCTGCTAATCGGGACCGGCGCGGCCGCGATCGCGCTGTTCGTGCGGATCGAACGGCGGCTCGGCACGGCCGCGCTCGTGCCGCTCGACCTGTTCGCGAATCGCGCGTTCCGCGGGATGCTGGTCGGCAACGGCGCCATGACGTTCGGCGGCTACGGGATGCTGTTCGTGCTCCCGCTCGCATGGCAAAGCCACCACGTGCTCGACGCCAGCGGCGCCAGCCTCGCACTGCTGCCGATGTCGGTGCCGTTCGCGCTCGTGTCGTTCGGCTCCGGTGCCGTTGCGGCCCGCGTCGGCGCACGCACGGCCGGCGCGGGCGGCGTCGCGCTGATGGGGCTCGGGCTCGCCGCGATCGGCATCGGCGCGGCCGGGTCGACGAATCCGCACGCGCCGATGCTCGCGTGGGCCGAGGCGGGGCTCGCGCTGACCGGCACGGGCCTCGGCCTCGCGGTCGGCTCGCTGGCCGCGACGGCCGTCGGCGCAGTCGACGCCGCGCGCGCCGGCACCGCGGCATCGCTGATGAACGTGACGCGGATGATCGGCGCGGTCTTCGGCGTCGCGCTGCTGGGCGCGCTGTACGACGCGTGCGGCGGCGGCGCGTCGGGGCTGCGGGTCGCGATGCTGACGGGCAGCGCGCTGCAGCTCGCGGGCGCGGCGCTCGCGTGGCGCACGGCCGGCACCGGCACGCGGGCCGGCGCACCGAGGCCGATCGGATAAGATACGGCCGGCCACGCACCTTGGCCCATGACCGAACCGACGGAGTGTTTTCAGTGATTCAACCGACCCCAGTATTCAAGGACAACCTCGCGCAACTGCCGGCCATCGACGGCATCGCGCGCATCGATCTCGTCGGCGCGAACGGCGACGTGGTCGCGACCATCGAGAACCAGCCAGGCAAGCAGGGCTCGCTCGCGGTGTACCACTATCTGAAGCAGGCGTTCGGCACGCTCGACGCGAAAGCGGCCGAGCACGGCCTCGCGGTGTTCGCCGAGCATACGGCCGACGCGCGCAATCGTCCGGGCGCGCACCCGAACGTCGATCGTCTGCTGGCGATCGTGGCCGGCGGCGACGCACTGCGCATCGACGTCGTCGCGAAGGACTGAGTCGGCGGCGACACGTACGCGTGCCGCCAGGCGGCGCGCGCGACCGTGACGGACGGGCGAAAAAGCGCTTGCCGCGCCCGTCCCACTTTCCCCGGAGACAACCAGCGTGCTTCCTTCCGTTGCCTCGCCGCTCACCCGGCATCTGGCGTCGATCGTTTCGGTCGCGGTATTTGCCGGCGCCACGTTCGGCGGCACGGCATCGGCCAAGCCGCTGCGCACGGCCTCCGATATCGTCGGAGCGTCGCTCGTGCCGCTCGGCACGCTGCCGCACTCGCCTGAAAGAGGTTCGCTCGATCCGTTCTGCACGCAATATCGCGCGAAGCCGACCACGGCGGCCGGCCGCGAAGTCGCGAAGCGCGACTGGATCGTGACATCCGAGGCACCGCTTGGGCGCTACACGGTCGTGAGCTTCGCGAGCGGATTCAACGCCGGCACGAGCGCAATCTGTTTCGCGCGCAACGGCAACCTCGGCGTATTCGAGGGCGCGACGCTCGTCGCGCTGGGCTACACGGCGCGCAAGGCAGGCTGGCAGCTCGGCTCGGTCGATCGTCTGGAGAATGGTGCACTGCTCGTCTGGGGCGGCGACGGCCCCGGAGCGCCCGTCGGCGAGCTGCACGAGGAAAACGGCGGCCTGCGGCTGACCCGCGTCGCCGCCGAAAGCACGCACTGCAGCGGCCGCGCGGTCGTGCCGAACGTATACGGCAAGCCGCTCGACGCGGCCCGCAAGATACTGATCGCGCATGGCTGGCAACCGCTGCGGCCGCGCGAGAAGCCGGACGCGATGGACGGGGCTGCAACGCTCGCGAAGCGCGGCATTATCGAAGCCGAAGCGTGCTCGGGCACCGGCGTCGGGTATTGCGCGCTGCGCTACCGGAATGCGGCCGGCGTGCTCGGCGTGACGACGGTGGGCGGCGAGCCGGATCGGCCTTCCGAGAACACCGTGATCGACTATCAGGTTGCCTGTCGCAAGCAGTGAACGGCTTGCAGGCGGCGCATGCGCGATGCATGCGTCATGCGATCCGTGCCGCCAGGCCATCGTCCGTTCGCTCGATTGACCGGCTTCGCCCGCCCTCCTAAACTGGCTTCCCTTTTACGCCGCCCGCGCAAAAGGGACTGCCATGATCGACTTCTCCACGCTCGCGCTGTTCTCCGGCGCGTGTCTCGCGCTGACCATTACGCCGGGCCCCGACATGTTGCTGATCGCGTCCCGCAGTGTGAGCCAGGGGCGACGCGCCGGCTTCGCGACGCTCGCGGGCATCCAGGCCGGCACCTACTGCCACGCGCTCGCGGCCGCGTTCGGTCTGTCGCAGCTGTTCGTTGCGGTGCCGCTCGCCTATGACGCGGTGCGCTTCGCAGGCGCCGCGTATCTGCTGTATCTCGCGTGGAAAACCTTCCGTTCGAGTGCGACCGCGTTGTCGCCCGTCGCGTCGCCACGTCGCCATTCGACCGCGACGATCTTTCGACAAGGGCTGACGACGAACCTGCTGAACCCGAAGATGGCGCTGTTCGTGCTCGCGCTGTTCCCGCAGTTCGTGCGGCCCGAGCACGGCTCGATCGCCGTGCAGATTCTCGTGCTCGCGACGGTGCTCAACCTGATCGGGATCGTCGTGAACGGCGCGGTGATTCTGTCCGCGAGCCGGCTGAGCCAGCGGATCGGCGCGCGCCGCCGGCCGTCGAAAGTACCGCAGTATCTGCTGGGGTCGGTGTTCGTGGTGCTGGCGGCGCGGCTCGCGATAGCGGGACGGCACTGAGGGCAGCCAGCAGCGCGAACGGAACCGTGCGCGCCCCGACGACACGCGAGGCCGTCAGTCGTCGCGACCGGTACCCGAATCACGCGTGTCCATCACCACGCGCAACGCACCGCTATCGAGGATGCTTGCCGGCGTCACCGTGCGGCGGTGCCACGGAATCCGGCCGAAATACCAGATCCTCCAGAAGCCGAGCGGATGATCGGGATTCCGGTGCAGCAGCGTGTAGAAGGTCTCGACGTCGCCGAGCACGATCCGCGTCGCCTCGCACACGACCTCGCGCACGAAACGTGAGCAAAACTGCCGGCGCGACGCGAGATTGAAACCCGTGTCGTAGACCACACCGATCCGGCGCATCGCCGCGGCGACGAGTTCGCGACGCTGCGCGGCGTCGAGCGGCTGCCTGAGCCGCGCGATCACGCATGCGCCGCGATCGGAGCGCGCGAGAAACCGCGACATCGTCGTGACGCGCGACAGCGGAAACGTGCTTTCGGCGATCAGCGTCTCGCCGCCACGCTCGCCGACGACGATGCCGACGTGATTCGTCCATGAACGCGTCGCGCTCGCCACTTCGAGAAACGGCCGCACGGTGACGCGGATGAAGACGATGTCGCCGATTTCCGGTTCGGCCGGCAACGGCTCGGCAAGCGAGTCGGGAGCGCCGGCGAAAAGGAGCCGCCGGCGCGCGCCGGGCGAACGGATCAGAAGCGGCTGGCGGCCGGTGTCGACGACCATACGAACCTCGCGCGAGTGGACATGGCGCGAGCATGGCAGGCGCAGCCGCACGCCGCATCCGCTTCATCTGCAAGGGCGGGAATCCGCGCCGCCGGGTGGCGGATTTCGATACTGGCGTGACACGCGAAGCGCCCGAACCCAGCACCCTTCAGCGCGTCGCACCCAGCGCCACGCGCAGCCGCTCCATCAACCGCGTGTAATGCCGCAGCACGTCGTCCTTCGACACGACATTCGCGGTCGAGAAACGCTCGGACCATGCCAGCTTCCATTGATACGAACCGTGCACGCTGCGGTCGCCGTCGGGCGCCTGGATCAGCGAGCGGATCCGCGCGTCGCGGCCCGGCCCCGTATGCATCTCGAACAACGCGTGGATGAACGTGTGATACGCGTCGTACACGTCGTCGTCGAACAGGTAGCGGTATATGTGGAACGTGCGGTCGAGGTCACGCTTCGCGCGGATCACGTCGTCCGGCGAGATGTCCTTCCAGTAACCGATCCACGTGTAGAAGCACAGCAGCGCATTGAGCTGCGGCGCGACCGTGTCGTACAGCGAGAGCCGCTTCTCGATCAGCCGCTGGTTGGTCCACTGCACGAGCTCGAGCCGCTTCAGTCGGCGCGCGACGAGCCAGCCGAGACAGGCGACCGACAACGGCGTCAGCACGCCGAGCGCGAGCTTGACGATTTCCAGCGAATTCCACGGCGTATTGAATGGCTGCATGTAGGGCTCGACAGGAAGAAACGCATCCTCTGCGACGCGCGGCCCGGCGCGCCACGCAGCGCCGCTGGGCCGATCGCGTCGGCATTGACCGTTAGTTGCTTGCACATCGAACAGTACGCGAGCGCACCGGCACTCCGTGCGACGCGACTCACCCCGTCAGTGTATCGGGCGATTGTCACCGCGCGATGACCGCGCGTCGACGCGCCACCGCGCGCCCGCTTCGCGCTAGGTCGGTAGCGCCGACGTGAGCTTGACCTTCTGCATCGGAATGTCGGTCTTCACGCTGAGCACGCCGGGGATGCGCGTCAGGTATTCCATCTGGAAGCGCCGGTAATCGTCGATGTCGGCCGCGACGACGCGCAGCAGGAAATCGCAGTCGCCGGCCATCAGGTGGCATTCGACGACTTCTGGCATCTGCTGGACGGCCTCGGCGAAACGGTTCACCGATTCCGCGTCCTGCCCCTTCAGCCACACGCGCGTGAAGATCGTCAGCCCCTTGCCGACCTTCGCCGGGTTCAGCACGGCCACGTACTTCTCGATCACGCCGGCTTCCTCGAGCAGCCGTACGCGCCGCAGGCACGGCGACGGCGACAGCCCCACCTCGTGCGCGAGCTCCACGTTCTGCATACGGCCGTCGCGCTGCAGCGCGCTCAGGATCCGGCGGTCGATAGCGTCAAGTTTCATTTGGCATCGGATTCCAAAAAATTCGTGTATCACGCGTTCAATGCCAAATTCTGAGAAAAATCTGGCGACAACGCAACCCGATTCGAGTCAAAAAAGCAGACAATTCCTCCCCCGAAGGAGGAGTGATGAGCAGTAGCGTTTCAACGTCGTCCGGGCTTCGCAACAAGCCCGCCTATGTCGCCGAGATGGGTCGCGGTTTGCGCGCGGCGCTGCCCGTCATGCTCGGTTTCGTGCCGTTCGCGCTGGTGCTGGGCGCGCAGGCCGCGCAGAAAGGACTGAGCCTGTTCGAGGTGCCGATGATGACGGGCCTGAACTTCGGCGGCGGCTCCGAATTCGCGGCGATCCATCTGTGGACGTCGCCGCCGCACATCGCGCTGATCGTCGCGATGTCGTTCCTCGTGAATTCGCGCCACATCCTGATGGGCGCCGCGTTCGAGCCGTATATCCGGCGCCTGCCGCGCCGCCGCGCGTTCGTCGCGCTGTTCTTCATGTGCGACGAGAGCTGGGCGATGTCGCTCGCCGATGCACGCGAGCGCTCGGCCACGCACATCAGCGTGCCCTATTACGCGGGCATCTGCATCGGGCTCTATCTGACGTGGATCTCGATGACGACGCTCGGCGCGGCGGTCGGCCCGACGATCGGCAACGTCGAACAGTACGGCTTCGACATGGCGTTCACGGCCGTGTTTCTGGTGCTGCTGCGCGGCATGTGGAAAGGCGTGCGTGCGAGCCGTCCGTGGTTCGTGAGCCTCGTCGTCGCGGCGGCCACCCATCTCGCGCTGCCCGGTGCGTGGTACGTCGCGGCCGGCGCCTGCGCGGGGCTGATCGCCGCGCTGCTGTGGGAGCCGCGCGATGCCTGAGCTTCCGGATTTCGGCACGGTCGCGACGATCGTGCTGATGGCGTCGACCACCTACCTGTCGCGCATTCTCGGCTACGTGCTGCTGCGCAACCGCACGCTGAGCCCGCGCATGGCGTCGGTGATGGAGAACGTGCCCGGCTGCGTGCTGATCTCGGTGATCGCGCCGGCCTTCGTGTCGACGCGCCCGGCCGACCTGCTCGCGCTTGCACTCACGCTGCTTGCGGCGACGCGCCTGTCGATCCTGCCGACCGTCATCGTCGGCGTCGTGTCGGCCGGCCTGCTGCGCTACCTGCTCGGCTGAGCGGTGCCGCCGGCCACCCCGGCACCGCATTCCACGACACGACGAACGGGCGCGCGATGCGCCCGTTTTCACGTCCACGCCGGCCGACGTCATGCGCGCGACACGACGATCCTCGCGCGGGAGTGCTAGCCTTGTGGCTTGCGCCACGCCGCCCTTCCCGTCTGATTGCCCTTCGCGAGGATCGCCCCGATGCAAGCAACCCGCCCGCTGTTCGACCGTGTCCTGCTCACCAACGACGACGGATTCGACGCGCCCGGCCTCGACATACTCGAACAGGTCGCCACGCAACTCGCCCGCGAAGTGTGGATCGTCGCTCCAGCCGAAGACCAGAGCGGCACGTCGCATTCGCTGAGCCTGCACGAACCGCTGCGCGTGCATCGCAAGGGCGAGCACCGCTTCGCGGTGCGCGGCACGCCCGGCGACAGCGTCGCGATCGCGGTCAGCCACCTGATGAAGGGCGCGCGGCCCGACGTCGTGCTGTCCGGCGTGAATCGCGGCGCGAACCTCGGCACCGAAACGGTGTTTTCCGGCACGGTCGGCGCGGCGATGACGAGCATGCTGGTCGGCGTGCCGGCCATCGCGCTGAGCCAGGCCTTCACCGATCGCAATGCGGTGCCGTGGGGCACCGCGCTCGCGCATGCGCCGGACGTCATCCGCCGGCTCGTCGCCGCCGGCTGGGACAGCGACGCGTGCCTCAACGTGAATTTCCCGCCGCGGCCGGCCGACGACGTACGCGGCCTGAAGGTGACGAACCAGGGCGCCGGCACGCTGCAGGGCGTCGAGATCGTGTCGGGACGCGACCCGCGCGAGATCGACTATCACTGGCTGAAGCTCGCGCGCGCGCCGCGCGACGACGATGCGGATTCGGAAACGGTCGCGCTGGGCGAAGGGTACATCGCGGTCACGCCGCTTAAGTTCGAGCGCACGCACGATCAGGCGCTCGCACGGCTGCGGTCGAACCTCGGCTGATCGATCGCGCGTTCGAACGGACCCGGCGGTGGCGCATACGATGCGCGCGCCGCCGGTTCACCGCGTCAGCCGTCGCCCGTCACCCCATCAAGTCAGGTTCAACCCGCCGTCGAGCATCACGATCTCGCCCGTCACGTAATCGGACGCGACGAGCATCGCGACCGTCTGCGCGATATCGTCCGGCGTCGCCGCGCGACGCATCGGCGCGCGCTCGCGCCAGAGCTGCTGCGCGTCCGTCCAGTCGGCGGTCAGCGGCGTATCGACGAGCCCCGGCGCGACCGCGTTGACGCGGATCGCCGGCGCGAGCGTGCGGGCGAGCAGCCGTGTCGTGTGATTGAGCGCGGCCTTCGCGGCCGCATACGGAATCGACGCGCCCTTCGGCCGCACGCCGGCATGCGAGCTGACGTTCACCACACATCCGGCCCGCCCGCGCGACGCCGACTCGCGCAGCGCGGCCTCCGCTTCGGCCACCAGCCGGAACGGCGCGATCACGTTGATTTCGTGCATCTCGCGCCACACGTCGGACGTGGCGGCCGCGAGGTCGTCATGCGCGATCACGCGGCTGACGCCCGCGTTGTTGACGAGCACGTCGAGCCGCCCGTGCACGGCGAGCGCGTCGCGAATCAATCTCACGCGCTCGGCATCGTCGGCGAGATCGGCCTGCACGTAAGCCGCGCCGAGTTCGCGCGCCATCGCACGCCCGGTCTCGGCCGAGCGACGCGAATGCAGGATCACCGCGTAGCCGTCGGCCGCGAGACGCCGCGCGACGGCCGCGCCGATCCCCGACGTCGAGCCGGTGACGAGCGCGACCGGCCGGTGCAGGCGCGCCGCGCGCGGCTCGCCGGCGGTTTCGGTTTCAGGTGCCGTTTCGGCAATCGGGGCAGACATCGGCGGCAGCGGCGCGTCCATGGCGTGGAACCCAGTCAGTGGCGTTCCCGCATCATAAGCGCGACGAGGCACAGGATCGAGGCGCAATCGATCCGGCCCCTTCGTGCCCGCCGCGCGCGCTGCCCGGTGAGTCGGGCAGCGTCGCCGGCGGCGCGCGTTGACGGCGCGCGCTGCTACTGCGCGCGGGTCGTGCCGCCGGCCGCCAGCAGCGAAGGCGCCAGCGCGCTGTTCGGGTCCTGGCCGTTCCACTGGCCGACCCACGCATCGTTCGGGGTCGAGCCCATCACGAAATCGAGCCTGCCGCCGGCCTTGATCTCGTCATAGGTGATGTACGGCCGATGCAGCGGCGCGCCGTTCAGGCTGACCGACTGCACGTAGCGATTGACCGACGACGGTGCGGCGCCCGACGCCGTATGCGCGGTGATCGTGAAGCGTCGCGCACCGCCGAACGTCAACGCGCCGCCGGTGCCGCTGCCTGATGCCATCGGGATGTCGATCGACGCCTCCTCGAACAGCGGCGTGCCGAAATAGAACACGCCGCCCACCGGATTCAGCGAATAGATGCCGAGCGCGGACAGCACGTACCACGCGGACAACTGGCCGCAGTCGTCGTTGCCGGGAATTGCCGCATCGCGCACGCGCCGCGGATCGTTCAGCGCGGCCTTCAGGCTGTCGCCGCTCAGCAATGCACGATCGCCGGCCGTGAGCGTCAGCGAGTACATGTCGTCCATCACCGTGCGCACGCGGTCCTGCGTCTTCGACGGCATGCCGGCGACGTCGTACAGGTACGGCAGGTGGTTCGCCGGTTCGTTGCCCGCGAAGTACTGGCCGCTGCGGCCGGTCAGGTCCGGGAAGCCCTGGTTGTACTGGAAGGTCAGCGGGTTGGCCGGATCGAACGTGCGGTCGAGCTGCGCGATGAACTGGCTTGTGCCGCCGAGCAGCGTGATCAACCCCGGGAAGTCGTGGAAGATGTTCCACGTGTCGACCCACGAATTCGATTCGGAGAAGTCGGTCTTCTCGGCGGCCGTCGGATCGAAGCCCGCGACCCAGTTGCCCTGCGCGCCCTTCGGCTGCGAGAACTTCCAGCCGTTGTTCGGCGCCGGGTTGAACACGTTCCGGTAGTTCTGGCTGCGTGTCAGATAAGGCTGGTAGTCGGCCGTGCTCTTGCCGGCCGCCTTGCCGACCGCGGCCGTCGCCCAGTCGTCGAACGCATAGTCCTGCGTGGTCGACACCGACGCGTTGTCGCCCGCATAGACGTAGCCGCGCTGGCGATACTGGTCGAAGCCGTGCGCGCTCGCGCGCTGCGTGGTCGTCAACGCGGTCCAGATGTCGTCGATGCCCGCGCTCGTCAGGTGCTTCAGGTACGCATCCGCGATCATCGGAATCGACGGGTGGCCGGCCATCGTGAAGGTTTCCGTTTGCGCCAGCGGCCACACCGGCAGCTCGCCCTTGCCGTTCTGCGCGAACTGCGTCAGCAGCGACTTGACCCAGCCGTCGACGCGCTCGGGCTGCACCAGCGTCATCAGCGGCGCCTCGGCGCGGAACGTGTCCCACAGCGAGAACGTCGACGAATAGTCGAAGCCCGGGTTCGCATGCTTGCTGGTGGTCGGCGGCGACGTCGTGCCGTCGTTCGACGAATCCATGCCGACGTAGCTGCCGTCCGCGTTGTTGTAGACCGTCGGCGCGAGCATCGTGCGGTACAGCGACGTGTAGAACATCGTCCGCTGGTCGGCGCTGCCGCCCTTGATCCGGACCCGGTCGAGCGCGGCGCTCCACACGCGCTCCGCCGCGCCGCGCACCTGGTCGAACGACTTCGCGCCGACTTCCGACGCGAGATTGGCCTGCGCATCCGCGATGCTCGACGGCGAGATGCCGACCTTCACCGTGACCGCGGCGCCGTCGCCGCCGTCGGCGAACGTCAGGTACGCCTTGAAGCCGTCCGCGCTGAACGCGACGTGCTGCGTATCGAACGGCTTCGAGAACCGCGCGACGAAATACGTCGGCTTGTCGTTCGCCCAGTTGTTGGTGAACTGCCAGCCGGCGATCGTCCGCGCGTCGACGACCTGGATCTTGCCGCTCGCGGTCGAGCCGCCGATCGGGTTGTCGATGCTCACGATCATGCTGCGTTTCTGCGTCGCCGCGCTCGGGAAGTACGTGTAGCGATGCACGCCCGCGTGCGTGGTCGCCGTCATTTCCGCGAGAATCTTCGCGCCCTGCACGTTCCACGGCGTGTTGCCGCTGCCGACCGGCGCCAGCTTCACCCGGTAGTAGCCGGGGCTCGCGGTTTCGTCGTCGTGGCTGAACGACGCGTCGTAGGTGATCGATGCATCGGCGGCAACCTTGGCCAGCGTCGCGGTATCGACCGGCGCGAGCGTCGGCAGGAACCGCACTTCGCCGCCCGAGCCGATGCCGGTCCCCGACAGGTGCGTATGCGTGAAGCCGGTAATGAACGGATCGTCGTACTGGTAGCCGGATGTGCGATCCCAGTTCCACGGCAGCGTATGCGCGCCGCCGGCCGTGTCCGGCCCGAGCTGCACCATGCCGAACGGCACGGTCGCGCCCGGATACACGTGGCCGTGGCCGCGCACGCCGCTGCTCCAGTCCGCGTTGATGTCGAGGTTGGCCGTGCCGATCATCGGATCGACGCTACGCAACACCGATCGCTTGTGCGCGCCGCCGTTTTCCCCCTGATCGTTCTGATCGCCCTGGTCGTTCTGGTTGCCTTGATCGTTCTGGTTGCCCGGTGCGTTCGACATCTGCGCGAGCACGCTCGCATCCGTCGCCCCCTGATCGCCCCCGCACCCCGACAACACGGCAAGGCATCCGATACCCACCACGTGACGTAGCTTCATCCGTTCGTCCCTCCCTCTCTCTGCGTCGATCCTGTCGGCAAGACCCGCTCTTCGATCCTCCCGCCCTATTGCGCGCCCGCCGCCCGCGGGAACGACGGCATCGCGGATGCATCGGCGCCCCACGTCGCGGCGCTCGCATCCGCCGTCATCGCATACGTCAGCTTCCCGCCCTTCGCGATGTGCTCGAGCGGCAGCCACGCGGCGGGCCACGACGTGCCGTTCAGCTTCAGCGACTTCACGTAGAACGACGCGCTGTCGCCCGAACCCGCGCCCGGCGCGGCGATGTGCAGCAGGCGGTAGCTGCCGTCCTGCTGCCCGACGCGCACCGTGATCGCCTCGAACTGCGGGCTCGACAGCGCAACGCCGCTCACACCCGGCACGACCGGGTAGAGACCGAGCGCGGCCCACACGTACCAGCCGGACAGTGCGCCGAGATCGTCGTTGCCGGGCAGCCCCGCCGCGCCGGGGCCAAATGCGTTGGCGAGCGACGCGTGCAGCACGCGCTGCGTATGCGACGGCGCGCCGGCCCACGCGTAGACCCACGGCACGGCCATCGTCACTTCGTTGCCGACGTAGAAATACGGCTGCTCGGTGCCGATGTTCAGGTGCGTGAAGAACGTGTCGAGCCGCTTGACGACCGGCGCGGCGCCGCCCGCCTGCGCGATCACGCCGGCGAGATCGTGCGGCACGTACCACGTGTATTGCTCGGCATTGCCTTCCATGAAGCCCGATCCGTCGGTGACCCACGCGCCGGCTGACGTCTTCGGCCGGATCGCGCCGCGATCGAACAGGTGTTGCCAGTTGCCGCTCGACTTCAGCAGCGCGCCGGCCGTCGCCGTGTCGCCAAGCGCCGTCGCGAAGCGCGACACCGCGAAATCGCGCAGGGCGTATTCGAGCGTGTTCGACGCGCTCTGGTTGTCGCCGCTGCCCGATGCGGGCACGTAGCCGAGCCGGTCGTAGTCCGCGCGGCTGCCCATCACCGGCGTGCCCGCGCACGCGGCACCCGGCGCGGTGCTGGCCTTCATGATCGACAGCGCGGCCTGCGTATCGAAGTGCGTAGCGCCGAACGCATACGCGTTCGCCGTGATGATCGAGCCCGCATCGCCGGGCATCACGGCCGTCTCCGTATTGAAGTACGCCCAGCGCGGGAACGCGCCACAGGCCTTCGCATCGAGCACGAGCGACTGCACGATGTCGCTGGTGCGCACCGGATCGAGCAGCGCCTGCAACTGGATGAACGAACGGTCGATGTCCCAGCCGGAGAAATTCGCGTACATCGTGCGGCCGTTTTCGACCCGACGCGTCGGCGCGGTCGATGCGCCGTTCGACGCGTAGAAATCCGGATACTGGCCGTTCACGTCGTTGAACACGTTCGGATGCAGCGACGCGTGATACAGCGCGGTATAGAACTTGGTCTTGTCGGCATCGCTGCCGCCCGCGACCTGGATCGCGTTCAGGCGGGCGTTCCATGCGGCGCTCGCCGCGCGGCGCACCTTGTCGAAACGCCAGTTCCGTTCGCCTCGCGCATCCGTTGCCGGATTCTCCGCACGCAGGTTCGCCTTCGCGTTCGCTTCGCTGACGAACGAGATGCCGAGCTTCATCATCACGTCCGGATGCTTGCTGTCGACGTTGAAGGTCAGCGTGACTGGGCGGTTGTTCGACAGCGCCGGCTTCGCCGCGAACGGCTGGCTGAATTCCGCGTAGTAGTAGACGGGCACCGCATGTCCGGCCCAGCAGAATCCGCCGCCCGCGATCGTGCCCGACAGCGCGCGGTCGCCGACCTGGCTGACCGTGTCACTCGTCGTGCCTTGCGCGCGGTTGTTCAGCACGGTCGGATCGATCGCGATCGTCGCCTGCTGGCCCTGCGCGAGCGCCGGGTACGTGAAGCGCGCGAAGCCGGTGCGCAACGTCGTCGTCAGCTCGGCCTTGATGCCGTTGCCGAGCGTGACGCCGTAATAGCCGGCCTGCGCGGTTTCGTTCGCGTGATCGAACGTGGCCGGCGTGCCGGCGTCGCCGGGCGCGAGCTGCGGCATCACGTTCAGGTAGCCGCCGTTCGCCCAGCAGCCGGTGCCGCTCAGATGCAGGATGCTGAATGCGTTGATCGACGTGTCGCCGTACCAGTAGCCGCCGGAGAAACCGGAGCCGTCGCCCTTGCGCCCGTCGTATTGCGCGGTGGGCGTCATCGGGCTCCACTGCATCATCCCGAACGGCACCGTCGGCCCGGGGAACGTGCCGCCGCCGAGACCCGAGCCGACCGGGTCGGCCGGCTGGTCGGTCGCGTAGTCGGTGCCGATCAGCGGGTTGACGTACTGGACGACGCGGATGTCGGCGTTTTTCCTTGCCGCTTCGTTGCCGCTTTCGTTGCCGTTGCTGTTGTCGTTGCCGCCGTTGCCGTTCTCATTGCCCTGCGACTGCGCGGACGTCGACATGTTCGCCGCCACGGCCGACGGCGAATCGCCATCGCCGCCGCAAGAAGCCACGGCCACGCACAGCGCCAGCAGCGCCGTTCCCAACCCCCAGTTCCTCGACATCGCCTGTCTCCGTTTCGTTCTTGAATCAAGCCGTTGGTTCGAACTACTGAGCTTTCGATCAGGAATCTTTTCGTGACTTGTCGCGCACCCGCGCAATCGGTCGAAAATGCCGGGCGCGTATTTATTTCCGCATTCTGGTATCCGAAAAAAGCTGCGCCGACCTATCGAAATACCGGCGCCCAGAAACGGACAATGGACACCAGCGTGCCCAAATAAACGCGTTTTCTCTACCCCGTGTTTTTACGAATTTTTATTTTGTTTATCTAAACAAAAGGCGATTGATTCGATTTTTATACGGAATCCGTCACGGCGAATGCAATTCGCCATTACGGCTGTTTCGGCAGCTCGACATACTCCTCGAGCTCGCCCGCGATATAAAGCCGCTTGCCGATGCGCGGGTATTCGCACACGTCGTGCTCGAGCCGCTGGCCGCCGACGAGCAGCTCCAGCGGCGCATCGCCGGTGTTCTGCACCGTATGCGCGTCACCGCCGCGCGGAAAGCCGATGAAATCGCCGGGCCCGATTTCGCTGGCGTGCTCGCCGATCGTCACCGCGCCGGTGCCGGACAGCACGTACACGAATTCCTCTTCGTACAGGTGGCGGTGATATTCGGCCGATTCGTGACCGGGCATCAGCGTGAGCAGGTGAACGCCGAATTGGGTCAGCCCGGTCAGGTCGCTGAGCGGGCGCTTGAGACGAACGGCATTGGGATTGAGCGAATGCACCGCGCGCGTCGGTTCCATCTTCGCGATATCGGCGGCCTTCAGCAGTTCCCGGGGAAAGGGAGTCGACATGGGGATCTCGCAAGCGTGAATGCTTCGGTTGAACGCAGCGCCGGCGCGGCGCGCGCAGCGGCCATTGTCCGACATTTTCACGCTGGCAAGGGCGCGCCGAACCGCACCCGGCGACGCAGTCAACGCGCGCAATCGGCCAGCAGGTTCGCGAGCACCGACGCGCCGTGCGCGAGGTGCACCGGATCGGCATCTTCCGCTTCGTTGTGGCTGAGCCCGGCCTTGCACGGCACGAACACCATCGCGGACGGCGCGACGTATGACAGGTTCACCGCGTCGTGCCCCGCGCCGCTGCACATCTCCAGGTATGGATAGCCGGCCGCGGCCGTCGCCTGCCGCACGCGCGCGACGCAGTCCGCATCGAACACCACCGGCGCGTATTCGGCGATCGTCTGCACCTGCACGCGCGTGCCACGCAGCGCGGTGCGCTCCATGCAGATCGCCTCGATATCGGCGACGAGTTGCTGCAGCGCCGGCCGCGACGGGTGGCGCACGTCGACGCTGAAGCGCACCTTGCCCGGTATCGTGCTCGGTGAATTCGGCTCGCACGCGACATGGCCGACGGTCACGCGCGCATCGGCATCGAACGCATGGCCGTGCTCGACGATCGCGGCGATCATCGCGGCCGCCACGCCCATCGCGTCGCGGCGCACGCTCATCGGCGTCGTGCCCGCATGCGACTCGAAGCCGGTCACAGTGACGTCGAGCTCGTAAATGCCCTGCACCCCCGTCACGACGCCGATCGGCAAGCCGGCCTGCTCCAGCACCGGCCCCTGCTCGATATGCGCTTCGAAATACGCTTTCGGCATCTGTCGCTCGCGCGCGGTGCCGGCGAAACCGGTGCGTTCGAGTTCGTCGCGCAGCAGCACGCCCGTCTGCATGCACGGGCGCGTCAGGGCGTAGTCGAGATCGAGCGCGCCTGCATAGACGGCCGAGCCCATCATGCCCGGCGTGAAGCGCGAGCCCTCCTCATTGGTCCACGCGACGACGTCGATCGGGTGCCGCGTCGCGATGCCGTGCTCGTTCAGCGTGCGGATCGCCTCGAGGCCCGCGAGCACGCCATAGACGCCGTCGAAGCGGCCGCCGAGCGGCTGGGTGTCGAGATGGCTGCCGCACATCACGGCCGGCAAGCCGGGCTGCGTGCCGGGCCGGCGCGCGAACACGTTGCCGATCGGATCGATGCGGATTTCGCAGCCCGCGGCCTCGCACCATGCGATGAAGCGGCGCCGGCCTTGCGCATCGTCGTCACTCAGCGCGAGCCGGCAACTGCCGCCGTGCGCGGTCGCGCCGATCGTCGCCATCTCCATCAGCGAATCCCACAGTCTCTGCTGGTTCACGCGCATCATCGTCGCCGCTCCTGAAAAGCACCGAGCATATACACTCGACCCAATAAGAAAAATCCAAGATTTCGTTGTGGACGATAATTTTTACTTGTCACCCGGCGTTCCACCCGGCCCCCCGTGCTTTCTTTCTCACTGGATCGATCGCCCATGAAGCTCAAGCAACTCGATGCGTTTCTCGCGGTCGCCGAGCATCGCACCATTCGCGGTGCGGCGCGTGCGCTCGGCGTCACGCAGCCGGCCGTCAGCGGCATCGTGCGCGAGCTCGAACACGAGCTGGGCGTGCCGCTCGTCGTGCGCAGCGTCAAGGGGATCGCGCTGACCGATTACGGCAGCGCATTCGCGATTCGCGCGCGGCTGATCGTCGAGGAGATCCAGCGCACGCGCGACGAGATCGAGCAGTTGCGGCTTGGCACGACCGGCTCGGTATCGATCGCGGTCAGCCCGACCGTCGCGTTGACGATCCTGCCGCGCGCGTTCGCGGCCTTCACGCGCGACCTGCCCGGCGCGACGCTGAACGTCGACGATGCACTGACCGCGACGGACCTCGCGCGGCTGCGCGACGGCTCGCTCGACTTCATCGTCACGCACCAACTGTCGAACGCGCTGCCGGACCCGGACGAATTCGCGAGCATTCCGTTGTTCCGCACGGCGTTCGCGGTCGTCGCGCGAAGCCGGCATCGGCTCGCGCGGGCCCGCTCGTTGCGCGAGCTCGTCGATGCGCACTGGTGCGTGCCGCGCTACGGCGAAGGCGGCGACGACCTGATCCGCTCGATCTTCATGCCGTTCGGCCTCGACGTACCGAAACGCGTGGTGCACTGCCCATCGTTTGCCGCGACGCTCGGGCTCGTGTCGCAGACGGAGGCGCTCGGCGTGTTCGCGCGACCGCTCGCCGAGGTCGAACGCCAGTCGCGCGGGATCGTCGCGTTGAATCTCGCCGAGCCGATGCCGGCGCTGACGGTCGCGATCGTGATGCGGCGGCATGCGTTGCTGACGCCGGCCGCACTGCACTTCATCGAGTGCCTGAAGGGTGCGTCCGCAACCGTGTCGGCCGCGGACGACGCGTGACGCTCAACCCACGTGCACGCCGCGCAGCTTCGTCAGCAACGCGACGAGACGATCGATGTGCGCGTCCTCGGTGCGCCACGACGACACGCTGATCCGGAACGCCGGCCGCCCCTGCCACACGGTCGCGCCGAACCACACGTCGCCCGACGCCTGCGCGGCTTCGAGGATCGCCGCCGTTTCCTCGTCGGTGCCGGCGCGCACGAGCACCTGGTTCAGCACGACGCGGTTCAGCACGTCGTAGCCGGCCGCACGCAGGCCGTCCGCGACCCGCGCCGCCTGCGCGCAATGCCGCTCGACCATCGTCGCGACGCCGGCGCGGCCGAGCGAGCGCAGCGCGGCCCACACGGGAATGCCGCGCGCGCGTCGCGAGAATTCGAGGTTCAGGTTCTTCTGCGCATCGTGCGCGCCGCTCAGGTAGACGGCGTCGCTGTTCATCGCGGTGGCGAGCGCGGCCGCGTCGCGACAGATCACCATCGCGCCGTCGTACGGCGTGTTGAGCCATTTGTGACCGTCGGTCGTCCAGCTGTCCGCGCCGTCGACGCCGTCCGTCAGCGCGCGCTTCGACGACGCGCGCGCCCACAGGCCGAACGCGCCGTCGACGTGCACCCACGCGCCGGCCGCCTTCGCGGGCGGATTCAACGCCGCGAACGGATCGAATTCGCCGGTGTTCACTTCGCCCGCCTGCACGCAGAAAATGGTCATGTCGTCGAGCGGCGGCAACTGCGCCGGGTCGATCCGGCCGTGCGTATCGACCGGCGCGACGACGATGCGCTTCATCCCGAAGCCGAGCACGCGCAGCGCCTTCTTCACCGTGATGTGCGCGAGCGCGGAGATCACGACTTTCACTTCCGGCGCGCCGATCAGCCCGTCCTCGTCGATATCCCAGCCCTTGCGCGCCAGCAGCGCGCGCCGCGCGGCCACCAGCGCGACGAGCGTGCAGGCCGTCGCGCTCGTGCCGAAGCCGACCGCGCTGCCTTCGGGCAACCCGAGCGCATCGACGACCCAGCGCGCGGCCTGGCGCTCGAGCGTCGCGGCCACCGGCGAATTCGCATACGACGACGCGCACTGGTCCCACGCGAGCATCAGCCGCTCGGCCGCCGCCGCGGCCGGCAGCGTCGCGCCGATCACGAAGCCGAAGTAGTTCGGGCCGTTCGATGCGACCGTCGCGGGCGTGCCGTGCTCGTCGAGCAGGCGCAGCACGTCGTCGGCCGGGCGGCCTGCATCGGGCAGCGGCTCGTCGAATGCGGCGAGGCCGGCGAGTGCGGCCGCGTCGGGAAACGCGCGCCGCTCGTTCGTTGCAGCCAGATACGCGTGCGCGCGCCGGTCGGCGTCGGCCAGCAGGGAAAGTTCGTCCATGTCGGTTGCCTCGGTCAGGGTCAGAGTTGCGAGAGATCGCGGCCGAGCCGCTGCAGCGCGCCGTCGATCCGCTTGTAGTACGTGAACTTGCCGACGCGGGTCGCCTGCACGAGCCCGGCATCCGCGAGGATGCGCATGTGGCGCGTGGTCGTGGCCGGCGCGATGCCGAGCTTCTCGGTGATGTACGTGCAGCACACGCCGAGCTCGTCGACGTCACCATGCGGCTGCGGCGGGAAATGCTTGCGCGGTTGCCTGAGCCAGCGCATCACGGCCAGACGGCTTTCGTTGGCGAGCGCGCTGAGGCGGGTGACGTCGTCCATGGGGGTGTGGATTCGTTTAACGTTTTGAATATTAGCTAAATGACGAAATGTGGGCAATGCAGTCGAAGGGGGATTTCGACGCATGACGACGTTCGCCGGCATGCACCGGCGCACATTCGATGTGATCGCAGCGAGATCGCCGCTTCAACCGCTCGAAGCGCGTCAGGCAACGTGCTTCAGGCCAGCGCCTGTGCCAGCCTGTCGATCAACGCCCGCACACGCCGCGGCTGCGCCGCACGCCCCGGATAGACGATCTGCAGATCGACTTCGCCCGGCGAGAAGTCTCGAAGGATCTCGACGAGCGCGCCCGACGCCAGATCGCGCTCGACGTCGACCAGCGACTTCAGCGCGATGCCGTGCCCCGCGATGCACCACGCGCGCACGAGCGCCCCGTCGTTGGCGACGCGCCGGCCACGCACCACCACGCGCTTCAATACGCCGTCGATGCCGAACGGCCATTCGGCATACAGCTCCTGGCCGAAGCGCATCACGATGCAGTCGTGCGCGGCGAGTTCGTCCGGATGCATTGGCGTGCCATGTGCGGCGAGATACGCGGGCGACGCGCACACCACGCGCCGCGCACGGCCGAGCGAACGGCTGCGCAACGAACTGTCGGCCAGCGTGCCGCGGCGGATCGCGAAATCGAGCCCCTGCCCGACGAGGTCGACATACCCGTCGCCGAGATGCAGGTCGACCGTCACGCCCGGATGGTCGGCCAGGAATGCGTCGACGACGGGCACGACGCGCTCGCGCCCGAGATCGGCCGGCGCACTGAGCCGCACCGGCCCCGACAGCGTCTGCACGCCCAGCCGCACGCGGCTTTCGAGTTCGTCGGCCTCGGCCAGCAGGCGTCGCGCGCCGTCCACCAGCGTGCGGCCCTCGTCGGTCAGGCTGATCGCGCGCGTCGTGCGAGTGAGCAGCGCCGCGCCGTAGTGACGCTCGAGCGCCGTCAGCCGCTCGGACACCGTGGCCGGCGACAGACCGACCTCGCGACCCGCGGCGGCCAGCCCGCCCTTCTCCACGATGCGCAGGAATAGCGCGAGGTTGTCGAGCAGCATTATTCGCCCCTTCCGAAGGATATTTTCGCCATCCTCTGGATTATCCGGGAAAGGCGCAAACGGTACATTGATCGCCTGACGATCGATCCGCGGCCGCGCCGCGCCCATACGACGAAAGGAAACGCAGATGGAATACCGCACGCTCGGCCGCTCCGGCCTCCAGGTCCCCGTGCTGAGCTTCGGCGCCGGCACCTTCGGCGGCACCGGTCCGCTGTTCAGTGCATGGGGCAATACCGACGTCGACGAAGCGCGCCGCCTGATCGACATCTGCCTCGACGCCGGCGTCAACCTGTTCGACACGGCCGACGTGTATTCCGACGGCGCGTCCGAGCGGGTGCTCGGCGCCGCGCTCAAGGGGCGCCGCGACCAGGTGCTGATCTCGACCAAGACGGGCCTGCCGACCGGCGACGGCCCGAACGACGCCGGCACGTCGCGCGCACGGCTGGTGCGCGCCGTCGACGACGCGCTGCGCCGGCTCGACACCGACTACATCGACCTGCTGCAACTCCATGCGTTCGACGCCGGCACGCCGGTCGAGGAAGTGATGTCGACGCTCGACGATCTCGTGCGCGCGGGCAAGCTGCGCTACATCGGCGTGTCGAATTTCGCCGGCTGGCAGATCATGAAGTCGCTCGCGGCGGCCGACCGGCATGGCTGGTCGCGCTACGTGGCGAACCAGGTGTACTACTCGCTCGTCGGCCGCGACTACGAATGGGACCTGATGCCGCTCGGCGCGGACCAGGGCCTCGGCGCGCTGGTGTGGAGCCCGCTCGGCTGGGGGCGGCTCACCGGCAAGATCCGGCGCAATGCGCCGCTACCCGAAGGCAGCCGGCTGCATGAAACGGCCAGCTACGGGCCGCCGGTCGACGACGCGCGCCTGTACGACGTGGTCGATGCGCTCGATGCGATCGCGGAGGAAACCGGCAAGACGGTGCCGCAAATCGCATTGAACTGGCTGCTGCAGCGGCCGACCGTGTCGTCGGTGATCGTCGGCGCGCGCAACGAGGAACAGTTGCGGCAGAACCTCGGCGCGGTCGGCTGGGCGCTGACCGATGCGCAGGTCGCGAAACTCGATGCGGCAAGCGCGGTGGAAGCGCCGTATCCGTACTTCCCGTATCGCCGGCAAGCGGCGTTCGCGCGGCTCAATCCGCCGATGCGCGGGTAAGTCGTGGAGGTACGGGCATCAGGCCGGCACGCGGGCCGTGCCAAGCCGCACGACCTTGTCGGTCGGTCCGATGACCGAGCGCCGGTGCGTGATCGCGATCACCGTGACGTCGCGCGCCAGCAGCCGCACGTGCTCCATGATGTCGCGCTCGGTGGCTTCGTCGAGCGCGGAACTCGCCTCGTCGAGAAACAGCACGGTCGGATCGCCGTACAGCGCGCGGGCGATTGCGATGCGCTGACGCTCGCCGCCGGACAGTTTCAGCCCGCGCTCGCCGACCGTCGTGCGAAGCCCGTCCGGCAAGCCCTCGATGAACGGCAGGATCGTGGCCTTCGCGGCCGCGTCACGCAAGCGCCGCGCATCGCGTGGCCGGCCGAGCAGGATGTTGTCCTCCAGGCTTTCGTTCAGCAGCACGACGTCCTGCGGCACGATGGCCACCGCGCCGTACCAGTCGGCACGGTCGATCGTCGCGAGATCGACACCGTCGACGAGAATGCGCCCGGCGGTCGGCTCGATCGACTTCAACGCCAGCCTGAAGACAGTGGACTTCCCCGCGCCGGTTTCGCCGACAATGAACGTGATGCCGCCGCGCTCGGCCACGAAATCGACGTCGCGCACGCCGCGCCCGTTGCCGTATGCATAGCCGACGCGCTCGAACACGATGCGCCCTTCGCGCGGCACGAACGCCGACGCGTGCGACACCTGCCGCTCCTCGGGCGCCGTCCAGAGCGCGGTGAACGGCACGAGTGCGGCGCGGGAGCGCACACTCTCGTCGATCGAGCGCGCGAGCATGTCGAACGGCAGGTTCAGTTGCAGCAGCAGCGTGTTGAACAGCACGATGTCGCCGATCGACAGCGCGCCGGCCGCATGACGCGGCAACAGCAGCCAGAACGTTACCGAGAACTGGACTGCGAGGCCGAGCCCCAGCAGCGCAAGAAAACCTACGTGCTGCATCACGTAGGCGCGCCAGTTGTCGCGCTCGGCGCGCGCCTTCTCCGCGAAACGCTCGCTCATCCAGCGGTGGCTGCCGAAATGCCGGAGCGTCTCCATCGCGTTGATCGCGCCGCCGACGAACCGCGCATTGTCCTGCCCGGCCTCGATCGCGCGATCCAGGTACACCCGCGAGCGCCGCGCGGAAACGATCGCGATCGTCACCGCGATCGCGCCATACGCAGCGGTGATGGCCGCCACTTCGAGGTTGATCATTGCGCCCAGCGTGACGAGGGTGAAGACGATCTGGAGCGTGCCGGGGATCAAATCCATCAGCGCAAGCTGCACGAGCACCGCCAGCGCGCGGCTGCCGCGCGTATTCGCGCTCTGGATTTCGGTGGGATTGTGTTCGACGAAGAACGCCGTGGTTTTCTTCAGGACACGCTCGAAAAAGCGCGTGCTGGTGATGAATCCCAGATTCCCGGACGTCATGAAGGCGAGGTACTGCACGACGCGTTGCAGCGCGCTGGACAGGCCCAGCAGCACCGCGTAGACCACGAAGCCCGCCATGAGCGCGTGCAGCGCGCCGCGATGCGACAGCGCGTCGATCAGGCGCGAGAACAGATACGGAGCGGCAACGGCGGTGGCACTCGACAGCACGACGACGGCCGCAACCGTCAGTAACATCCAGCGATCGGCCTTCCAGTAGGCGCGCAGCACCTCGGTGATCGGATTCGGTGCGTGGTGTTCGTTCATGGCGCAATGGACCGGGGCGCGGCCCGGATGGCGACAGGCGGCCAAAAAGTCTAGCAGACTGAAAGAAAGCCCACCGCACCGTTCGGGCTGCACGACGGTAGCCGCATGCAGTTGCGCTGTGACATCAGAAAACGCGAGCACCGCGGCCCCCCCATCGTGCCCCTGCCCTCTTGTCGTTGCGCCCCGCGACCGGTCTGGCCGGCAACGCTCTTCCCTCCTCGAAAGGCTCACGAACATGAACGTTGCCGATACCGGCCTGACTGTACGCGTGGTTGGGAGTAGACGACTACGATCAATGGCTGCCGCAATGGGATCACAACCGCTTCTTCGATAGCCGCTTCGACGCCACGCTACCGCCGCACATCACGCAGCTCACGTGGTCGCGCTCCTTCGACGGCTACGAACCGGTGTTCGCGCTGGTCGCGGAGCGTCACGGCAGGCCGGTCGGGTTCGCGCATTCCTGCGCCACCGCAGCACGACGCACGTCGGGCCGTCCTGCTATCTGCAGGATCTGTCCACGCTCGACAGCGAACACGGCAAAGGTGTCGGCCGCGCGCTGATCGAAGCGGTGTACGACGCCGCGCGCCGACATCGTGCCGAATACGTGCACTGGCTGGCAGACGCACGCGACGGATCACACAGCGCAGCGCGCCCGACGACACCGGCGCGGCACGAACGGCAGGATTTACAGAAAGATGCTTCCGCGCTGAGTACAGTTGATCGGGTATTCAACTCACTCTCATTCAACGCATCGACGACCCGCCACGTGCACCCCGACCGTCGGGGGGACATGGCCCCCAACCCCGGGTAGCCCGCGGGATACAAATTCGTCCTTTCACCGGATTTTTGTATCCTCGGGGACACCATTTCGATGTCTCAGTTTTCGTCGCCAATAATGGGGGCAGATTAATCCTGTTGATCGGCCATTCCCCTGCTCTGCGGCCTCAAATTTCGGCTATACGCTCCTCGCATGTCCCACGAAATCAAACGCCCTCGGTCTCATCCGACGGCTTGTCCGTCCCCGGTCGTTCCGTCGGCGTACCATTGATCGCAGCCACGAGCGCCAGCACCCCGCGCCTTTCTCGCAGCTTCAGTTCTCGAAAGCCCGCGAGGAGCAGTTCTTCGTCGCTGGTTAGCGCCAAAGTTACGGGGTCGGACGTACGGCCAGTCAGCAAATACTGGACATCTACACCCAAGTCCGCGATCCCCACCAGATAACTCACGTCCGGAAGCCTCGCCCCTTTTTCGTAGTTGACCTGCGCATGTTGTTGAACGCCTCCCGCCGCCGCGAATTCGGTCTGGTTCATCCCCAGTCGCTTTCGCTCCAGCCTCAGGCGTACGGAAAATATATCCGGTTGATTCATTTTTATTGACATATGCTCATTTGATACATAACATGGCAGGTATGGTCGATCGGATACCGACGGTAGCGAGATGCATCTGACAATGCCGTCGCTCTCTCACAGGAGGCGTTATGACTTCCACCTATGAAATCTGCGGCGCACTCTCCGTCGTCGGTCACTTCCGACGCAATCACGCACAGCAGTTCGCGCAGAGCTTGCCCGCTTCCGCGACCGTCTACTGCGTCACCGACGCCGTCACGCATTCGGTCATGATCCGCCTTCGCGGTGCACTTACCGATCAAGAAGTCACCTCCATTGAAGGAAAATTGAAAGAATTCTCCCAGAAGTGGGCCCGGACCGTCGCCGTATTCAGTCGCATACGGTTCGGGGAACGATCTCTCATGTCTCTCGCGCCGGGCCGACATGTCGAGCGGTTGAAAGGTCCGGCGACAGAATACGTCCGGCATCACACGTCTACGCCGCCACATTCTGATGCTCAAAACACTCAGGTACTGGCAGCTCCGCTCGGATAATCCGCCTAGCCTAGCTAAAAGCTGGAATTCTAGGCCCAATCGGGACATTGATTTCCCCCCAACCTCTGGAGGTTCGCAATGGAAGAGCCCGCACCGTACAGCCTCTCAGGCGCACTGTCCGTCCAGGACGACTTGGACGATGAACAACTCGATCGGGTATCCCGGCACCTGAGCGGTATCGCCAGCGTGTACGTGAAACACGACGCCGTCGCGCATACCGTTTCATTGTGTATCTCGGGTACGTTGATGCGTGACGATGCGCGTTACATCGAACAACGCATCGAACGCTTCGCCGAAGAGCATGCTCGTGCGGCCTCTATTCTACTTAGCGAGTGGAACGGCGTGACGAGCGAGCTTGTTGTCGGAATGAACTGGGACGCCCAGTGCCTCATCAAGCTGGCAGCGATCCAGGAACAACTTGGAAAGCTCCCGGAGCGATATTTCGATTTTCTCTTGCGACTGGAACCGGCGGGTGCACCAGCGCGTGGCAAGCAGTTCTTGTCTGTTTCGATCGAGACCAGCGACGATCAGCAGGTTGTGTAACGCAAGTTCAGCGTTGCGGACACGCTGCGAGTATAAGATGTCGAGGCGCGAAAGCACGGTGCCGACTCGCGCTCGTTCAGCATAGGTGCGCGCGATGAGTCGGTCACACATTCGAATTGAAAATCGCGCGAAGCATCCGCGTCGCCTATCAGTCGCACGCGCTCAACGCAATGGCCGAGCCTTGATCCACAGAAACAGCGGCACGCGCGCCCACTGCTTCAACTGATCCGTATCGGCATGATCGGGCGGCGGTTCGCGCAACGACACGATCGCGAACCCGGCCGCTTCCAGCGCCTGCATGTACGCCTGCAGCGGCAGCGACCATCCCGCGAAATGCATCGACAGCCCGTCACGCGTTTCCACGCCGTCGAAATGCTCGCGCCCGAAATAGCTGCCCGTCAGCACGAACGGCGCATCGGGCTGTGGCCCGGCAAAGGCGCCGCGATCGCGGAACGGATGCACGATCGAGATGAATAGCGTCCCGTCCGGCTTCAGCACGCGGCGCGCCTCGTTCAACGCGCGCGGCATGTCGTCGAGATCCATCAGCACGTTGTACGCCATCACGAGATCGAAGCTGGCCGCGTCGAACGGCAGCGCCGCCGCGTCGGCGAGTTGATAGCGATGCGCGGAATCCGCGTGGCGCGCCGCGTCGAGCATCGCGGGCACCGCGTCGCTCGCGGTCACGTCGTAACCGAGCGCCTTCAACTCACGGCTCACGCGGCCTTCGCCGCAGCCGACCTCCAGCGCGACGCCCGTGCCGCGACCGATGTAGGCCGCGAGCCCCGCGCGATATTTCCAGAACGCATCGTGGCCCGGCTTGCCGGCCCAGCCAATCCATTGGTCGGCGACCCGCGTCCAGTGTTCGGTAATGGCTTTCGTGTCGGTCATGCGTGCTCCCGATCGGTCTGCGTCGTAGGCCCAAGATGCGCATGGTAAGCCGAAGCGCATCGACGCGATTGCGTGCAAGCGGAATCCGCTTTCCGTCGGGAGCAAGTCGATTGGTTCGCTCAATCCCACGGATTCAGAATCGCGACACCGGTTTCAACGAAATCGGCAACGTTGCGCGTCACGACGGTCATGCCATGCACGATCGCCGTCGCTGCAATGAGCGCGTCCCGCTCGGATCGCCGGTCCCGCACATGAAGCCGTGCGCATCGTTGGGCGACAGCAGTATCGACCGGTAACACGCGACCAGCGAACTCGGGCAGGACGTGCCCGTCAAGCCATGCCCTGAGAAGCGCCCCCTGTCCCGCATCTCTGCGCTCGATCTGCAAGATACCTGCCTCCAGCTCCATGATCGTGATCGCCGAGACGAACAGCACCGACGCATCGACGGTCGAACACCAGGCCGCCATGTTCCTGTCCGCCTTGCCCGCCCGCACTTTCCGGAGTTCCCAAACCACATTGGTATCGAGAACTAACATCATCAGAAATCGACCTCCTTGATCTTGACGTTCGCGCGTGGCGGGTCGAATTCGACGTCCCCGACACCGGGCATGGCGAGCGCGTCGGCAATGTTGCGCTGCTGCCGGGTGAGACGTTGGTATTCCTCGAAACTCAGCAGCACATGGGCCGGCCTGCCGCGATCGGTAATGAACACGGGGCCGTCCTTTGTCGCCTTCTTTGCCTTGGTCACGTCCTGGTTGAGTTCACGACTCGAGAGCGTGGTGATGCTCACGATGAACTCCTGGAAGCCATATATGTAGGTTTGTTACTACAATATATGATTCCGTGTCATTCGTCGCCCTGTGCGGCGGGTTCCTCGCGATGCCGGTAGCAACGTCCTACAGTTACGAGAAACAATCCGCACCGCCGCGCATCGCCTCCGCTCGACGATGCGCACCGATTCCGAGGAAAATCGATGCCGAGTATCTATGCCGTGCCCGCCGATGCCCCGCCGAGCCCCGTCGCGGCGGAAACACGTATGGTGCACGATGTGGCGACGCTGCGGCCGTCCGACTACCGTTCGGCGGACGGCGCGTCGTGGGTCATCTCCGTCATCACGCCGGCCGCAGACAGCGGCGCGAACGTCACCGGCACGACGTATTTCGACACCGCGAAAGGTCAGACCGTCCCGGTACCCGACGCGCGCCGCCGCTATGCGAATCGCGGCACGTGGCAGGTCGTCGCGAGTTCGAGCCCGGCGGTGCCCGCGACGGGTCGCTACGACTGGCTCACGCTCGCGTGGCTGCCGATCAACCGGCGGCCGCTACCGCAAACGGCCGAGCATCTGTATTCGCCGTTCATTCGCGGCGGCACGATCGTCTATCGTTGGAATCCGTCCGCGGAAGGCGGCGAGCAGTTCGGCAACGTGCGGATGATCTTTCCGGAGTGGACGCAGCAGGTGGCCGATGCGTTGCGGTCCGCGCCCGCTGAGGCGCAGGACGGCGCGTCGTCCACCCCACAACCGGCGCTCGACCGCCTGAAAGCCGACACGAACCCGATGACCGCCGTGCTCGACTTCGGCGATGCGCTGCGCGACGAACCGGTGGAACGGATCGTTGCAGGGCTGCCCGCGCTGCTGCGGGTGAAGGACCGGCATGAACTGTCGGCGATCGTGTTCCTGTGCCTGTCCGCTGCGCGCGACGAAGACCGGCCACGCTTCGTCGAAACGATCAACGCGACGATCGCGGGCACCGACGACCGCGCCCTCCTGCTGGCGATCGCGTATGGCGCGTTCGCGGCGGGGCGGACGCAACCGGTTCCATTTCGCGACAGGACGCTGAATGCGCTCATCGGCGATGTATTCGGTGCGCTGAAACAGCGGACGGCGGCGCTTGGCGTACCGGTCGCGCAAGGGTCGCCGTGGTACGAGTTCTTTACCGCGTATCGATTGGGCGAAGCGGTGTCGGGCAACGGCCAATAACCGCGAGCCAAGAGACGCCGCCGCGCAAGCTATAGCGGATCTCCACCGCCGTTCATCACGCACTGCCCATTATTTCGACCATTCCTCGGTCAATCGCGCCGCGTCGACCAAACACCGCATCGATTTTCGATCTATTCGACGATTTGAATGGAATCGCTCCGTGCTAGATTCCCGCTCGGCCACAGAGCCCATTCCAATAACCTCAATCAAAGACCAAATCATGAAATCTCTTATCCGCCATGCCGCTCTGGCATTCGTGACGATCGGCTTCCTGTCGGGCTGCGCCAGCAGCGTGACGCGCGACGCCAGCGATACGGCCGGGGCCGCCGTGACCGCATCAACGACCCCATTCGGCAAGAAGCCCGTGATCGTGACGGTCACGCTCGACAATGCCGCGCAGGAAGCGTTGAAAGACAACCTGAAGTTCGACGCAAAGAAACTGCAGGAGAAAATCGAACACGCATTGGACGCACGCAAGCTGCTGGCCAAGGCGGATGCAACGGATGCGATGCACCTGAATGTCAAAGTCACTGGCATTCGCGTGCGCTCAAGTTTCTCGGCCGTCATGTTCGGCTTCATGGCCGGCAGCGATTACGTCGACGGCACCGTCACGTTCACCGATGCCGACAATCATCCGGTCGACCACTTCAAGGTGTCGGCGTCGTATGCGCTCGGCGGTATCGCCGGAATCGACAGCATGCGCATGGACTGGCTATATGAGAAATTCACCGAGAAGACGCTCGCGACGCTCGATCCGACGGCCGCGGCCACGCAAGGCGACGCGGCACCGGCAGCGTCGAAGAGGCTGTAAGGCCCGCCGCCCGACGGATCGCGGATGTGCGGCCCGTCGGGCCATGGCGGCAGACCCGGTGCTGCCATCAACGCACTGCCTCGCCGGTCACGAACCGACCATCATGCGTCCTGCAATGCGCGAGTGAATGCCCGGTGCTCGCATCTGGCAGCGGTCCTATTCCGTTAAATCAGCCGATATGCATCGGAGTGCGGCCGCGCCCACCGACCGCCACAAGGCATTCACGCGCGCACGCATGACAGCAAAAAAGCGGCCGCTCGCGAGCGGAGCGGCCGGCAAGGAGAGATCCCTAGGCGGGATACCGGTGGACACCACACCAAACCGGTCTGCGTATTGTTGATGAACGGTATGCCGTTGACCATCAGACTGGTCTGATTCGCTGCAAGCTGGCGTGAACGTCACGCCCTCGTGAGCTGCCCCGGGGCACTCATCGCGACCCGCAATACGCCGTTACGTTCTCTGAGGGAACCCCCATACGCGCCAACCGGTCGAAACACCGCACGACCGTCGAAGGCTTGAGCACTGCGACGGCCCACCTGCGCTCCTGTCCCGCTCGATCACGTCCATTTTTCCCATCGCATGCTGAGCATTGGTCCCTTCTCGATCCGCGTCGTCGCGGTAGCTGTCGCCGCGCTGCTGGCGTGGCTCGTCGCGCACCTCATCCAGCGCCGTCCGCCTGATGGGCATCACAAGAGCGCGTCGAGCCTGATCCTCGACGTGCTGTTGCTCGGATTGATTGCGGCGCGGGTCGCTTATGTCGCGCAATGGTGGCCGGACTATGCGGCGTCGCCGCGCGCGATCGTCGCGCTCGGCGATGGGGGCTTCGACGCGCGCATCGGTATCGCGGCCGCGCTGGTGTTCGCAGCCTGGCGCCTGCGCCGCCTGCCGGCGCTGCGTCGGCCGGTGCTAGCCGGCATCGTCGCGGGCCTAGGCGCGTGGGGCATAGCGCAAGGTACGCTGGCGACGTTGCAGCGGGGCGCGCCGCCGCTTGCCGCGATGCCGCTCCAGGCGCTCGATTCGACGCCCGTGATGCCGGCGGGCTTCGTCGGCAAGCCGGTCGTCGTGAACCTGTGGGCGACGTGGTGCGCACCGTGCCGGCGCGAGATGCCGATCCTCGAACAGGCGCAGCGCGACCATCCGGGCATCACGGTGCTGATGCTCAACCAGGGAGAAAACGCGCACGCCGTGCGTGCGTTCCTCGAGCAGCAGAGCCTGCGTTTCGATCACGTGCTGCTCGATCCGTCGCTGCACGCGATGCATGCGTATGGCTCGCGTGGACTGCCGACCACGCTGTTCTTCAACGCGAAAGGCGAGCTCGTCGAATCGCACATGGGCGAGCTGACTGCAGCGCGCCTGAAGGACACCGTCACGCAGCGCTTCGGGCAGTAATGCCCGGCGGCGGATCGGGAAGCGACGCCGCTTCATCACTTCCGAGCTTCGAGCGCGACAAATCGGTACACGAAGACCTATCCGATAAGCCTCGTCGAAGGTGTCAGCGCGATCGTGGCCAACTCGCGCGACGGCCTGCACATCGGCCAGGAGACGGATGCCTTCACTCCGTATCTGTATGCCGCGCTCCGCCTGATGGGCATTGCCGATATGGAATCTGCCTACGCCTAAGGGCTCGACATGAAGCCGCGTGACTTCGACGCCAGGCCAGAGCATGCGCGAAAGCAGATGCAAGCTCTGCATACGTGAACACTGACGGCGCCGGTCTACGTCGCGAACCGGTCAGGCCGACGGACGCCATCACGTTACCCAGTGCCCATCAGCCGCGGTACCACAATCGCACGACACCCGTGAACCAACAGTGTGTGCACACGAATCGCCGTTCGCGGCAGCATACGTCATGCGTGCAGAATCGCGCACCCGACACCCAAACACGGCTGACGGAAAGGCGATCAATCTCGGTCAAATAGCGGATCCGGTTCGGGTGGCCTGTCATCAACACTGCGCTGCTTACCCTTGAAGCGAGCGATATACCTGTGCTCATGAGGGGGGGCACGATGTGAGCACGTGGTGGCCGAGTCGAGTCGGGTAGCGCCGGGCTCCAATTGCCTCGCCGGCATGTGCTGCACAAAATTCACAATAGCCATTGCCATGGTTCGGTCTTCAGGGATACCGGAATGGGCCAATGCTTGCGCGACCCCACGCCAGACTGCCAATGTTTCGATATGCGCATCCCATAACGCCATTTGCGCCCGCTCATCCAGCACCGATCGGTAAAAACGCGGGGCAACTCCACGAGACTGCATTCGTACCACGGCCTGCGTCGGAAAGCGTTGTGTCTCACCGCGCGCCAGCCTCGGCGTTGCGTTCGCATCGACCCCGTGTTCGCGCAACTGTCGCGCAAATACCTCGCGCCATGTGCGCAGGTCCCGCTTGCGCGGATTCAGACACCGCCCGTCAGGACCACGCACCCGAACACACAGATGTACGTGCGGATGCGGCTGGTCATCGTGCTGTGCGAACACGTACAATCGTCCGTCGCCGAATATCTCGCGCGCGAACGCCCTTGACGCCTCTCGGACGGCCGCGCGGTCCGTGCCCGCCGGCATTGATAGCATCAGATTAAAGGTTTCCCGACGCCGGCTCTCCTCCGGCATCCCCCAACCACCCCATCGCCATTCGTCAAAGAGGTCCTGCAGGGCAGCGTCTCCGATCAACACGCGCGCGTCCTGGTCTTCCAACTCGACATGGCCATCGCGTGAAATATATTGCAGGTGTCGACGCACCGCACCCATGCCCTGTGCGCCTGATGCTTTGTTGGTAATCTTGACCATGACCTCGAGCGCGCGCCGAAGCGTCAAAGCCAGCCGTTCGCGCAGACGCCGCGCATCGCGCGGCAATGCCACGCCGGGCAGATGCGGGGCGCGCACATGCCGTAGCGGATCGTGAAACAGTCGATCGCCCCAGTTGACGAGCAGCGCATCGACGTACTGTCTGGGAAACGGCATGTCAACGGCTCCATCGGTCCAGGTTGGTTTGCAGCAACTGTGCGACAAAACGCAGATGTGTAAGGATCATGGCGCGCGCGTGCTCCCAATCGGGCACGTGGTGGCCCTCGCCCGTGTCGCGCGCGAGCTCACCCAGTCGCGTACGAATCGCGGCGAGCTGCCGATTCGATTCCGCAAGCAGCATCATCTCCCGGTTTCCCAGTTGCGGCTCTCCGGTCAGATGCGCGCGAATTAACGCAGCAATCCATCGATTGGCGGTGAACCCCTGGACATGGGCCAGCCCTTTGATACATTGCAACTCGGCCGGCATCAGACCCACACCGATCCGTACAAACGGCTCGCTCGGCATCGAAAGTATTGCGGCCGTGTCCGGCGGGTCATGGGCAATGTCCAGTGCTTCGGCCACGAGCCGCCTGATGCCCTCACCGGCGCTCACCCCGTTTTGCGCACATCGTGCCTGCCACAAAGGCTTTAGCGCGCCCAGTTCGACCGCAATGCGCGCTCGGTTTCGCGATCCCATGTTCGTCTACCGTTGGCCAGGCAACTGCATGGCGGGTGCGTGATTGATTTCTCGCGACGGGGCAGACGATTGCTGGGGTTCGTCCTTTTCCGCTCGCGCGGAAGGAGCCGTCGGATCGAACACGCGAGGTCGGGGAAGCTCGACGCCCTCAGCGTGAAGCGCGTCGAGCATGCGCACAGCGCGACGCTTAACACGATCGACCGAACGATCACTGAAACCCTGCTCGCGCATAGCCGCCACAATCACGGCGAGCTGAATCTCATCGTCCAGCGCTCTCGAGTGGCGCACCGGTGCGCCCATGCGACGGTCTGGACTTTCGTCGCGGGCACCCGCAGGCGTTGCAGTCGTCCCTACTTGCGGCTGCAACACAGGACGCTCGGAGTCGCGATCGCGTGTGTGCTCCGTGGGCGCGTTCAACTCAGAAAGGCGCGCTAGGTCGGCAGGCTTCGGTGTGTACCCGCTTACCTCAATACCGATTGAAACGGCCTGCAGCCATACTTCGCGGCAAAAGGCGTCGTGCCCCGACACGCGAATGCGCGTCCACGCCTTCGCCTGCACCATATCCATCATGGAAGCAACAATGTCTGTACGAGTTTGCATCGTGACGAGATATCGCCCCCGATCCTCGAATGCCAGAGGGTACGGGGCCTCCTTCAGGAAATATTGACTGCCGGCGCGCAGGTAGCTTCGCCTAACTCGCTCTGGCGCGTCTGCGATCTCCGTGAACTTCGGCACCGAATTTATCGCGCCGGTATCGGACACACCATCAGTGCCTGCATCGTCACGCCCCGCTTCGAAGCGGCTGCCACCAGCCTGCTCTCGTAGCAGGGCGCGCGCCGCATCAAACTCGCTGCACCGACGCGCAAGCATTGCGAGGTAGCCGAATTGTTGTGCCGGAAAGCGGTCCGACGGACGACGTCGCGCTATGTCGACGTCCGCAGTCCATTCAGGCTCGATGGCGTTCATGGCGAAGTCCGCACTAGGTGCGAAAAGCGCCGGCGACTGGGTATCATCCATCATGTACCTCACCGGTTATGCGTCGCGCAATGCTCAGCTGCGCGGCGTCACCATCCATATTGCGCATGACCGAATCGCTACCGCTGCGGGTCGTCGATGTCGCCACGCCCGTCCACGCGTGACCTGGCTTGCGCGAGCGCGGCCGCACGTGCAGCTTTCACGCGCGCCCATGACGCTGCATGCAGCGCGTCGAGCTTCGCGTCCATGCCGTCGAGCCCCATTTCCCGCGCAGATTTTTTCAGTGATGCAACCGCCCGCTCAAGCTGATCGCGAGCCCGGTCCCACGGGTACAGCTTCGCGCGCTCACCTTCGTAGACAATCTGTACGTCCGCGCCATTTAGGCGATGGTGCTCGTCCATCCACCGTAACCGGTCCGACACGAATGTCATCCTTCCCTTCGCATGGAACACCACGCTGCGTGGTGCCACCTCTTGAACAACGAAATGCTCGGTATTGAGCACCTCCCCGCGATAGGGACCTCCATTCTCTCGTGGTGTGGACATCCTCAATACAGCCCCAAACCGGCGCTCGGCCGCCACCTTGACCTCCGTGGGCACGGCGTCGAGCCCGTATATGAGTTCGCCCGTCGCATGACGTGGCCCCTGGTTCGAATGCTGGCCGTCGTCCGTGGTTTCGGTGACTGAGCTCGCCGCCGGTTCGTGGGTGAAAGCCTGTTTCCCTTCCTCCGGAGTACCAGATGGCTGCGTCGACGCGCAATCACCGTCCGAGCTGTCGGCCTCGGCGTGCCGGCGCACGTCGTCCGCCCCCGTGCCCTTGTCCGTCTTCCTCGATCCCATGTCTGCATCTCCCGTCAAGTAAAACGACATACCCTCGGTTTGCGTCCGGCTCGCCTTGGCGTCAGTCGATGTAGGCGCCGGTGTCTCCAGTACCGCACGCCGCAACAGCTCGCCGACCGCCTCCTTTCCGTCGAGCACCGCCATATCGTTAAAGTCGGTCGGCAACTGATTCGCAATATGCGCCCCTGATGCGAACCGAGGAACGACCAGTCGTGCATGGGCATTGCGCGCCGCATGCTCCGCATGCGTAAATCCAGCACCGAGATCGGCCAGAATCACAAGCGCATCCTTTGGGTGCTGCGCGCGCCATACCGTAGCCACTTTGGATAAATTTCCGCTCGACAAAGCCGCAAGCGTGTACCACCCTGTCGCCTGCCATGCGGATACGGCAGTGGCCACACCCTCGGCAATCAGCACCGGCAAGCACGCGTCGCGTCGATGCTGTTCGGGCGTAACAGACCACCAGCCTCCCGCCTTCGCACCGCCTGCCAGCGATGATTTACGCCCTTCGCAATCGATCAGCTCGAGTGTCGAAATCTGGTGGCCGATACGAACAGGCACGATCAACACACGTCCCAATAGAGCAGTGTCATTGGATTTCGGGACGTAGCCGAGCAGCATATGCAACTCTTCTGCTTCCAGCTCGCGCAAGGTAGGCAACGGCGCAATCTGCTTGCGCGCCAGATAAGGATGGTCAGGTGCCACCGGTCGTGCCCAATTCCAGATACTTAGCGCCTGTCGAGCGACGGCGGCGCGGCGCGCCCGGCGCTTGCGCTCGAGTGAGGCGTCGGCGCCCACAATGGGGGCATGCGCCGACGCGGACCGCGCCGCGCGATCGCCAAACGCGCGCGAGCCGGCCAGATCGAACCCATGCTCGCGGGCAAGCCAAAACAACGACGCAAGCGTGATCGCCCCACTTTCGCTCGCCGAGCGCCATGTCGCACGCGCCGATCGTGCATCGTAATTCGGCGCCGTCTGGCTCCATGCATCCCACAGATCAAAACCTGCCTCGCCAAGCCCATGCTTCACGGCGAACGCCATGTCGACCCATGTCGAATAGTCGCCGGCCGGAATCGCCGCCAAAGCAGCGCGCACGCGATCGGCCTCACTGATATATGCAACGCTCATTGAACACCACCACTTGCCCGCGCGACGGGGCTCGGGTCGCGCTTGCGCGCGCCCGTCTCAGTATCAGTCATGCCATCTTCGTCTCTCGCCAAACGACGTGCGGCGCGCGCTACGTCGTCAGCCGGCACCCCCAGCAGCGTGAAGTGCCGATCCACATATGCGGCTGCCTCCTCGCAACTGACATTGTCCAGCGCCTGCGGCAGCTCGCGCGGATCCCAGGCGTGTACAAGTTCCAGATAGTCCGCTCGCACATGCGCCAACTCGCCCGTCTGATCATCGACGTCGTCATCGCTCAGTTCGCGCAGCCGCTGCTCAATTTGTGCACCAAATCGCATGAGATCGAGCGCAGGCACAGTCGGCGCGTCCATTACCCGTGAAGTAAATGCACGATCGCGCCAGTAGCAGATCCGGTCCGCCAAAATCGGCTTGGTATTTTCGAGAAGAATGATTTCCTTGTCGCGAGCGAGCTCCTTGATCTCCTGCGGCCACATCAGCGCACGACGTTGATCGGAAAAGCTCTCGCTCGCACCGCCGCGCGCACCGAACATGCCATTCGATCGGCTGGTGCTGCGCGATCGCTCCGTGCGCGTGCCGAGCATCTCGGAGTAGGCATTGGCGTCCTTCTGTTCGCGCGGGGCGAAGAGAATCTGCATCGCATGATTCGTGACAATGGTCCTCGCGTCAGCTCTGCCATAAACAGACTCGAGCTGCGAGTCGGACTGCACGATCGAGAGCAGGCGCAAGTTGTAGCCCGCCATATAAGCCACCGCACGCGCGATAATCTGGATTTTTCCAATCGCCGTCATCTCGTCGAGCAGCAGCAGGCATTGATATTTCAGTGCCGGATTGTCCTCTGCCAACTCCTTCGTGTTCAGATTCACGAGCTGCGAGAACATCAGATTCATCAGTATCGCCGCTTCACTTAAGTGATCGGGCGTCACGCCAAGATATACGGACATCTTGCGGCGTCTGACGTCTCGCAGATCAAAGTCGTTCGCGCTCGTCGCCGCGTCAACAATCGGGTTGGCCCAGATCGTCAGTGGCGCATTAAAAGTGGCCAGAATGCTCGCCAGAACCTTGTCGTCATTCGTGAGGAATCGATTCAGTGCATCAATACAGGCGCGGCTCAAGTACTGTCGATACTGTATAAGCATCCGGTTTAAGTAGGTTTTGACGGGCAGACCATTTCCCGATGATTGCCGCAGTACCTCGCCCATTGTGATCGGATAGTCGGGCACTCCGCTCGCGCCAGCACGACGGGCCTCGCGCAAATCCCACAGCAGCAGGACCAGTCCCAACAGAAGGTTGCGTGCCTGGTCTTTCCAGAATTCGTCATGCCCGCCGGCCGGATACAACACGTAACCGATCGCCAGAATATCGCCGACGCGAAACATACCGTCTGCGATGACCGACAACGGGTTGTAGCGATGCGTGCGGCCATCCTCTGCGAACGGATTGAACAGGTACACAGCTTGTCCGTGCGCGCGCCGGAAGCCCGCCGTGAGGCGAAAATTTTCCTGTTTGATATCGAGCACGACCACGGAGTCGGAATAGCTCAGCAGATTCGGGATCACAATCCCCACGCCTTTTCCTGAACGAGCAGGCGCGGCAAGTAGCACGAATTGCTGACCGGCAAAGCGCAGGTAGCGGCCACGCCAACGGCCCACCACAAGCGTCGGTTGAGACTTCGCGGGTGCAATCTGTCTCATAACAGCCCCGCCCGACGAATCTCCGCATCGTTCGCGAAGCGCGCGTCGCCATACAAGGGCCTGCGGCCTGCTTGTTCCAGCCACGTATACACGGCAAGCGCAGGGCCGCCGAAGGCGACGAGCATCCCTATGAGGCCCGCACCGGCCACACGTCGCCCCATATTCGGAAGACGGCCGTCGTACCATGCCCCTAGCGCATCAAGCCAGGTTGACCACCCTGCCCGAAGTGGGTTGAGATGCACGCTTGCATATAACAAACATGAAGCCAACCATTCGGCAGCAGCCAATTCGGCGTATATCCCGATCGTGATGGCAAGCGTGAGAATCGTCACACGCCACACTGGAGCAAGCGTCCCGGACATGTCATCCATCGCAGTACCTCTCGGTTGGGTCAAACTCGATAGCGGCCTTCTCGCGCGGGTCGAACCAGACTTCGGTCATCGCCCAGCGTTTGCCGACCTGCACACCGTGCGAGTCCAATACGGGCTGCGCCTCCATGTGAGCGATCACGTCGATGGTCAAGCGCAGCACTCGCTTGAGCGAAGCAATGTTCCAAGCGGCTGCCTCGGGATGCTCCTTTGCCATGAGCGCAAACCGCTCGATGGCAATGCCCGCACTGGACGCATGAAAACTCGTCATCGAGCCGGCATGCCCCGTGGTCAAAAGCTTCAGGAAGTCGTACGCTTCCGCCCCTCGGAGCTCGGCAAGCAACACCCGGTCCGGGCGCATGCGCATGGCGCAGGCAATCAAATCTGCAGGCGTTACGTGTGCGCGTCCCTGCGAACCTTTGCTATAAAGAAGATGGACGCAGTTTTCGACATGCCGAATGAACAGCTCGCGTACGTCTTCGATCGTCAAGATGCGCTCGGTTGCTCCCAGGTATCGGCACAAGCTGCGCATAAAGCTCGTCTTGCCGGAGCCCGTGCTGCCGACAATGACAATATTGCGGTGTGCTCGCACGGCGCCTTCGAAGAAGGCGGCAAAATCACGCGCTTCAAGCTGCTCAACGAGCATCCGATCGACTGCGCGCAACGCTTGGCCGGTCTTGCCTAGACCGCTTACGTGTCGCCAAACCGTATCCTCAAACATGCCGTCGGCGCGATGGCACTCGAGCGTCTTTTCATCCGCGCTCGGGCGCCTGATCGTGACCGATACCGTCCGCGACGGCACCACGGGCGGCACCACGAGTTGGAGACGCGCGTTGTCCGGTAACAGTGCGGAAAGCAGCGGATGCTCGGTCGAGACACCCTGATTCGTCAATGTGGCAATCGCCACGGCGAACGCCATGAGACGTTCGAAATCGAGTTCTGGTAAATCGTGTGCCTGCCACCCCCGATGGGTTTCGGTCAGAATACGCTGTGGTCGGTTGATCACGAGCTCCGTTACGGCTTCGTCGGCGAGAAACGGTGCGAATGAACGCATCAGCTCCGTCACCGATGCATCATCGGGTAACACCGGCATCGCATCGGTTACGCGATCAGTTTGCGGCTGAAGTGTTGCCTCGAACGCCTTCATCGCAACCCCTCCGGCTCCAGCGTATAGACCGAACTGAAATCCAGATCGCGAGCCAGAACAATCGTGAACTCGGTACCCTGATGTTGTCTGAGCGTCGGAGCAATATTGATGGTCTGATCGAGTACGCGTGTGGCCATGTCGTTGCCTTGCGCCTGCGTGTTCTGGTAGACAATCGTGCCGTTGCCATTGCCCCCGCGCGTGGCCAGATAACCGATCGCATCGTGACTTAGTCCGAGCATCATGGCCGCGCCCACGCGCGCGCCCCAGTGATTCTCGATCGATCCATCCATACCCATGCGGCCCAGCGCGTCGGCTACCGGCGAATCGATCTGTACGGTGACACCGTGCGGTGTAGCAATTCGTGCTGACAGAACAAATACACGGCGTTGTCCAGGTGAAAGATTCGCGCGGTATTCGCAATTAATTTGCGAGCCTCGCTCGATCAGCACCACGCGCCCGTCGTCGGAATAGACATTACGTGCGACCGTGCAAGTCGATATACCTGCCTGGGTAGAATCGAACGCGGTGTCGCCCGCGCAATCGATCTTCGTGCCCTGAGCGAGTAGCAAACTGCGGTTGCCGATAAACGCTGCCATCACCTTCGGCACGCGCGTCGGCGCGAGCGCCTGAGACTGCGGATGTGAGAAGGATTTCGACCGCTCCTCGGCCATACCGGCAGTTGCATTCGACGGCTGCTGGTCCGCCTGCACGGGCAAAATACTGGGGGAAGCTGACTCACTCTCGCTCGCGCCTGCCATTTGCCCATTGCTGGCCCCCACGGCGAGTAACGGTGCGTCGTAGTAGCTTCGTAACGGAGCAGCACGATCACTGGACGGCGCAGGCTGTACCGCGGCCGGTGCTGGCGTCGGTGTGGGCATTGCAGCGGCTGACGCAGACTCGGCAAGTGCCGGCACCTCGTCGAACACCTTTTCGTGTGCGCCTCGCGCATGGAGCGCACTGCGGCGCGCACGCGCAGCCTCGTCTCGGTGAGCGAGCACACCATGAACTGTCCAGACCGCGCCTATTAGCGCAAGTACGATGATCGCGAGCGGTACTAGCCAGTTGATGAACGATCGTCGCCCGAACCCATCCAAGCTGGGCATGCCGCGATCGAGCATGGCAGACGATTCGGATCCCATACCTGTATCCATATCTGCCTGGCTGGTGCGACGAATCTCGTCGTCCGTCGCTGCGCCGTTGGGCGAAGTGTCCTCAGTCATGTTCGCGACTCCGCAGCGTGCGGCGCACGCCGTCGACCGTCACACCGTGCTGCGGCGCGACACCATCAATGTCGAATGCGTCGTTCCACAAACCAACCGCCTCATCGCCCAGACGCAACACGAGTCGGCGGGCAAGCTCATGGACGACCACCACATCACGGTCCATGTGCTTGTCCACCACGCGTTCGGTGTCATCGTCCTCAACTCGGAAGATCGCGGGTATACGACGATTGTTGGGGATTCGAATGTACGTAAAGCGACCGTCGTCCCATACTGCGGACGGTGCGATATCCTCGGCATGTGGCATGACCTGCATCGAGTACGCGGCGTTACGCACGACAGACGGTTGAGACAGCCGGTTCTGCAAACACGCCAAGCGCGCGACAATAGACGCATCCGACGCAGCGGTGTCCGGGTACACGAAACTTACCCGGTACATCTCGTGCGCGTTGCCAAAGCGTGCTTTCAGGGGCAGAACGAGAAGGTCAAAGCTGTAGCTGCGCCGATCGGTCCGGACAATGAGATTCGTGTCATGAGCGGCGAGTTTCGGCTTCAGATAGACGTCATGGTCTCCCCGATTGGCTACCACATACCAGCCGTCGCGGTCCCCTGGCGCAACCACAAGAATGTGCTCGGTCGGATCCAGCTCGACGTGGGTGGCAAAGCCGCGCTGCGCAATAATGCGCACGACTTCGTCTGGCACATAACGCACTTTGCGCACCCTGGCATCGCGCGTCCAGTCCGGCGTGATGTGGGCGTCGACCGCTTGCGCCGCAAAGCACGTTAATAGGATCGCCATGGTCGCGAGCGTATTCATCGGCCCGCTCCTGCACTGGGCTGTGGAGGAGGTGGCGTATCCTCCGCATCTCGGCTGTACGCCGTCACCTTGAAGCCGAATGGATTTTCGATGGCCGAACGTTCCCGCACCAGCACCGTGGGGCGGTAGGTAAAGGCGAGCGTAATCACAAAACGTTTTGCTGGCTCACCGGTATCGATGCCGTTCTTGCGCACCGTGCGCTCGAGATGCACGACAGCATGTCCCGGCTCGTCGGGCACGAGCGTCGTCGATACTATTCGGGTGCGGTATTGAACTGACGCGCCCAGTTGCTGATCCAACGCGTTCGGACCACTGTAGATTTGACGATACGCGCGCGCGACCGATTCGTCACTCATCTCCAGGACACGGTCGTAATCCATTTGCAACAGTCCCCAGTCGTAGCGCTCGCGAGCCCGTACATAGACTTCGACCCAGTGCTTGTCTTCGATCTCACGCAGTGGCACGTGTTTTGCGTCGAGCACCTCGATGAGTTGCGCCTCGCCGGTGAGTTTGTTCACCTCGATAGGCAATGGCACCACGCGATAAAACGGCGTCATAACGGCAAGCGCCGCTGCCGAACCGATCGCAACAATAACGGCGGCAAACGCCACTTGCCATGCACGACGCTCGGAGCATGCCTGCAACGCGGTGAGAGACGCCTCAAAATCAAGCGCACGTCGATAATCGCTTTGATCGTTCACGGACAAGCTCCATCCAGCGACAGGCTCGCCCCCGGCGGCACCGGCAGTTGCTGATTAACCGGTACGCGGTGAGCTCCATCGGGTAGCACGAGACTCGACGGCACACCGTTGCACCCGGACATCGACATGCTCAGCCCGATAAGCATGCACATCGCCCAACGGCGGGTCATCGCAGTTCTCCTTATCGGCCAAACGTGACCGGCGCCATCTGATCCTGGAGTCGACGCGTGTTGCCCGCTCGCTTGAGGAGCAGTTCAGTCTGCTGCTCGGCAATCAAGCGATCCTCGGTTTCCGCGAGCATCTTGAACATCTGCAACTTCGTCATTTCGTTGCCGACTGCCACGCTCTCCGACTGGATTCGTGCTTGCAGTTCCGCGATACCCTTCGGATCCCGTGTCGTGTCGATGTGCCGCATCAGAAGTTCAATCCGGTCAAGTTCGGCAAGCTCGGTCTGATATGCCTGCAGACCAAGCGCCTTATCTTGAAATGGCTTGTTTAACGCGCGCTGGCAAATTCGCTGATCGATGCCCTGCTGGTCTTCACAGTCGTAGAGCTTGCTTTGCGCGCGCAGTGCCTGAGCCGGACCAGTCAACCCGGCATACCCCCCCTCGCGAATCGCGGCATACACGCTCTGCCAATTGTCCGGCAGCGCATTGACCACCCCCGGTCGATCCAGCAACGCACCAAAGCCGCGCGCGCCACTCATGGAGCGGTACAACGCCATCTCCTGCTGCACTTGTTGTTTGAGCTGCCCAACCATCGCAATCGCCTGGGCGACGTTCTTCTCGTCATAGACCGAATAGATTTCCGCATTTGCCGGCTCAATAAAAGACGCCACACCCGCAACAACGGCGCTCATCAGCACGGTATGCGTGAATAGGTATCGCTTCATGGCTTCGTCTCCTGTTCAGTCGTGCGCACGGTCAAGCTGCTCGCGTGCAGCCCGTTGATAGGCGTGAGAATGCGGCGAGACGGTGCTCGCGAATCCGCCTGGCCTCGATATTCGACCGGCGGAAGATGCGCTTCGGTTTGCACTGCGCAGTGCGAAGGCCATCGCACCGGCGGCCTGTCTGGATGCGTAGCCGGCGACAAACGCTCCAAAACCCGAGACAGTCGCACCGCCCGCAAGCCCCGAAGCCACGGCCGGCAACTGCCACCCAATCATCGCCAGCAGCACGGATGTAACAAACATGCCGAAAGCTGCCGCCCACGGGGCGCTCGCTTGAAGTGCTTGACGGGCTGCAGCGGCCAGCGCATCGGCAGAAGCGTCCGGATCCGCAGTCGTCACTTGAAACGGTGCGAGGTTGGCCGAGAACGCCGCGAGCGCGAGACCGAGAAAGGCCGCAACCAACACCTGCAACAGCGCATAGTTCACAAGCTTGGCAGTCCACGCTTCGAAAAATCTAACAGTAGGACTAAATGCTCCACATGTAATGAATATGGGACCCAGCGCGAGTACTAGGTCGAGCAGCACACGCGCCATCATCACTTCGACGCCGAGCACCATCAGGAAGATTGCGCCACCGAAGGCCGCAACCAGACCACAAGCGAGGTCGCCGATACCTGCGACGATGCCGCTCATGCTCAGACCTTCATGGGTCGCCTTGTCGAAATAGGCGTCGACCACGAGGTTAAGCTGCCGGTCATAGCAATCGAGCGTCCGGTAAATTCCCGCGGCACGTTCGCTTGCCTCGCTCGCTTGTTCAACCGACCCGCATCCAACATTTCCCGCGCCGGTATGAACGGCTGCTGCCTGAATTGCCTGGGCGACGCCAGTCGTCGCCTCGCTCACGGAGGTGACGACCTGGGACTGATACAGACCCGCACTTAGCGCGAATGCGAGCGTGATGACGACTTTCATACCTCGCCAGGCAAATGCCGGCACCGGCTCGTGTGCCTCTCCGCGAATCACTGCCATGCCATACGCGAGAACCCAGATCAACACTCCCGTGGTAGCCACGGGTACTAACGCGGACGACAACGCAGACGATGCATCACTCACGTACGTGTGCATACCATTTTCGAGCGTACCGCCCACCGCGCTGAAGAGGCCATTCATAGAACACCACCTTGCACGTGTGTAGCGGTGCTCGACAATGCGGTTTGAAACGCACTCGTCTGGCGCCGGCGAGCAGTCAGGGCATCATGAAAGCGCGGCAACCACACATCGGGGTCGTCCCCGACCTTGGCCCGGATCGTATTGAGCAACGCAACATTGTCTGACGTGCCCGACAGGACATCGAGCACGTCGCCCAATCCCGAGAGATCGAGTCGCCCGACTGCCGAACGATGACCCTGCTTGACCAAGAACAGCCGGCTGTGCTCACCCATGCGTCTCACAATGTTGAATTCTGCTTCGGTCAGCTTGAAACCGTGGACATAATCATCGTGGTCTGCGCTCGGGTTGGGGAGGAAGAAGAATGTAGCCGTCTGCTCTACAAGCGCACGAGAGATCGGACTGCTCAGCACGTCCGCAGGCGACTGGGTATCGAAGATGCCCAGGCCATTTTGCTTGCGAATGGTCTTTTGCTTGTCGTTGGCAAACTCGCTGAACACCGGATCGCGCAGGCGCTTCCAGAACTCGGTCATCACATAGATGAAACGCCGCCCATCGATCAGGCGTTCGGTCAGATGCAGCAACACCATCGTCAGTGGCGCACATACCTCCGGATCGTCGAGCAGTTCTGTATCGTCAAAGCCGAACAATTGGTGCGCATCTAGATGAATCCGGTCAACCGGGTTATCGAGCACCCACCCGAGGCGCCCGCCGGCGCACCACTTGGCAAGCCGCGCATGAAGACTGTTATCTCCAACGTTTGGCAAGAGTTGCCTGACCATGGACAACCGACGTAGCGATCGATCCATGCGTGCGACCTCCCGGATCGCGCGAGAGATATCGAGCTCATCCTTCGCGGACAGTGGTACTCCGTTGTCGACCAGCTTGCACACGAGACGCATCCAAAAACTGTGTGTCGCCTCGTCCACTTCCAACTGGAACGGGTTCATGCCGGTGGGCTCACCACGGTGAAATACCGTGTACTGACCACCCATGGCGCGAATCCCGATTTCCGCTCCTCGGTCCTTGTCGAAGAGCACGCCCATCACACCGTACTTCATTGCCATCGCGAGCAGGAACAGTTCAAGCACGGTCTTGCCTGCACCGGCTCGGCCGATGATCTGCGTGTTGGCAAGCGCCTTCTCGTCGTTTGAGTCGACTTTCTCGGGCGTTGCGTGAAAGTTCAGATAGAGCGGTTGCCCGCTGGGCGTTTTGACAATCGTGATAGCTTCGCCCCACGGATTACCCTCTCGCTTTCCAGTCGCGAAGTTGTGCAAACTGGCCATCGCGCAAAAGTTGCGTGATGTAAGCTTCGCCTCTCGCGGTCGGTATCGCCAGTTGCCGGGGCACTGCGCGAACCACGCAGCATCGGCGACCAGATCAATGAGCGCACTCTGGAAGCCGGCGTCTGCAAGCTTCGTTCGTGCTTGAGCGACATGCCGCACTACCTCATCCAAGGTATCTCCCAGCACGGCCAACGTGTAGTGGTACTCGCCCAAAACGAAATCGCCATTGACGAGATCGTTCGCGGCCTGATCCATTGCCTCGATCTGCGAGACAGCAACGTCATCTCCCGCAATCAGTTGGTTGCGCTGGCGCTCGAGCGCCTCCTTGGCACTGGGACGGTCGAGCACGGTAAAGCTTTGCGTTTCGATGTACTCGAAATCGCCGTAGAGCAATCCATTAAGCATGCCTGGCTCGGTTTGCTCCGGATAGTCCTTCAGGTCGAGCAATGCCGCGTAGCGGGTACGCGTAGGTGTGCGGATCTCGAGCTTCTCACGGTGGAAGAACAGGCGCGAGGTTGGTAACGTGTCGCAAATTCGACCGTATCCAACCGGTACCGGCTCCCACGTTCCGTTAACCAGGTAGCCAAGCATCTCAAGCGCGGCGGAATAGCGACAGGGCCGCTTGGTCAATGGATCGCCGCGTTCATACACGCTGAGCGCACACGGCGACCACGGTTTGAGACCAGTCTCGATCTGCGCAGCGATATCGGCCAACGCACGCAATGCGTCTTGTTGATCGCGCTGAATATCGTCAGGTGTACGGCGTGCCGCACGACTAAACAGCCGCCCCAATCGCGTCCGGTGAGGGCGATATACGGCGCTCACGTAAAGCTCGTTGGTCATCATCGTGTAACCGGCAAAGCTCGCGTAGTAGCGCTCAGCCAAATCCTGACAGAATCGGTTGAGATAGGTCGTCTCGAATCTGTCCGCAGTACGCCGCCGAAGCCGATGCGTCCATAGCGCGACGTGGCCACCCGGCAAATTACGCACCAATTGATTGAAGGTCACATGACGCGCGAGAATATCGGCAGGATCGGCCGTCTCGAAAGCAATCCCGGGGACCTTCCAGATTTGTATATAGTCACCCTCGCGCGTGCGAATCACGCGGTCCGTGACGTGCGACGAAAATGGGATGAAATCTGCGAGCACCACTTCGCGCGGTATGAGGGTTGCATGTGCCGACGGTGCGCTCATGTCACCCTCGCGCCTTAAATCGGATCGGCGCATAGGCATGCGCGCCCCAGAAGCGTCGGTTGCGCTGGTGCAGTCTCATTTTCGCGCGTAGCATGCGCTGAGCGAGACGTTGGTCGTCCTGACGCGTAATCATGCGCATTGTCGCGAACACGGGAACGATCAACAGTGCGATTGCGACGCCCAAAGCCGCACTCGCCATCAATACCCAGATTGCCGGGATCAGCATACCGCCACCGACCGTCAACAGCGGTACAAGTGGAACGCCCCATAGCATCGCTGGCCGCGTGCAGCCTTTGAATACAGGATCAGAGAGTGTGTCCACAATCAGCTCCGTGTTCACGTTAGGCCGTCGGAATCAACATGCCAGCAATGACCGTTGCACACCCAACGAAAAGGCCGCCGATGAAAACATGCGCAATATCGCCAAACCGGGCGTGCTGGAACATCATCTTGAAGCCAGCCCAGATGATGGAAATCGAACACACCACCCCGCCTACACCGAGCAACGTGTTCTGGATAGTGATCAGCAAGGTATTGACCTGACTGAGTTGCGCAGATGCCGTGGGGGTTGCCATGACAAGCACGCTGAGCACTGCGATGCGGCGCCAATTCAACGAGATCCACGCAACATACGTTTTTCTCAATTTCACGACGCTTATATTAATTAGGAATACAGATTTCATAATGCACTCCATCCGGCCGAATTCTGCCTGCCTTGCTCAGAAGATCACGGCACTGCCTGCGACTCCACCGTTATTTTGGCTTTGCGCTGTATCGTCGTTCGGGTTCGAGGGTGGAGGAGACACAGGAGTCGAGCGCCCGCGGCTCTCAGCCCGAGACCCAGTCACACGGTCGGGTATCACCGGAATCGGCTTTGCAACTGACGTCAGCGCAGGGACGAAAGTGTCGCCCGACGCCGCTGCTTCCGTAATCCGTCGCACATATCCGACGCGAAATCCGGTTACGAAATTCCCGCTCGCATAGCACGACAGCGCAGCGCGCAACGCCTCTTGTGGATGGATATGAATGACGCGAGCGCGCAGAAAACATGCCCGAAGAATCGCCGCACCAGCGCTCAGGTTCCGACAGACGTCGAAGACGGTCCTCGCGGTCAATCCGTAACGGGACCAGTTTGCTCGATTGATTTGCGCGAGGCCTGCGCTGTAGTTCCAGCCTGCCGCTTGCAATGCCTCGACCGTGGCGATCGCTTCGTTCTCATGCCGAGGCTGTCTCGCCAATCGACCATGGACGACGCCGATAGCGTAGGGATTGAATCCCGATTCGATGCGCACAATGGCAGCCAACGTCTGCGGAGCGACGGCGGGCGCACACTGCTGAGCCAACGCCACGAAGTCCTGCGTGGTCATCGCCCATCTCCGCTGGCGCAGCCCGCGCTGATATTATCGGATCGACATATCATCAATACGGCCGGACCGGCCATCCGCATGGCAGTCGCACTCTCGGCTCGGCCGCGAAGCGATATCACGTCCATATTATCGTTCACACGCATGATCTGTCCCCTCGCCGTTGGTCCCGCGCAAACGATGGCGGGAACACGAGGGAATTCAAGCAGCGGTCAAGCACAGACCCAAACCCGTCTTGTCGACGGGTTTTCCCGTCGGGTTGGCTCTGTATCGCCGATTGAAAACGGAATCGGCTCGAACGTGTGTGTCTATTAAACCGTGTCAGTGCGCCCCGGTTTGCCGCGCCGCTCGATACCCGCTCACGTCGCTCCGAAGCAGCTGAAGGTCGATTCAGTTTGCGTGAAGTACCGCATCCGAACCGGCTCGTCGCGTTGTCCACAGACACAACAATGCGCGGGCCTGTGCCCGACCCCGGCACTATCAGGGCTCGCTTCCTAGGCTAACCAGCGGACTGTCCGGGTGGCGGCATCGGCGCAAATTGAAGCCCCGATGTCCAGCTGAAATCTACTTCCATATCGCCATGAATCGAATACTCGCTATGCCGGTGCGTTCAAGTGCGGAGATATCGACCTAGGCATTACGAGGCTTTCCGGCGACAGAGATACAATTATGCAAAATTCATTCAAAATTCGAAATATATTGAGTTTGTACTTAAGGGATGCCTTGAACGTCGCATGCGCATCTAGCACATGGGAGATGGCGCGAATCAACTTTCGATCTTCGAGTGACGGCAAACCCAGGTCAAGCCGACACAGGTAACGTGACACTAACGCCGAATCCGCCGCCGTTCAACCCGCCGGTATACTTCAGACTCCCGCCCAGTTTTGCCACGATGCGCGCGACGATGGACAGGCCCAGGCCGCTGCCATTTTCATCGTGACCCGCGCCGCGAAAGAAGCGATCCTGCAAGCGGCATAGATCTTCGTCCGGGACGCCAGGGCCGTCGTCCCGCACCTGAAGGCTGACCGAGCCGGCACCCTGCCACGATGCGATTTCGATGTTGCCCTGTTCGCAACCGTACTTGATCGCATTCTCGACGAGGTTATCAAGCAATACGCGGACCAACGTCAACGGTGCATGGACGACGACCGGACCGTCGACGAGGGATATCAGCGACATCCGCTTGCGGTCTGCACGCGCTTGGTAGTCTTTAATGCAGGTCTGCACCACGCGCTCGAGATCGACGTCCTCGCTGGGCAACTGCACGGTCTCGTCGAGTCGCGCCAGGGCGAGCAACTGGTCCGCCAGATGCGTACTGCGGTCAACGCCCTCGACGACCCGTTGCATCGCGCGTCGCTGACGGTCCGGATCGCGTGCCGTAAGCGCGACCTGCGCCTGAACCTTGAGCGCGGCGAGCGGGGTCTTGAGCTCGTGCGCTGCGTCGCTGGTGAACGCGCGTTCGCGGTCGATCGAGTCGCGCAAACGCTGCAACAACGTGTTGAGCGCAGCGACCAACGGCCGCACTTCGTCGGGAATGCCGGTCGTACCGATGGCGTCGAGGCTGTCGGGCGAACGTGCGTTGATCGCTTCAGACAACGTGCGCAGCGGCGTCAGGCTGCGGCCAATGGCCAGCCAGATCAGTACTGCCAGCACGGGCAACGCGAATGCGAGCGGCCGTGCGACGCGACGCGCGACCTCGGCGGACAGATCCGAACGACGCGTACGTTGCTCAAAGATGCGCACCGTACGGCCACGCGCGGCATCGGTCAGCACGTAGGCGTGCCACTTCGGATTGCCAAGTCGGATCGGACTCGATGCCGCAGCCGGAAACACCGGCAGATCGAGCGAGGCAAGCCCGGGACTCGCGGCCAGGATTCGTCCGCCGGCGTCGCTGACCTCATACAGCATCCGCGGCGAGGCATCGTCGTCGCCATCGTCGTCTTCTGACGAACCGAGCGCGATGTCCGCAAAGGCCGGGAGATCGGAAGCATTGAGCGCGGCGAACGCCCGGGCGATCTGCTGGATGCGGGTTTCGTCCCACTCCTCCGCTTCGTGAATTGCCTGACGGTAGCTCGACACCAGCGAGTAAGCCCAGATCACCACGACACCCGACAGCACGAGCAAGGTGAGCCGTTGTCGGATCGAGCGCATCACGATTCCTTCTCCACCACGTACCCGACGCCACGAATCGTCCGGATCAGGTCGGCGCCTAGCTTCTTGCGCAGATTCGACACGTGTACTTCGATCGCGTTGCTTTCGATCTCTTCATTCCAGCCATAGAGGCAATCCTGGAGCTGTGCGCGAGAGAGCGGACGGCCCTGGTTCGCCAGCAACTCGACCAGCAACGCGCATTCTCGCGACGTCAGTGCGATCCGGTCGGTGCCGCGCGTGGCCGCCATCAGCGCGGGATCGACCGACAAGTCGCCGTATTCGATTGTGTCTGTGCCGCGGCCCTGCGAGCGCCGCACGAGCGCACGGCAGCGGGCAATCAGCTCGGTCAGGTCGAATGGCTTGCCGAGGTAGTCGTCGGCGCCCGCACTCAAGCCGCTCACACGGTCAGCCACCGTGTCGCGGGCCGTCATTACCAGCACCGGCGTATGGTCGCGGCGCTTGCGAATCCACTCGAGCAGTTCGGTTCCGGACATGCGCGGCAGGCCAAGATCGAGCACGACGAGGTCGTACGGCGTGGTTTCGAGTGCGAGTTGCGCATGCCTGCCATCGTGCGCCCAGTCAACCGTCATGCCGGCCTCAATTAGGCCGTCCTCCACCCCGCTTCCGATCAGCTTATTGTCTTCCACGAGTAACACCCGCATGACGTTGCATTCCTGTTGGTCCGGACATGACGTCCATTGCCGCACGATAACCGCAGGCGCGGGCCCGCATCAAGCGGGTCGTAGAAAAATCAGGTCCTTAAGAATCCGTTAACGTCGGCACCATAAGGTCGCGGTCATCGACATACGCAATCGAGCCGACAACCATGAACAGCCTGTCATTCAGACTCCGTTTCTGCGCAACGCTGGGCGTGCTGCTTTCCGTGGCAGCCGCCCCTGCCCACGCCGGCGAAATCAAGACACTGATGCGGGACATGAAGCATGCGATGCAGGGTGCGATGAACAGTCGGACGATTCCGGAAATGTCCGGCTACGTGACCCGGCTAGAAAGCGATGTGCAACAGGCGAGCCGCCAGCACTATCGCAATGACCAGCCGACCTACGATGAAGGCATGCGTACGTTACGCGATGAACTGACCGTCGTCGACCGGGCCATCGAAGCAAATGATCTACCGGGCGCGAAGCAAGCGTTGCGGCGAATCAACGGTTCGAAAAAACACTATCACGACCTGCTCGGCTAACCCGGGCCGAGCGCGCTTTCGACACTGAACAGGCATTCCGTCATGAAAACCGTTACCCGTTATCCGCTGTCGATCAGCCTGCTGCACTGGCTGCTGGCCGCCGCGCTGATCGGCAACCTGATCGTCGGCTTGCTGCTGGACGACAACGAGGACCTCGTCGGCCTGCACAAGTCGATCGGCGTCGCCATTCTCGTACTCGTGGCGGTTCGCATCGTGAATCGGCTGCGCATGCGTCGCCAGTTGCCGCCGTCGGTCAATCCGGCCGGCACACTGAATCATCTTGCGGAACGTTGCGTCCACGGATTGCTCTATGTGCTGATGCTCGCCATTCCCGTGCTCGGGTGGATGAAGACAAATGCGGCTGGACACACCGCCAATTGCTTCGGACTTGTCTCGCTGCCGACGCTGGTGCCCAAAAGCCACGAACTGTCGCACTGGCTGGGAGAACTGCACGCGCTGACGGCTTACGGATTGGCTGCACTGGTTGGCTTGCACGTGCTAGGCGCGCTCGCACACAAACTTTTCAAGTCCGAGAACGTGTTGTCGCGCATTCTGCCCTTGCCCACGCGCGTCGCGCGACACACGCTTTCTTCTGGTGACCGCAACTGAGCGACATACACAACGGTCAGCGGATGCTCACGCACGTCGTAGCAAGCGACTTCATTCGCACGTGCATTGCGGAAAGCATGCGGCAGTGTCGATAGTCGATATTTCCGCTTACCTTGCAAAAGGTGAGCCATTCACACGAAATCTTCCCAAGACCTGAGATACACTCGGCGGCCTGTAGTGGTCAACTGATCCCGGACACTGCGTTAAGTTTTTCTTCCGCAACCGCCGGCGCCAGTCCGTCATTGAACTGATGCGGCCGTATCCAGTTGTACCGGTGCATCAGGTAGTGGCTGATGTCCC
>NZ_JACCQB010000044.1:0-58427 GCF_015712265.1 Burkholderia sp. 9777_1386 | reverse complement strand
GTCGACGGGGGGCGGCTCCGCGAGCGCGTGCGCGACCCGCGTGCCCGCACCGCCGCGCGATTCGAGAAAACCTTCGGCGATGAGCTGTGCATACGCGTCGACGACGGTGCCGCGCGCCACCTGCAGCGACGCCGCCAGCAGCCGCGTGGACGGCAGCGTGTCGCCGGGCCGGACGTCGCCGCGGCGCACCGCATCGCGCAGCGCCTGCGCGAGCTGGCGGCTCAGGTCGCCGGCCGCGCGATCGAGCGCGCCGAGCGACGGGATTTCGACGATCCGGGCCGTTCTTGCCATGATTCTGGTCTGCTGAAATTGTTTCAAACCGGCTCTACAGGATAAACCAGTTTAAGGCCACAATCGACGTATGACGGGCCTGCGCCCGCGCCCCTTTCCCACCCCGTACGACCGTGGAGCCGACATGTACATCCCCGCCGATTACAACGAACCCAATCCGGACGCGCTGCGCGAGCTGATCGTGCAGCACCCGTTCGGCAGCCTGATCACGCACGGCAAGAGCGGGCTCGATGCGATCCACCTCCCGTTCGCGCTGATGCCGGGCGATGGCGGGCTCGGCGAGCTGCATGCACACGTCGCCCGCGCGAATCCGGTCTGGCAGGACGTCGCGGACGGCGACGAGGTGCTCGTGATCTTCCGTGCGGGCGACGCGTACATCTCGCCGACCTGGTATCCGAGCAAGCAGGCGACGCACCGGGAGGTGCCGACCTGGAACTACCGGGTCGTGCATGCGCACGGCCGCATCACGGTGCGCGACGACGAGAAGTTCGTGCGAGGCGTGGTCGCGCGGCTGACGCGCACGCACGAAGCGTCGCAGCCGGTGCCGTGGAAGATGGGCGACGCGCCGCAGGACTACATGGACGCGATGCTGCAAGCGATCGTCGGGCTGCAGATCGAGATCACGCAGCTCGTCGGCAAGCGCAAGCTCGGGCAGAACAAGCCCGCGGCCGATATTCGCGGCGCGGGCGAAGCGCTGGTCGCGGACGGCCAGCTCGCGATCGGCGAGGCGATGCTGGCGGAGGCCGACGCGAAGCGCGGATGAGCGCATGACTGCCGCGCGCGGGCGCGTGGCGAGCCCGCGCGCGGCCCCGGTCACGGCGTGCGCGTCGCACCCTTCGTCCCGTCCCCCGCCTGCGCGAGCGCGCCGCGAATCGCGGCTTCCGTCTTGTCGTACCCGCCTTCGCCATAACGCGTATAGACGATCTTGCCGTTCGCATCGATCAGGTACAGCGCGGGCCAGTACTGGTTGCCGTATGCGCGCCACGTATCGTAGCGGTTGTCCTGCGCGACCGGATACCGGATGTCGAAGCGCCTGATCGCATCGGCCACGTTCTTCGCGTCGCGTTCGAACGGATATTCCGGCGTATGCACGCCGACCACGACGAGCCCCTGGTCGCGATACTTCCGATACCAGTCGTTCACGTACGGGATCGTATGAATGCAGTTGATGCACGAATACGTCCAGAAATCGACGAGCACGACCTTGCCGCGCAACTGGTCGAGCGTCAGCGGCGCGCTGTTGTGCCAGCGGTCGATGCCGGTGAAACCGGGCGCCGCCATGCCGGCCGGCGCTGCCTGCACGCCCGCGTCGTCGCGGGTGCCGGCGAAGGCGGCGAGCCCGGCCGTGGCGGCGAGGGCGATGACGAGGGCGGCGGTCTTGAAGCGGGGCAGCATGGCGTTCTCCTGATCTTTGGGGCCGCGGCGGGAGGGCGGCGGCCGGACGGGTTTCGACAGGCCCCATTAGGCGGCGCCGACGTATCCGCGATGTGTCCGGCCAGCCGCGCGTGTGCAATGTTGTGTGTCGTCGCGGCGCCGCGATACATTGCGATACAAACGCGTGCCCGCCGTGCGGTATAAAAGCGGACATCGCCCCGCCCGAACCCCGACACCGATACCGGCAACGACTCATGGACAAGCTCGACCACGTGCTGATCGTCGACGACGATCGCGCGATCCGCGAACTGATCGCGGACTACCTGGAGAAGAACGGCATGCGCGTGTCGCTGGCCGCGAACGGCCGCGAGATGCGCAACGCGCTGGACGACGGCGCGCCCGACCTGATCGTGCTCGACCTGATGCTGCCCGGCGAGGATGGCCTGACGCTGTGCCGCGACCTGCGCGCCGGCAAGTTCCGCACGGTACCGGTGCTGATGCTGACCGCACGCGGCGAGGAAACCGACCGCATCATTGGTCTCGAGATGGGCGCCGACGACTACCTGGCCAAGCCGTTCGCGGTGCGTGAGCTGCTGGCGCGGATTCGCTCGGTGCTGCGCCGCGCGCGCATGCTGCCGCCCGGCATGCAGGTCACGGAAACGGCCGCGCTGCTCGCGTTCGGTGAATGGCAGCTCGACACGACCGGGCGCCATCTGCTCGACGCCGAAGGCACGCTGGTCGCGCTGAGTGGCGCCGAATACCGGCTGCTGCGCGTGTTCCTCGACAACCCGCAGCGCGTGCTGACGCGCGACCAGTTGCTCAACCTCACGCAAGGGCGCCAGTCCGACCCGTTCGACCGCTCGATCGACTTGCTGGTGAGCCGGCTGCGCCAGCGGCTGCGCGACGGCGCGCGCGAGCCGCGCTACATCAAGACGCTGCGCAACGAGGGCTACGTGTTCTCGTCGGCCGTGACCGCCGTCGACGGTACGCCATGAGCGCGCGCACGCTGTGGCGCTGGCCGCGTTCGCTGTTCGCGCGGCTCGCGCTGATCCTGTGCGTGGGCCTGGCGCTCGCGCAGACGCTGTCGTTCTGGCTCACCGTGACCGAGCGCGACCAGGCGACCACGAACCTGATGATGGGCTACATCGAGCGCGAGGTCGCGAGCTCGGTCGCGTTGCTCGACCATCTGCCGCCCGCCGAGCGCACCGCGTGGCTGCCGCGCCTCGCACGGCGCAGCTATGCATTCATCCTCGGGCCCGGCGAAACCGGCACGCCGCCGGAGGCGCGGCTGTCGGCGCGCGTCGAGCGCTCGATCTCGGACGGCATCGGCGGCGACTATCCGCTGACCGCGAATTCGATCCCCGGCGACCGCGAACATCTGCAGGTGCATCTGCGGCTGACCGACGGCTCGCCGCTGACGATCGACATTCATCCGATGTCGACGGTGCCGCTGTCGGGCTGGCTGCCGGCCGTGCTCGTGGTGCAGCTCGCGGTGCTGGCCGCGTGCTGCTGGCTCGCGGTGCGGCTCGCGACGCGGCCGCTCAAGCAGCTCGCGCAGGCCGCCGACGCACTCGGCCCCGACCTGAAGGGCGAGCGGCTGAGCGAAGACGGGCCGTCGGAAGTCGCGCGCGCGGCACGGGCCTTCAACGCGATGCAGGACCGCATCGCGCAGTACATGGCCGAGCGCATGCAGATCCTCGCGTCGATCTCGCACGATCTGCAGACGCCGATCACGCGGATGCGGCTGCGCGTCGACGTGATGGACGACGACACGCAGGGCGCGAAGCTGCGCCAGGACCTGCTGGAGATGGAGCATCTGGTGAAGGAGGGCGTCGCGTACGCGCGGACGCTGCACGGCACCGAGGAAGCCGCACGCCGCATCGACGTCGACGCGCTGCTCGACAGCATCGTGTGCGACTACACGGATGCGGGGCAGGACGTCGCGCTGCACAGCCGCGCGCCGCTCGCGCTCGTCACGCGGCCGAAGGCGCTGCGCCGCATCGTCGGCAACCTGGTCGACAACGCGCTGAAGTTCGCGGGCGCGGCCGAGATCGACGTGCGGGCGGCGCCGGACGGCGGCGCGGTGATCGCGGTGCTCGACCGCGGGCCCGGCATTCCGGACGACCAGCTCGACGCGGTGTTCGAGCCGTTCCGGCGCGTGGAGACGTCGCGCAATCGCGATACCGGCGGCACGGGGCTCGGCCTCGCGATCGCGCGGCAACTGGCGCTGGCGATGGGCGGCACGCTCACGCTGAGCAACCGGCCCGACGGCGGCGGGCTCGAAGCGACGTTGACGCTGAGGAACGCGGGCTGATGCGACGCGGCGCGCGAGCGTCGCGGTGTCGGGCGCGTGCCGGCGCATGCGACGGGGGCGACGTCACGCGCGGTGCAGATGCTGGTCGACGAGCGGCGCGAGCGCTTGCGCATGCACGGCCGCGAGATCGTGCCGGCCGCCCGGTACGACGTGCAACCGCGCATCGGGCAGCCGTTCGAGCAGACGCCGGCCGGCCGCGACCGGGCTGATCGGATCGTCGTCGCCCCACAGCAGCAGCGTCGGCTGCGCGATACGGCCGATGTCCTGAGACAGGTCCGCACGCAACGTCATGAACCAGTCCGGCAACCGCGGGTTCGCCTCGGCGAAACCGGCGCGCCAGTCCTGCGCGCCGAGTCCGGCCATGTCGAGGCCGCCGGACGTGACCGTCAGCACGAGATGCGTGACGAGATCCGGCTTGTCGAGCGCCGCGCGCATCGCGATTACGCCGCCCATCGATTGCGCGATCACGGCGGTCGGCCGGTCGACGCTTGCGAGCACATGACGCACGAGACCGTCGAAATCGTCGACGGCGGGATCGCGCGGCGTGTCGCCGAAGCCCGGATACGCGACGATCCGCCGCTCGGCCGGATGCGTGAGCCTGCCGGCCAGCGGTTGCCAGAACGCGGTGCTGCCCGATGCGCCGGGCAGGAAGAGCAATTGCGATGGAGCGGGCATGGCGTGTTGGTGTTCCGGTAGTCGAAGCGAAGCGGGACGACGAGCGGCGCGAGCGCGTCAGCAGCGGCCGGTGCGCAGCGCGACGGTCCAGTCGTCGCGCCCGCGCGCGGCCGCGGTGGCGGCGGCCGTGTGCCAGTCGTATTCGACCGCATGGAATTCGACGTTCCAGCCGGCCGCCGTGCGCGACACCATCGCGTAGCGCGCGTGCGGCGAGCCCGTCTCGATCCGGTGCGGATGCGGCAGGTCGTCTTCATATGCCTGCAGCCCAACGCTGCCCGGATTGACGATCAGCCTGCCGTCGTCGAGCCGTGCTGCACGCGGCACGTGCGTGTGGCCGCACAGAATCAGCGACGCCGCCGTGTCGCCCGCGCGCTGCGCGACTTCATCGGGCGTGGCCGCGCGGCAGCCGTCGGGCGTGACCGTTTCGAGGAAATAGACGAGATCGCTGGCCGGCGTGCCGTGCACCATCAGCACGTCGCCGTCGAGCGTCAGGCGTTCGGGCAGCGCGGCGAGCCAGTCGAACTGGTCGGCGCGCAGCGTGTCGTGCGCCCAGCGATCCGACAGCCGCATCGCGTCGCGCTCGCCGGTGAGCAACTGCCGTTCGTGATTACCCTTGACGGTCGGCAGGTCGAGCGCGATCAGGCGGTCGGCCGTTTCGGCCGGATGGAGCGCGCCGGACACGATGTCGCCGAGATTGACGATCACGTCGGCGCCGCGGCGGCGGACGTCGTCGAGCACCGCGTCGAGCGCGGCGAGGTTGCCGTGGATGTCGGACAGCGCGGCGATTTTCATGGCGGCAAGTCGATGTGGGGAATGGCGATTGTCGCCAATTCGGCGCGGGTCGTGCAATCGGGTCGTGCAATCGCTTCACGGCATCGGCACGCGATGCCGCGGCGGGCACGTCAGTCGGTCGCGAGGCGTGCGTACATCGCGAAATCGCCCGGCGTGCCGCGCACCATCTTGTAGGCGCGCAGCAACCCTTCGTAGCGGTAGCCGCACTTCTGCAGCACGCGCGCGGAGCCCGCGTTGCTGGTCAGCACGACCGCCTGCATGCGCATGAAGCCGCCGTGCGTGAGCGCCCACGCGGTGACGGCTTCGCACACCGCGCTCGCGATGCCGCGCCCCCAGTGCGACGGCGCGAGGTCGTACGCAATTTCCGCCGAGCGGTTCACGGTGGACACCGTATGCAGCCCGACTGTCCCGGCGAGCGCGCCCGACGCGGTGTCGACGATCGCGAGACGCCGGATCGAATCCGGATCGGTCGATTCGATGTTGTCGAACAGCGGCAGCAGATCGTCGGGCGAGCGCAGGTTCCAGCTCGTGTGGCGAACGGCGTCGGGATTCGACAGGTACGCGTACCACGCATCGAGGTCCGCGCGTTCGAGTTGCCTGAGCGACAGGCCGGGGAAACCGGCGCGGGGCGGTGCGGCGATTTTCATCGAGCCCGGCGCCTACGCGGCATGGCGCCGGTACAGCGCCAGCGAACCGGCGAGTGCGAGCAGCATCGCGCCGCACGTGCGCTCGAGCCACAGCGCGCCCGCGCGTTTCAACAGCCGCACCGCGCGTGCGCCGAGCAGCGCGTAGCCGAACATCACGACGCCGTCGAGCAGCGCGAACGTGACCGCGAGCGCGACGTACTGCGGCGCGAGCGGCGCGGATGGATCGAGGAACTGCGGCAGGAACGCGGAGAAGAACAGATAACCCTTCGGGTTCGTCACCGCGGTCAGGAAGCTTTTCGCGAAGATCGACGCGTTGCGCTCGGTTGCCGTGCCGTGTTGCGCGGCCGCGACGTCGAGCGCTCCCTTCGACGTCAGCAGCCGGATGCCGACATAGGCGAGGTAGGCGGCGCCGAGCCACTTCACGACCGAGAACCAGAACGCCGACGCCATCAGCAGCGCGCCGAGCCCGAGCGCGACCGCGACGATCAGCACGAAGTCCGACAGCATCGCGCCCGCGAAACCGTAGGCCGCGCGGCGCACGCCGTAGCGCGAGCCGTTGGTCAGCGCGAGCAGCACGGTCGGGCCGGGTGTCGCGATGCCGACGAATGCGACAGCGGCGAAGATCAGCAGGGTCGTTTCATGCATGTTTGAACTCCGATGGAGGGCGCGCGTTCGATTATCGGGGGCGTCGGCCCTCGCTGTACAGGCGCGGCAGTGAGCGGCGACGGCCACGCCCGAACTATCTCAATTTCGACAAGAAACTGTTGTCATTATTCCGCTTTGGAACGAAACCGGTTCCAACTACCATACCGGCCGCAGCGGGCCTGCCCGCCGCGTCGTCGCGCGTGGACGTCGCCGGTCTCGCACCGCCGGCGGATGTCGGCGCCCGCGCGCGCCACTCGCAAACAGCCAGCCAGAACAACGGGCTCACCGCCCGGAGACATACAACATGAACAAGCAACTGATCGCAGCGCCGCTGCTGCTCTCGCTCGCGGGTATCGCCGCCGCGCAAAGCTCCGTCACGCTGTACGGCATCGTCGACGCGGGCGTGACCTATCGCAGCAACGAGCGGGTCGGCTCGGCCGGCGCGTACACCGGGCACTCGAGCGTCGGCCTCACGACCGGCAACCTGTCCGGCAGCCGCTGGGGCATCAAGGGTTCCGAGGATCTCGGCGGCGGGATGCGCGCGCTGTTCGTCCTCGAGAACGGCTTCGACATCTCCAACGGTACGTCCGGCCAGGGCGGCCGCCAGTTCGGCCGCCAGGCGTTCGTCGGGCTCGGCAGCAACCGCTACGGCACGATCACGCTCGGTCGCCAGTACACGTCGCTCGACGATTTCGTGAGCCCGGTGGGCCCATCGTCGTTCATCGGCGGCTTCGGCGCGCACCCGGGCGACATCGACGATCTCGACCAGACCGCGCGCGTCGACAGCGCGATCAAATATACGAGCGCGAACTACTCGGGCTTCACGTTCGGCGCGCTGTACGGCTTCGGCGGCCAGCCGGGCAGCATGAAGCAGCGCAACACGTGGAGCGTCGGCGCCGCGTATGCGGCGGGGCCGCTGCGCGTGGGCGTCGGCTACGAGCGCTCGGACAACAGCAAGAAGGGCGCGACCGACCCGACGGCGGGCAAGTGGCAGAGCACCGATGACGGCCTGTTCAATTCGTCGATCAACGAAGGCTATGCGAGCGCGCAGTCGCAACAGGTGATCGCGACGGGCGCGACGTACGACTTCGGGCCGGCCGTCGTCGGCGTGAACTACAGCAACGTGCAGTACCGCAGCGGCGCGCAATCGCTGTTTTCCGGCCATGCGACGTTCAACGTCGCCGGCGTGTTCACGCGCTGGAACGTGCAGCCGCAGACGCAGCTGTTCGCCGGCTACAGCTACACGCGCGGCAGCGACGTCGACGGCATCGACAACCGCGCGCAGTATCACAACGTCACGCTCGGCGCGGTCTACGACCTGTCGAAGCGCACCAGCGTGTACCTGCTCGGCGCGTACCAGCATGCGTCCGGCACGACGCTCGACGCGCTCGGCCGGCCGGTGGCCGCGACCGCGTCGGTGTCCGACAAGGCGAACGGTCACTCGTCCGATTCGCGCTCGCAGGCGATCGTGAGCCTCGGGCTGCGCCAGAAGTTCTGACGCGGCGGTCGTTGCGCGTGCAACGGGGCCCGCGGCCGATGCGGGTCACGTTGCATGCATGCTTCTATACTGTCGCCTCGCTTTTCGAGGAGACGACATGACCCGAACGCTTTCCGCGCGCTGCCTGTGCGGCGCCGTGACCGTCACGCTGCGCGGCGAGCCCGCCGCGCGTGCGAACTGTCATTGCGCGACCTGCCGCGATTTCTACGGCACGCCGATGCTGTCCGCGACCGCATGGCCGCCGGAGCAGGTGACGATCGACGGCGGCCACGCGACGTTTCCGCATCCGTCGAAGTCGATGGCGCGTACGTGGTGCGCAGCGTGCGGCGAGATCGTGTTCGGGACGAACCGGCTCGGCATGCGCGTCGTGCCGAACAGCCTGACCGCGCGGGCGCACGGCGGGCCATTGCCCGGCCACCTGCAGCCGACGATGCATCTGTTCTACCGGCAACGCGTGCTCGACGTCGTCGATGCGCTGCCGAAATACGTCGACGGCTGGGATGGCCCGACGCTCGATCCGGCGAACTGAACGATCGCCGCCGCGTGCCGGTACGGCCGGCGCGCGGCTTTCCCCGCTGCATTCCGCTTTCCTTCCTGTTTTCCCTTCCTTGCACGAAATCGCAAACGCCGGGCTCGCCGGATAATATTTTTCCCCTTTCATTTTAATTTCTATTTGTAATAATCAAAACGATCGCCGGGGAATGAAAAAAGCAATGCGCTCATATCAGAAAAAATGACGCATTGGCATTGGATGACCCGGAAGAAAATGCCGGGGAATGCGCCGCGACCGCGTGGCTGGCAGGCCGTCGTGGCGCGGGTTCGCAGATTTTTCGATCATTGACGAAAAAGCGCCGGACGGCAAAAGGCGTGCAGTGAATAATTCGGGGTAACGGCGAATGCGCATTTGCCTGAATCACCAATATTTCATGCGCCGCGATTTACAGTGTCGACCATGGTTCGTCTGGGAGCATTATTCATGTCAATGAAACAAATCCGCGCGGTGTTGCTGGGAATGTGCATGGCGATGCTGGCGCCGGCGAGCCACGCGCAGGCGCAATACTCGACCGACTGGCTCGCGAACACCTACGGCACGCTCGCCTCGCACGTCGGCAACGGCGCGCGCTCGATGTGGGTCGCGCCCGAGGGCGTGATCTACACGGCGTCGCGCTGGGACGAGAACGCGGGCGGCGTCGCGATCTACCAGAACGGCCAGCCGCTCGGCACGATCGGCATCCACGACGAATTCCAGGGCGGCGCGATCACCGGCAATTCGACGTCGCTGTTCGTCGCGCTCGGCTACAACCGCACGTTCGGCAGCGGCTCGGTGGGCCGCTACAACCGCAGCACCAACCAGCGCGACCTGCGCATTCCGGTCAGCACGTGGACGGGCATCCAGTATGCGGACGTCATCACGGGCCTCGCGACGGGCGGCAACCTGCTGTACGTGAGCGACTTCTACGGCAACCGCGTGCGCGTCTATACGACCGATGGCGTGTGGCAGCGCGACATCGGCGTCACGGGGCCCGGCGCGCTGGCGCTCGATGCGGCCGGCAACCTGTGGGTCGCGCGCAAGAGTGCGGGCGTCGTCGCGCAGTTCAGTCCGACCGGGACGGCGATGAACACGCTGCAGATGGCGGCCGGCGCGCGGCCGGCGTCGCTGTACTTCGATGCGTCGATGGGCCGCCTGATGGTGGGCGACGAAGGGCCCGACATGAACATCAAGGTGTACGGCGGGCTGCCCGGGCTGCCGGTGCAGGTCGGCACGTTCGGCGTGCAGGGCGGCTATCTCGACACGACGACGGGCATCAAGGGGCAGGTCGGCGACAAGCGCTTCACGCGCGTCGCGGCGCTCGGCAAGGATGCGGCCGGCAACCTGTACGTGCTGAACAACGCCTGGGGCGGCGGCTGGGATCTCGGCCGCAACGGCAGCACCGATCTGCATTCGTACAGCCCGGTCGGCACGCTGCAATGGAAGCTGCAGGCGCTGAACTTCGAGGGGATCGCCGCGCCCGATCCCGCGACGGACGGCACGTTGTTCTTCAGCGGCAACAACGTGTATACGGGCACCGCGGGCGGCACGTTCGTCGCGAACACGGTCGATCCGTTCACCTATCCGAAGGACCCGCGCCTCGACATGAACGACTATCAGCGTGGCCAGCACTTCGGCCAGCTCGTGACGGTCGGCGGTAATCGGATCCTCGTTGCGTCGGGCCAGAACCCCGGCAACTTCAACTTCTATTACTTCAACACCGCGAGCGGCTACATCGCGATTCCGGCCGGCTCGCTGCCCGGCAAGCCGTTCAACACGACGCTGCAGGTGACGGCCGGTTTCGACATCGACGGCAACGGCGACGTGTGGGCCGGACTGAACGGCTCCAACGCGATCACGCGCTACCCGATGACGGGCTTCGACCCGACGACCGGCAAGCCGTCATGGGGCAAGCCGGTGACGACCGCCGTGCCAGGCAGCGTGGCGCCCGTGACGCGCATCATCTACCAGGCCGACAGCGACACGATGATTCTTGCGCAGGGCCTCGCGGGCAACTGGGACTGGACCGCGATGAACGGGCACATCGAGGTCTATCACGGCTGGAAGAACGGCAACACGAGCACGCCGAACCCGGTGATCAACCTGACGAGCGCGAACCCGAAATCGATCGCGGCGGCCGGCCACTACCTGTTCGTCGGCTACGTGCACACGGTGCCGAACATCGACATATTCGACCTGAACACCGGTGCGTTCGTCACGACGCTGACGAACTCGAACCCGTCGGCGATGGACGTCGGCAACGACGTCGATTCGATGTACGGCGTGCGCGCATACCTGCGCTCGACCGGCGAGTACGTGATCACGAAGGACAACTACAACGGGTCGAGCATCGTCGTGTATCGCTGGCGTCCGTGACCGCGCCGGCCGCGCGGGCCGTATCGACCGGCGCGGCCTGATCGTCAGGGCGCGCCGAGCACGCGCCCGTTCACGCTGCGCCCATACATCGAGTCGGGTGAATCGTGGAACTTCGCGCGCGTGTCCTGCACGGAACCCGTGAAGCGCGGGTCCTGCGGGCGTTCGTGGCTGTCCATGAAGGTTGCCACGTCCCACGCTTCCTGATCGGTCAGCGTGCCGCCGAGCCCGAGCGGCATGTTGGCCTTGATGAAGCCGGCCGCGTTGCGGATGTCGCCCATCCCCGCGCCCCAGTTGAACGAGCGCGCGCCCCACAGCGCCGGGAACACCGGTTTGCCGCCGCTCGACTGGCCCTGGCCGTCCGCGCCGTGGCACAGCGCGCAGTGCTGCGTGTAGACGGCCGCGCCGCGTGCGTAGTCGGCCTTCTGCGCCGGCGGTGGCAGTTTCGGGAACCCCTGGCCCGGCAGCTTCGTGCCGACCGGCGCACCCTTCGCGAGCCAGTACGAATAGGTTTCGAGCGCGACCAGGATCGGATCGCCGGCCGGCGGCGCCTTGCCGTTCATGCTGTAGCGGAAGCAGCCCTGCAGGCGCTCGGCGAACGTGTTCACGTGGCCGTTCTTGGCGCGGTACGCCGGATACAGCAGGTAAGCGGCCCACATCGGGCTCGAATCGGGCCGGCGGCCCGCATCGAGATGGCAGCTCGCGCAGGTCAGCTTGTTGCCGACGTACTTGCCCGCGAACTCGGGCGTGTGCAGGAAGATCTGCTCGCCGAGCCTGACGGTCTTGCCGAAGTCGTCGGCGGGGATCGCGGATTCGGGCGGCGGCGTGAACGGTTTCGCCGCCGGCGCGGCGGCGGGCGCGGGCGGGGGTGCGGAAGCGGCGGCCGGTGCGTCCTGCGGTGTCGCCCCGAACGCGAGCGCGGGCAGCCACGCCGCGCCGAGCAGCGCCGTGCGGGCGCGGCGGATCAGCGTCGTGCGATCGGTCATCGCTTGTCTCCTTGCGCGGCGCCGCCGCGTGCATAGTAGGCGGCCACCGCGTCGATGTCGGCGTCGGACAGCTTGCCAGCGATCATCGGCATCAATCCCATCGGCCCGGGCGGCCGCGTGCCGTGTTGCCAGCCGTGCAACTGGCCGGCGAGATACGCGGCCGGCTGCCCCGCGAGCGGCGGAAACGCGGTGCCGACGCCGAGGCCGCCGGGGCCGTGGCATTGCGCGCACGCGGGCAGGCCCTGCGACCAGCGCCCGCGCGTCGCGAGCCACGCGCCGGTGTTCGCCGGATCGATCGACGCGTCGTCGGGGGTGAAGACGCCGGCCGGCGCGGGCAGGCTTGCGAAGTACGCGGAGACCGCGTCGCGCTCGCGCGGCGACAGCAGTTTCGAGAGCGGCTGCATGACCGGATTCCGGCGGCTGCCGTCCGCGAACGCGGCGAGCTGCGCGGACAGGTACGCGGCGTTTGCGCCCGCGAGGCGCGGGAAGCCGGCCGCCGCGTTGCCTTCGCCCTGGCTGCCGTGGCAGCCGATGCAGGCGGCGACGCCCGTCGCCGTGCCTTGTGTCGCGATCGTCTTGCCGGACGCCGCGTCGTCCGCATGCGCGTGGCCGGCCAGCAGCGCGGCCGCGGCGAGCAGCAGCGGTGCGAACCGGCGTCGCGATGGTTCTCGCCGTATAGCGACCCTGTCGTTCACGTGTCCCCTCCTTGTTGTGTATGTGGCGCGCGCGCCGTGCAGCGGCCGGACCGTCAGCTTGCGGCAGGCACGTCCTTCGCCGGCGCGAGATGCGGCGTCGGCTGGTTCGCATCATATCGGCCGAAGCCGTAGCGCCGGAAAATCCCGAACGCTTCGGGCGACCGGATGAACGCGAGCCATGCACGCGCCGCTTCCGGGTGCGGCGCGTCCTTCACCATCGCGCCCGCGTAGATCGCCGTCGTATTCTGCTCGGCCGGAATGTCGACGTGCATCAGCGGATGCCCGACCTGTTCCTGGAACGCCGCTTCGGACTGCCACAGCACACCCGCGTCCGCGCGGCCCTGCATCAGGAACAGCGCCGTTTCCCGATGGTGGATATGCGTGAGCTCGGCCGTGCCGGCGCGCACCTTGTCGTCGTAGACGGCGCGTGCGAGCGCGTCGCCGCCGGCTTTCACGAGCGACGCACGGATCTGCCGCGCGACGCCTTCGAAGGCCGGGTTCGGCATCGCGAGCGCCACGTCGGGCCGCGCGAGATCGCCGAGCGTCGCGATGCGTTTCGGATTGCCGGCGCGCACCATGATCGTCAGCTGGTTCGTCACGTACGGCACGGCCGGGCCCGCGAGCGTGCCGTCCGCGATCAGGTCGTTGATCTTGCCGAGCCCCGCGAAATACGCGTCGGGCTTGACCGTCCACGTCATGTTGCCGACGGTGATCGTGCCGCCCGCGTGGATCTGCTTGACGAGCAGGCCGGGCGGAATCGTTTCCCAGTAGATGCGGCCGCGATACTCGGGATGGTCTGCCTCGAACTTCGCGACGAGCGGTGCCATCGCGAAGAAGTAATTGCCGCCGACGTACAGCACGAGCTTCGGCGCGGTGAGGTCGCCGTGGAAATCGGCGAGCACGTCGACTTGCGGCACCGTGAATTCGAGGCCGCGATGGATCGCGTCGTTGTTGCGGCCGTCCTGCCACGGCGGAAAGAGGCGTGCATCGGTGTCGGCGGGGGCGGCGAGCGCAAGCGCCGAGGCGCAGCACAGCCACGCGGCCAGCACGGCGCGCGGCGTGCGCGGGCGGCGGCGCGCCGTGGGCGATTGCCGGGGCGGTTCCATCTGGATCGAGGTCATCGCGGTGCTCATTTCGCGTACGTGAAACCGGCCTGCTGCAACTCGGGCAGCGTGCCGACCGCGCCCGGCGTGACGATCGCGGACGGAATCACGTGGTTGGTCAGGTCGGCCGCGAGTGCGTCGAGCGGCAGCTTGTCCGGGTTCGCATTCGCGCCGTCGAGCCGTTCCGCGAGTTCCCAGATCGCGTTGTGGCACGACAGGAACACGACGCCACGCTGCTGCAGCGCGGCGATGCCGTTGTCATGCGACGAGAATGCGCCGTCCGGTAGTTCGTGGCCCTGTGCGCCTTTCGCTTGCGCCGGCTTGGCGTCGAGCAGCGTGTTGGTCGGGAACGCGGCGCCGGCGAATTTCGCGAGGCCGTATTTGTCCCACGCGATCCGATCGAACAGCGCGAGATGCGCGCTGCCGTGAGTGGCCGACACGACGAGGAAATCCGGATGGCCGTACGACCAGATCTGCGCGTTCAGCGAATTGCGCATCAGGTTCAGCCACGGGCCGCCGAGCTCGGTGTTGTCCCACACCTGCTTCGGGCCGCCGCGATAGCCGATGACTTCGGTGAGCGCCGCGTGGTCCCACTGGTCGGGGCGCTCGAGGATCATCGGCACCGCCTTGAAGTCGCGCCGTCGCGGGGTTGCCGCGAGGCGGCGCGTGAGGTCGGCGAGGCGCGCGGCGCCGCCGGGCAGCAGCGTGCCGGTGTCGGGCGCCGCGGCGTGCGCGGGGCGCGTCGCCGCGAGCAGGGCGGTGCCGGCCGCGAGGCCGAGTGTCTTGAGTGCGTCACGGCGCGCATGCCGGTCGGACATCGAGCTCTCCCAGATCGTTTTTGTGGGGGCGAGCTGCATCGCCGTGCCGCAGCGCTGCGTCGCCATCGCGTAGCCAGTCTAGGGGCGCGCGATCGATACCGGAAATCGCGATATCGGATGGGAGCTATTCGGGGGCCCGATGATTGACCGCGAGGCGGGCGCCGCCGCGTTGCGCGGCGACGTGAAGGCGGCAGGCGTTGCGCGACCGACGGCTGCTGCGCCGGCGTCGGCCGCGCGCGGACGTCAGAACGATACCGTCGTCGTCAGCGTGACGAGCCGCGGCTCGCCGACCGCGACGATCAGGTTGTTGTTGCTCGACGGATAGTAGGTCTTGTCGAGCAGGTTCTTCACGTTGAGCTGGAAGCGGGTCGGGAACTTGCCGATCGTCGTTTCGTACGCCGCGAACGCGTCGACGCTCACGTAGCCGGGCAGCGTGAAGCTGTTCGCGGTGTCGCTGGAGCGGGCGCCGACGAGACGCGCGCCGCCGCCGAAGCGCCAGCGCCCGGGCAGGTTCGCGATGGCCGTGTCGTACACCGCGAACAGGCTCCCCGTGTGGCGCGCGACGTTGACGAGCGGCGTGTTGCTGTCGCGATCGTTCGCGTTCGTGTACGCGTAGCTGCCGATCACGCTCAGGTGGCGCGTGATCTGCCCGGCGACGTCGAGCTCGATCCCGCGCGAGCGGGCGGTGCCGATCGTCGACGTGATGTCGTCGACCGTGACCGCGACGTTGCGCTTGTCGATCTGGTACACGGCGAGCGTGCCCGTGATCGCGGGCTTCAGGCTGAACTTCAGCCCGGCCTCGAGCACGCGGCCGTATTCCGGCGCGAGCGGCGCCGCGACGTTCGACGCGACGTTCGGCTTGAACGAGCGGCTCACGTTCGCATAGGCGGTGAGCGCCGGCGTGAGCGCATACGCAAGCCCGAACTGCGGCAGCCAGACGCTGCCGCGCGAGCGGTCGGCGAACACGAACGGCCGGCCCATCCCCGATTCCTGCTGCCAGTTCTCCCAGCGCAGCCCGCCTACCGCGGTGAGGCGGTCGGTGATCTTCACCGAGTCCTGCACGATCGTCGAATACGCATGCACGACCGAGCGCGAATCGCTCTGCTTCGGGTTCGGCACGCCGCCCGGCGCGAGCAGCCCGTACACGGGATCGTAGAGATTGAAGCCCGTCGTGGCCTTGCCGCGGATCGTGTCGCCGCGGAAGCTGCGCTGCCGCTCGTATTCGCCGCCGACGTAGATCGCGTGCTGCATGCCCGCGAGCGTCACGTTGCCGAGCAGGCCGAGCGTCGCGATCTGGTCGGAATCGTTGCGCCCGAGGTTCGCATCCGACGAGCGCGTCAGCGCGCCGGTCCTGCTGTTGAACGCGGTGGCGCGGGTGATGAATTGATCGTAGCGGTCGCGGCCCCAGCCGTAAGTGGCGCGCACGCGCCATGCATCCGAGAAGCGGTGCTCGATGCGGGTACGCAGCGTTTCCTGGATGCCGCTGCTTTGCGACCACGCCTCCTCGTAGCGGCGATAGCGCAGCGCATCGTCCGGCCGGCCGTTCACGAGCACGGTGCCGCGGTCGAACGGCATCGTGTAGTCGACGTACTGATAGCTGACGTCGATCGACGTGTTCGCGTCGTGCCACGACAGCGCGGGCGCGATCAACGCGTTGCGTTCGCGGCCGAAGCTGCGCCAGTAGCGGCTCGTGTCGTATTCGCCGGTCAGCCGGAAGGCGAGCGTGCCGCCCGCGACCTGGCCCGGGCGGCCGAGCGGCCCCGTGAGGTCGAACTGCGCGTTGCTGCCGCCGTGGCTCGTGCGCGACGCGGAGATCGAGCCGCCGAACGTGTCTTCCGGCTTGCGCGTGACGAGGTTGATCACGCCGCCCGGGTCCTGCATGCCGTACAGCAGCGAAGCCGGGCCCTTCAGCACTTCGACGCGATCGATCGTCGCGAGATAGCTGTGCAGCACCGGCGTGCGCACGCCGTCGACCAGCACCGAGCCGTCGTTGTTCGAGCCGAAGCCACGCTTGATGAATGCGTCGCGCGTGCCGCCGAGCGTGTTCGTCTGCGTGACGCCGCTGATGTTGCCGAGCACGTCGTCGAGCGAACGCGCCTGCTGGTCCTGCATCACGCTGCTGCTGACCACCGCGACCGACTGCGGAATTTCCTTCAGCGCGCGGTCGTCGCCGCCCGCGATGCTCGTCGTGCGCGGCTGGTAGCCGACGGTTGGATCGACGGCGGCCGACGCGCTGACGTTGATCGCCGGGAGCGCGTGTTCGGCGGCCGACGCGGCGTCGGGTGCGGGCGCAACGGGTTCGGCGCCGGCCGCATGCGCGCCGCTCGCGACGCACAGGGTGAGCAGGGCAGGCAGGCGCGTGCGCCACGGACGTGTGGTCCGGGCGCGGCAGGGCGTTCGACGGGATGGCATGAATCGATGCAGGAAGAGGAATGCTAAGGATCGTGTTGCGGGCCGCGGCATTGCGTGGCGACCAGGGTGCGCATGATATATGTAATGAGAATCATTTGCAATTGTAATGGGATGGCCGGCCACGTGCGGCGCTCGGTTGCCGGCCCGTCGGCCGTCTGCTACCGTAGCGGCCAAAATCAGACGCAGTGAAATTCAACGAGAGAGCCGGGGGCCGCACCATGTCATCTTCCTGTCACGTCGCGTTTCGCGCGACGCCACGCACCGCGCGCGAGCGTGCGGGCGATGAAGTGATCGCAGCCGTGTACCGCCATTCGAACGATTAAAGCAACGGAAGCGAATTCAACCGGCGTTGCGCCGGGCTTCGATGACTTCAACCACCACGCTAGACGGGAGACTACCCTTGAAGAAGATTTCCGCGCCGTTCGCGGCGGCCGCGCTCGCGGCCTGCACGCTACTGGCGGCCGTCCACCCGGCCGCTTGCGCGGCCTCGGCCGCCGAACCCGCGATCGACGCGCATTACGGCGCCGTGATCGAGGCCTACACGCAGGACATGGCCGCCGCGAAGACGAAGTACGACGGCAAGCGCCTCGCGTTCGTCGGCGCCGTGATCCGGATGGGCGGCGACCCGGGCGGCACGTACTTCGGCGCGCTGACGGCCGACGGCGAGCAGTTCGACACGCATTTCGACGTGGCCGACCAGGACGCGTTGAAGCCGAAATTTCCCGGCGGCGAGATCAAGCCGTTCGTCACGTCGGCGGCGTTCCGCTTCAGTTGCGTGAACGAAGGCTATATCGATGCGCCGGTGCTGCCGGGGCTGAAGCTGTCGCATTGCCGGCTCGCCGATTGAGCTGAGCGATGGGCGGGGGCCGGCGTGCGAGGGTCGAGCCCGCTCGGGCTGCAGCAGCAACCGCTCGATCACGCGCCGGGCGCGATCTTTTGATTGATGGCCGGGCAGGATGGGCCATCGATCGTTTCCAGTATGGTGATTGGCCGCCGCGTGCCGGGCGGCCCGCCCGCGGATCTACAGATCGAGTACCAGCAGGTCGGTTCGCGATCGCGAGCAGCACGGCATGAACTGGTCGCCGGCTGCTTTTTCGTCGTCGGTCAGATACGCGTCGCGATGATCGGGTTCGCCTTCGAGCACGCGGGTCACGCACGTGCCGCACACGCCTTGCTCGCACGACGTCAGCACGTCGACGCCGTGCGCCGCCAGCGCCGCGATCACCGTGCATTCGGCCGGCACGTCGATCACCTTGCCGCTGCTCGCGATCCGCACCTGGAATGCGCGATCGGCGCCGGACGACACGACCGCGCCGCCGAAGAACTCGTAGTGCAGCCGCGTTTCTCCCCAGCCGCGCTCGCGTGCGGCGTTCAGCACCGCATCCATGAAGCCGCGCGGGCCGCATACGTACAGATGCGTGCCGTCGGGCGCACCCGCCAGCACGGTAGAGAGATCGAAGCGTTGCGCGGGATCGCCGTCGTCGACGTGGAAGCGGACGCGATCGCGAAACCCGGCCGCGTTGATCCGCTCGACGAAGGCCATGCGATCGGCCGAACGCGCGCAGTAGTGCATGTCGAACGGGATGCCGGCCGAGCACAGCCGTTCGGCCATGCTCAGAATTGGCGTGACGCCGATCCCGCCGGCGAGCAACAGATGGTGCGGCGCATCGGACGCGAGCGGGAATTGATTGCGCGGCATGCCGATTCGCACGGTATCGCCTTGCCGGACTTCGTCGTGAATCGCGCGCGACCCGCCGCGGCCGTCGGCCTCGCGCAGCACCGCGATCTGATAGCGATCGCGCTGCTCCGGGTGGTTGCACAGCGAGTACTGGCGCACGAGCCCGCCCGGCAGATGCACGTCGATATGCGCGCCGGCGTCGAAGCGCGGCAATGGCGAGCCGTCATCGCTGACCAGTTCGAAGCCGCAGATGTCGCGCGCTTCGTGCCACTTGCGTGCGACCCGGACCGTCAATGTCGCGTCGCTCATGACGCCTCCCGGGCGTGCGCGACCGGAATCACGGGCCGCTGCGGGCGCGCCGCGTTTTCTTCCGCGAGCAGCCGGTCGATCACCTTGCGCGACAGCACGCCGCCGGCGTCGATGTTGAGCTTGAGGAGCGTGCGTTCGGGCCACTGCTCGAGATTGCGCTGCTGTCGCTCGAGCATCTCGAGATCCTCCGCGAAGATCTTGCCCTGGCCTTCGCGGATCTCGGCGGTCAGCGCGCGATCGTCGGGCCGGAAGTTGCGCGCCATCCCCCAGAAGTACCAGATCGACGTGTCGGTCTCGGGCGTGATGAAGTCGACCACGATCGACGACGCCTTCTTGTCCGCCGGCGCATCGTAGCCGCCGTGGCCGGCATGCGCGACGCCCACTTCGATCATCACGTGGCTCGGCGGCGTGAAGCGGCAGATCTGCCAGCGGTCGACCGGCACGTCGTCGGCGAGCCCGTTGCCGCGCAGCGCCATCCGCCAGAACGGCGGCGGCATCACGTTCTCCATGAAGCGGCTCGTGACGACTTCGTCGCCGTGGCTCGTCGTCTTCGGCAGCGCTTCGTCGATTTCCTTCTGGCCGATGCTCGACGCATGCACATAGGTCTCGTGCGTAAGGTCCATCAGGTTGTCGACCATCAGCCGGTAGTCGCAGCGGATGTGATACAGGCCGCCGCCGTGCGCCCAGGCCGGATCCTCGGCCCAGGCCAGCGCCGGCAGTTTGGCGGGATCGGCTTCGGACGCATCGCCCGGCCAGACCCACACGAAGCCGTACCGCTCGACCGCCGGGAAGCTGCGGATCGACGGGAAACCGCCGACGCGCTGGCCCGGCATGCCGGCCGTCTTGCCGTTGCAGCCCATTTCGAGCCCGTGATAGCCGCACACGAGCACGCCGTCGCGCACGAAGCCGAGCGACAGCGGCGCGCCGCGGTGCGGGCAGAAATCCTCGAGCGCCGCGACCTGGCCGTCCGTCGCGCGGTAAAGCACCATCGATTCGTTGCAGATCTTGCGGCCCAGCGGCTTGCCGTCGATCTCGTCAGGCGTGCACGCCACGTACCACGCGTTCTTGAGAAACATGTTCCTTGTCTCCTTCGGGACGGTGCCGCCGGGGATGCGGCCCGATCTTCATTCCGTGTACTGAATGAGATTCAGTGTACTCATTGAGATTGGCGGAAACAAGGCGAGCGGTATACTGGTTTTCCCGCGAAATGGCGCGAGGCAGCGCCATGCCGACGGCGCGCGCAACCGGCGCGCACCGCCTATGTGATCGACTCATTCATGGAAAAAACGACTCCCGCCGACCTGCCGGCTTTCCCGATCGACCTGTACGACGAACCCGGACACCTGATCCGGCGCGCGCACCAGATCGCGGTCGCGATGTTCTACGAGAAGCTGGGCCGGGACGTGACGCCCGTGCAGTACGCGGTGCTGCGGATGCTGTACGAGAATCCGGGGCTCGATCAGGTGACGCTCGCGCAGCGGGTGGCGCTCGACACGTCGACCACGGCCGATCTCGCGGTGCGGCTCGAAGCGAAGGGATTGATCGTGCGCGAAGTGCTGCCGCGGCGTCAGCGGCGCCTGCTGTTGACGCCGGCGGGCGTCGAGCTGCTCACCCACTTGATTCCGTCGGTGACGGAGTTGCGGGCCGGGCTGTTCGACGGGATGGGCGACGACGATTCGCAGGAACTGATGCGCCTGTTGCGCAAGTTCGTGCATTTGAACAACGAGCAGAGCCGCGCGCCGCTGCGGGTCAGCGAGGATTCGTAGCGGCTGCGCACCGGTGCTCCGCCCGACTGCAGAGAAGCCGCGGCGGGGCAGCGGGCGTGCCGCCCACCGGCGTCACCCGCGTGACGCTTGCCCTTCCAGCCGCCGCACGGCTTCGGCCACTTCGTTCCTGAAGCGCACGAGCGCCGCCTGTTCCGGCGCCGGCGGCTGCACGGCGGCCCACAGCATGTCGATCAGCTGCGTGGCCGTCGTTTCCGTATCGAGCTTGCGGTGCCCGAGGATCGCATCCCACAGCACGTGCTCCATCGGCCCGAACACCATCGAGCGCAACAGGCTCAGCGGCAGATCCGCGCGAACTTGCCCGGCCGCCTGGCCGCGTGCGAGCACGTCCATCAGCGGCGCCGTGTAGCGGCGCTGCAGCGCGGTGAGCTCGTCGCTCAGTGCGTGCTGTTTCGCGCGGCCTTCCGACAGCACCAGCGCGCACAGCCCCGTGCCGTTCACGAGCATCAGCCGCAGGTGGGTGCGCACGATGAACGCGAACTGCTGCTGCACCGATGCCTCCCGTGGCATCCCGTGTTCGAACGCGGCGATGATTTCGTCGTACCAGTCCGCGATCACGCGCGCGCACAGCTCGCGCTTGCCGCGGAAATAGCTGAACACCGTCGCCTCCGACACCCCCACGCGCTGCGCGATTTCGGCGGCAGTCGCATGCTCGTAACCTTTTTCGGCGAACACGTCACGGCCGGCGCGCAGGATGTCCTGCACGCGCTGCTGGGATTTGCGCCCGGCGGGTGCGCGCGGCGCATCGGCGCGGTCGGCTTTGGCGGTGGCGGTCATGGTGTCGGCGGGAGCGGCTGTCATGCTCGCATTATATCTGAGTATCACTCAAAAAACTATTGACGCCGAGCCCGGCGAAGCGCGAAACTGTGCAAAATTTCCGCTGTATTGGTCAATGAATAGGCGTATTCATTCGATTTGAGCGAAACTCAGAAATCGGTGAGTGCGACACACTTTCTGGAGACGGAGGAGACATGATCAACCTGCCCGGCGTGCAATTCATGCTCGGTGAAGACATCGAGATGCTGCGCGACGCCGTCGCGACGTTTGCGGCGAAGGAAATCACGCCGCGCGCGGCGGAGGTCGACCGCACCGACCAGTTTCCGATGGATCTGTGGAAGAAGTTCGGCGATCTCGGCGTGCTCGGCATGACCGTCTCCGAGGAATACGGCGGCGCGAACATGGGCTACACCGCGCACATGGTCGCGATGGAAGAGATCTCGCGCGCGTCGGCGTCGATCGGCCTGTCGTACGGCGCGCATTCGAACCTGTGCGTGAACCAGATCCATCGCAACGGCACCGAAGCGCAAAAGCAGAAATACCTGCCGAAGCTCGTGTCGGGCGAACACATCGGCGCGCTCGCGATGAGCGAGCCGAACGCCGGCTCCGACGTCGTCAGCATGAAGCTGCGGGCGGACAAGCGCGGCGACCGCTACGTGCTGAACGGCACGAAGATGTGGATCACCAACGGCCCCGATTGCGACACGCTGGTCGTCTACGCGAAGACCGATATCGAAGCCGGCCCGCGCGGCATCACCGCATTCATCGTCGAGAAGGGGATGAAGGGCTTCTCGGTCGCGCAGAAGCTCGACAAGCTCGGCATGCGCGGCTCGCACACGGGCGAGCTGGTGTTCCAGGACGTCGAAGTGCCGGAAGAGAACATCCTCGGCCAGCTCAACGGCGGCGTGAAGGTGCTGATGAGCGGCCTCGACTACGAGCGTGCGGTGCTGTCGGGCGGCCCGACGGGCATCATGGCCGCGTGCCTCGACGCCGTGGTGCCGTATATCCACGACCGCAAGCAGTTCGGCCAGGCGATCGGCGAATTCCAGCTGATCCAGGGCAAGGTCGCCGACATGTACACCACGTTCCAGGCGTGCCGCGCATACCTGTATGCAGTGGGCCGCCACCTCGACTCGGCGGGCAGCGACCACATTCGCCAGGTGCGCAAGGACTGCGCGGGCGTGATCCTCTACACGGCCGAGAAGGCGACGTGGATGGCCGGCGAGGCGATCCAGATCCTCGGCGGCAACGGCTACATCAACGAATATCCGGTCGGCCGCCTGTGGCGCGATGCGAAGCTGTACGAGATCGGCGCCGGCACGAGCGAGATCCGCCGGATGCTGATCGGCCGCGAGCTGTTCGCGGAAACGATGTAACGCCCCACGTCACGCGAACGGAGCCTTGTCGATGCCGATCATCGAATCGAAACTGAACCCGCGTTCGGAAGACTTCCGCGCGAATGCCGCCGCGCTCGAGGCGGTCGTCGCCGACCTGCGCGCGAAGATCGAACAGCTCGCGCAGGGCGGCGGCCAGGCCGCGCGCGACAAGCACCTGTCGCGCGGCAAGCTGCTGCCGCGCGACCGCATCGCGCAACTGCTCGATCCGGGTGCGCCGTTCCTCGAGTTCTCGCAGCTCGCGGCGAACGGCATGTACAACGACGACGCGCCGGGCGCGGGCGTGATCACCGGGATCGGCCGCATCGCCGGCCGCGAATGCGTGATCGTGTGCAACGACGCGACGGTCAAGGGCGGCACCTACTACCCGATCACCGTGAAGAAGCACGTGCGCGCGCAGGAGATCGCCGCGGAAAACCGGCTGCCGTGCGTGTATCTCGTCGATTCGGGCGGCGCGAACCTGCCCAACCAGGACGACGTGTTTCCCGATCGCGATCACTTCGGGCGCATTTTCTTCAACCAGGCGACGATGTCGGCCGCGGGGGTCGCGCAGATCGCCGTCGTGATGGGCTCGTGCACGGCCGGCGGCGCCTACGTGCCGGCGATGAGCGACGAATCGATCATCGTGAAGGACCAGGGCACGATTTTCCTCGGCGGGCCGCCGCTCGTGAAGGCCGCGACCGGCGAGGAAGTGAGCGCCGAGGATCTCGGCGGTGGCGACGTGCATACGCGCCTGTCGGGCGTGGCCGACCATCTCGCGCAGAACGACGCGCATGCGCTGTCGATCGCGCGCAACATCGTCAGTCACCTCGCGCCGAAGATCGCGCCGCCGGTCGCGCTGCGCGAGCCGAAGCCGCCGCGTTACGACGCGAAGAGCCTGTACGGCGTGATTCCGGTCGATACGCGCAAGCCGTTCGACGTGCGCGAGGTGATCGCGCGCATCGTCGACGATTCGGAGTTCGACGAATTCAAGGCGCGCTACGGCACGACGCTCGTCACCGGTTTCGCGCACATCTGGGGCCATCCGGTCGGGATCGTCGCGAACAACGGCATCCTGTTCTCCGAATCGGCCGTGAAGGGCGCGCATTTCATCGAGCTGTGCTGCCAGCGCAAGATTCCGCTCGTGTTCCTGCAGAACATCACGGGCTTCATGGTCGGGCGCAAGTACGAGAACGAAGGCATCGCGCGGCATGGCGCGAAGATGGTGACCGCCGTGTCGAACGCGAAGGTGCCGAAGTTCACGGTGATCATCGGCGGCTCGTTCGGCGCCGGCAACTACGGGATGTGCGGTCGCGCGTTCGGCCCGCGTTTCCTGTGGATGTGGCCGAACGCGCGCATCTCCGTGATGGGCGGCGAGCAGGCCGCGTCGGTGCTCGCGACCGTGCGCCGCGACGGCATCGAGGCGAAGGGCGGCGCATGGTCGCCGGAAGAAGAGGAAGCATTCAAGCAGCCGATCCGCGACCAGTACGAACGCCAGGGCCATCCGTATTACGCGAGCGCGCGGCTGTGGGACGACGGCGTGATCGACCCCGCGCAGACGCGCGACGTGCTCGGGCTCGGCCTCGCCGCGTCGATGAACGCGCCGATCGACGACACGCGCTTCGGCGTGTTCCGCATGTAACGCCCGGGAGGACTGACCGATGCGATACGAAACGATCAAGGTAAGCGAAGCCGGCCGCGTGGCGACCGTCACGCTCGCGCGTCCCGACGTGCGCAATGCGTTCAACGAGACGACGATCGCCGAGCTGACCACCGCGTTCGAATGGCTCGACGCGCACGAAGGCGTGCGCGCGGTCGTGCTCGCCGCGGAAGGTGCGGCATTCTGCGCGGGCGCGGACCTGAACTGGATGAAGAAGATGGCCGGTTACTCGGACGACGAGAACCGCGCCGATGCGCGCAAGCTCGCGCGGATGCTCGAAGCGATCCATCGCTGCGGCAAGCCGGTGATCGCGCGCGTGCATGGCGATGCGTATGCGGGCGGCGTGGGCCTCGTCGCGGCGGCCGACATCGCGATCGCCGCCGACGGCGTGAAATTCTGCCTGTCGGAAGCGCGGCTCGGGCTGATTCCCGCGACGATCGCGCCGTACGTCGTGCGTGCGATGGGCGAGCGCGCGGCGCGCCGCTATTTCACGACGGCCGAAGTGTTCGACAGCGCGCGTGCGGCGTCGCTCGGCTTCATTCACGATGCGGTGCCGGCCGACGCGCTCGACGAAACGGTCGCGAAGCTGGCGGCGACGCTGGTCGCGAACGGCCCCGACGCGGTGAAGGCGTGCAAGCGGCTCGTCGCCGACGTGGCCGGCCGCGCGCTCGATGCGACGCTGATCGAGCAGACCGCCGACTGGATCGCGAAGACCCGCGCCGGCGCGGAAGCGCGCGAAGGGATCGCGTCCTTCCTCGAAAAGCGTACGCCGTCGTGGCGTGAATGATCGCGTGACCTCAACCTTCCGGACGACATCGAAGCCATGTTCGACAAGATTCTGATCGCCAACCGCGGCGAAATCGCGTGCCGCGTCGCCGCGACGTGCAAACGTCTCGGGATCGCGAGCGTCGCCGTCTATTCCGACGCGGATGCGAACGCGAAACACGTGGCCGCATGCGACGAGGCCGTGCACATCGGCGGTTCGGCCGCGGCAGACAGCTACCTGCGCATCGAGCGCATCATCGACGCCGCGCGTGCGACCGGCGCGCAGGCGATTCACCCCGGCTACGGCTTTCTGTCGGAGAACGAGGATTTCGCGCACGCATGCGAAGCGGCCGGCATCGTGTTCATCGGGCCGCCGGTCGACGCGATCGCGGCGATGGGCTCGAAGGCCGCCGCGAAGGCGCTGATGCACGCGGCCGCCGTGCCGCTCGTGCCCGGCTATCACGGCGACGACCAGGATGCGGCCAACCTGCATCGCGAAGCCGACGAGATCGGCTACCCGGTGCTGCTGAAGGCGAGCGCGGGCGGTGGCGGCAAGGGGATGCGCGTCGTCGAGCGCTCCGAGGACTTTCCCGCGGCGCTCGCATCGTGCCAGCGCGAAGCGGCAAGCAGCTTCGGCAACGATCGTGTGCTGATCGAGAAATACCTGACGCGCCCGCGCCACGTTGAAGTGCAGGTGTTCGGCGACACGCTCCGCAATACCGTGTACCTGTTCGATCGCGACTGCTCGGTGCAGCGCCGTCACCAGAAGGTGCTCGAGGAAGCGCCGGCGCCGGGCCTGCATGAGGACGTGCGCCAGGCGATGGGCGAAGCGGCCGTCGCGGCCGCGCGCGCGGTCGGCTATGTCGGCGCGGGCACCGTCGAATTCATCATGACGGGCGATGCGTTCTACTTCATGGAAATGAACACGCGCCTGCAGGTCGAGCATCCGGTGACCGAGATGGTCACGGGGCTCGATCTCGTCGAATGGCAACTGCGCGTCGCGTTCGGCGAGCCGCTGCCGCTGAAGCAGGAGGAACTGCGCGTGCGGGGCCATGCGCTCGAGGCGCGCCTTTACGCGGAGAATCCGGCGCGCGGCTTCCTGCCGTCGACGGGTACGCTGAAGCATCTGCGGCTGCCGGCCGGCGTCGAGTTCGACATCGGCGCGGCGGTGCGCGTCGACAGCGGCGTGCGCGAAGGCGATGCGATCACGCCGTTCTACGATCCGATGATCGCGAAGCTGATCGTCCACGGCGCGGACCGCGCGGAAGCGCTGGGGTTGATGCTGCGTGCGCTGCGCGCGTGCGAAGTGGTCGGCCTGCATACGAACGCGGCATTCCTGCAGCGGATCGTCGCGTGCGAGCCGTTCGCGACGGCCGATCTCGACACCGGCCTGATCGAGCGCAACCACGATGCGCTGTTCGCGCCGCGACAGCCGCCGCGCGCGACGCTCGCGCTCGCTTGCGCGGCGCTGCTGGCACGCGAACGCGCTGCGGCGCCGGCCGCATCGCCGTGGGCCGCGCTGCCCGACTGGCGGCTGAACGGCGGCTATCGCCGCACGCTCGAGTGGCATGCAATCGATCGCGAAGCGGACGTGACGGTCACGTACGAGGACGACGGCGCCGGCGCGCGCATCGCGATCGGCGACGCGGCCGCGCAACCGTTCGCGTGGACGCGCGGCGCCACGCCGCTCGATTTCGACGTGACGCTTGGCGACGTGCGCAGCAGCGGCCGCGTGTATGCGGACGGCGACACGTTCCATGTGTTCACGCAGGGCGCGGCCGAAACGTTCGAATGGCGCAACCTGCTCGCGCATGCGGGCGACGCGGAGCAGGGCGGCGGCCGCCTGACCGCGCCGATGCCCGGCAAGGTGATCGCGGTGCTGGTCGAGCCGGGCCAGAAGGTCGAAGCGGGCACGCCGCTGATCGTGATGGAAGCGATGAAGATGGAGCACACGATCGGCGCGCCGAGCGCGGGCGTCGTCGCGGAAGTGTTGTACGGCGTCGGCGACCAGGTCGCGGACGGCGCGCAGTTGCTGATGATGGCGGAAGGCTGATCGGCAGCGTTGCTGCCATACGCGGGCCGGTTGCAGCGGCGGCCGGCCCGCAAGAAAGCGCGTCGCGATTCGCCGTGTGTTCGTCGTCGCGGCAGCACGGCTGCGGTATCGAGCACACGCGAAGCAGTACGCGTGGCCAACGAAAATCTTTCGAACGACTTACGGTCTTCGTCGTTCCTGCCATCTCTCTTCGTGCCGCGCGCGGCACGCCCCTCGATCTTCCCGCCACTCGACACCGTCGTGTAACAAGTCGAACATAGCATCTCGGCGTCGATATGACCGGCGCGGGGTTCGCGTCCGCGTCACGTCATCATCCTCACGGAGAACCGTTATGCGAACGTCGGCCCTACGGCCTTTCGCAGTCGTCGGCCTGATCGCGCTGACCGCGCTGCTCGGCGCCTGCAACGACGACCTGACCGCACCCGCCGCGCCCGTCGCGCAGCAGAAGGCCGCGTGCGGCGGCGCCGTGGTCGCCACCGCGCAGATGCGCTGCCCGCCGGGCTTCACCGCGCCTGCTTCGTCGCCCGCTTCCTGATACCGGCCGTTTCCACCAGAAAACCCATCAAGAGCAACCAGCATGGCCACTCATTCGCGACGCGATTTTCTGAAGTTCTCGGCCGGCCTCGCCGGCGCGACCGCCGCCACCGCACTGCTGCCGGAATCGATCCGCAAGGCGCTGGCGATCGAGCCGAACACCGTGACGGGCACGATCCAGGACGTGCAGCACATCGTTGTGTTCATGCAGGAGAACCGCTCGTTCGACCACTACCTCGGCCACCTGAGCGGCGTGCGCGGCTACAACGACCGCTTCCCGGTCACGCTGCCGAACGGCAAGCCGGTGTGGTTCCAGCCGCGCCAGGAAGACAAGTCGAGCGTGATCGCACCGTTTCGCTACGACACGACCAACCCGGGCGTCAACGCGCAATGCATCGGCGGCCTGCCGCACACGTGGGCGACGACGCACGGCGCGATCGACAACGGTCGCGCGGATCAGTGGGCCGTGCAGAAGTCGAACATGACGATGGGCTATCACGTTCGCGACGACATCCCGTTCCATTACGCGCTCGCGGATGCGTTCACGGTGTGCGACAACTACTTCTGCTCGATTCCGGGCAACACGCACCCGAACCGCATGTACCTGATGACGGGCATGGTCGATCCGCTCGGCACCGGCGGCGGCCCGCTGCTCGACAACACCGACTACATCGACAACCAGTTCGACAAGATCCAGTTGCCGCCCTTCAGCTGGACGACCTACCCGGAACGCCTCGAAAAAGCCGGCATCTCGTGGCAGATCTATCAGCAGGGCACCGGATTCGACAACTTCACCGGCAACTACGGCACGAACATGCTGGCGTGCTTCAACAACTTCGTGAATGCGTCGGCCGGTTCGTCGCTGCAGACGCGCGGGATGAGCACGCGTCCGATCACGCAACTGAAGGCCGACGTGCAGGCGAATGCGCTGCCGCAGGTGTCGTGGCTGCTGCCGCCCGCCGCGTATTCGGAGCATCCGAAGTTCACGCCGCTGTACGGCGCGTACTACCTGTCGACGATCCTCGATGCGCTGACGTCCAACCCGGACGTGTGGAGCAAGACCGTCCTGCTGATCATGTACGACGAGAACGACGGCTTCTTCGACCACGTCGTGCCGCCGTCGGCGCCGACGCTGCCGGGCTCGGGCATGAGCACCGTGGACGTGTCGCTCGAGCGGCACAACGTCGTGACCGCCACGCAAGCCGGTACCTATTCGGCCGACAATCTGCCGTACGGGCTCGGTCCGCGCGTGCCGATGTTCGTCGTGTCGCCGTGGTCGAAGGGCGGCTTCGTCTGCTCGCAGGTGTTCGATCACACGTCGGTGCTGCAATTCATCGAGAAGCGCTTCGGCGTGGTGGAGACCAACATCTCGCCGTGGCGCCGCGCGATCTGCGGCGACCTGACGTCGGCGCTCGACTTCTCGAAATCGGATGCGACGCTGCCGACCCTGCCGAACACGCAGGCGTATGTCGCGCAGGCCGACCTGCAATGCTCGCGCGCGTCGTCGCAGACCGCGCCGGCCAGCACCGCGCAGCAGGTCGTGACCGCGCAGGAACCGGGCACGCGGCCGGCGCGCGCGCTGCCGTACGAGTTGCATGTCACCGGCCAACTCCAGGCACAACGGTATGCGCTGACGTTCGCGAATACCGGCACGCAGGGCGCGCACTTCTGGGTCTATACGGGCGACCCCACCGCGATGCCGCGCCGCTATACGGTCGAAGCGGGCAAGCAACTGACCGATACGTGGGCGCTCGATGCGAACGGCAACTACCTGGTGAGCGTGTGGGGGCCGAACGGCTATTTCCGGCGCTTCGCGGGTTCGGCGGCGGCGGATGCCGCGGCCAAGCCTGAAATCACACCGTGCTACGACACCGCGAACGGCGACGTGTACGTGACGATCGCCAATGCGGGCACGAGCCCGCTCACGGTCACGGCGACCGATGTCGCGTATGGCGGCGCGGCGCGCACGCTGACGGTTCCGGCCGGGCAGCGTATCGAAGCGCACTGGGACCTGTCGTGCAGCAGCCACTGGTACGACCTGCAGTTCGCGGTGGCGGGCAATGCCGGCTGGACGCGCCGCATCGCGGGGCACGTCGAGACCGGCAAGGCCAGCATCACCGACCCGGCGGCCGTCGCGCCGACGATCACGGCGATCTGACGACGGTAACCGATGCGACGACGGGCCGGCCGGTTGCAACCGGCCGGCCCGTCGCGTTTGCCAATCGATGATGTCGCGGCGGAAGCGTCAGGGCAGCAGCCCGTCGTCGTGCGCCATCATCAGCGCCCGCATCGCGGACCACATGCCGTAGTAATGCACGACGTAGCTGTCCGCACGGCGAAACAGCCAGGGTGTGTTGAGGCTCACGAGGTCGGTCACGCCTTCGCCGTGCAACTGCCCGTCGCGCTCCATCGCGCGAATGAAATGCAGCTGGTCGCCGTCGCTCGCATAGACGCTCGAGCGGTCGTGCAGCGCGGCGATCGCCGTCATCAGGTCGCGCAGCATCGCGTCGTTGCGTTCGGTACGGCGAAACGCCATCACGCCCGAATTGAACGCCCACTGGCCGATATCCTGCGCGAGCAGCCAGTCGCGCCCTGCGAGCAGCGGTTCCAGCGGTTGCTGCTGGTTCGCGATCAGCACGTCGGCATCGAGCCACACGACCCATTCGTGGTGCTGCAGGTACGCGTGCAGCAACCACGGCTTGAACCAGTTGCCGGTCGCGTTCAGCCCGATCTCGGCGGGAATGTCGCGATGCACGTAGAGCGTGTAGCCGTGCGCATCGCAGTAGCGCCGGAAATTCCGTTCGGCGACGCGTGCATAGCTGCCGATGTTCGGCGTGTACAGCATCATCAACGCGATCGGCCGGCCGGGGTGGTACGTGGTGCGCTCGGCGCGTTCGTCCGGCGTGACCGCCGCATCGTGATCGAACGAGAACATCGGCCGGCCGGCGGCGCGGCAGCGATTGACGTAGGCGACGAGCGTGTCGCGAAAGCGCGGCGTCGCGCCTTTGCGTTCGGGATCGCGCGGCGTGTCGTCGATGCTGATCGCGAACGTCGGTTCGCGGCTCCACATCGGATCGAGGTCGGGGCCGGACGGCATGACCGCGTACAGCCCGTCGATCGGCGTCATGTAGCCGTGCGTATCGAGATCCGCGAACAGCGCGGCTTCCGACGTCAGCCTCGGCTCGCTGCCGAGCTTGCAGCGCTGCACGAGCCGCATCACGATCGCCCGCACGTCCGGCGTGTTGCGCCAGATCTGCACGTCGACTTGCGGCAGCGGCGACGCGAACGCGTCGACGAACAGCGTATCGCGCCCCGCCATCAGACGATCGAGCGCGACGGGTTGGATGATCGCCGCGTCTTCGCTGAGCAGCAGCACGAGTTCGCCGGGTTGCGCGCCGCGCAGCACGTGAAGCAGCGATTCGTAGCGATGCAGCGGTCGCAACGGCAGCGCCTGCGGCATGCCGCAGGCGTCGACGATCTCGTGGCGATAGCCGTGCACCTGCGCGTACCAGCGGTGATTCTCGAGACTCGCGGGCGCGGGCTGGCTGAAATGACTGACGACGATCATCGTGCGCTCCGGACGCCGGGACGCATGCACACGATCCGCGCAGTGCGCTTCAGCGCGGCACCCGATCCGGATACGGGTTGCGGCGAGCGCCGCCCCGGTTCGTCGTGGATGGTCTGGAAGACTGGCGCGGCATCGTATTCCATTCGGTGTGCCCTGTTCTGATCGTGGTGCGGCGAGGTCGTGCGGCGCCCGCTCGAATGTCCCGGGCAAACCGGCCGCCGGGCGGCACGAGTATCGCATAACGGTCGAACGGATTGGCACGGCGGGAGCGGGCGCTGACCATCCCTGACAGTGTGCGGCCGGTGCTCCGCTAGAATGCCGGGTTGCCGCCGCTTGACGCGGGCGGCGCTTCGCGCGCTACACTGCGCCATTCCCCGTTCAACCTTCCATCCCGCCGACGATGACGTCTCCTGTCCTGACCGGCCTGCGCATCGGTATCACGATCGGATTGCGTGCCCCCGACGAAAGCCTGTGGATCAACGGCATCAAGCAGAACGCGCTGTTCCTCGCGAAACTGCTGATGGCGTCGCCGTACGGCTACCGCGTGACGCTGGTCAACACGACCGACGTGCCGCTCACCGATGCGCTGCCATGGGACCGCAGCGCGTACGACACGCGCGCGTTCGCCGACATGAAGGACGCGCTCGACGTGGTGATCGAGCTGGGCGGGCAGATCGACGGCGAGCAGACGGCCTACCTGAAGGCCCGCGGCGTGAAGCTGGTCAGCTATTGCTGCGGCGTCGAGTACATCAACGCGATGGAGTCGATGCTGTTCGGCCGCCGGCTGTGGGATTCGCTGTTCATCAACCGCGGCTACGACGAGGTGTGGGCGATTCCGCAGATCGCACCGTCGTCGCTGCCGTTCCTGCAGTCGCTGCGACGCTGCCCGGGGCGCGTGGTGCCGTTCGTGTGGGATCCGATGTTCCTGACCGAACGCGCGCGGTCGCTGCCCGAGCAGGGCGAATACCGGCCGCGCAGCGAGCCGGGCAAGCGGCTCACGGTGATGGAGCCGAACCACAACGTCGTGAAGTTCTGCGTGTATCCGATGCTGATCATCGACGAAGCGTATCGCCGCGACCCCGACGCGATCTGCTTCACGCACGTGACGAATGCCGATCGCCTCGCGCACGACAGCCCCGAGTTCGTGATGCTGATGAACTACCTGGACATCGTGCGCGCGGGCAAGGCGAGCTTCGTCGGGCGTTTCGATACGCCGCTGTTCCTGGCCGACCTGACCGATATCGTCGTGTCGCACCAATGGTCGAACCCGCTGAACTATTTCTATTTCGACGTGTGCTGGCAGGGCTATCCGCTCGTGCACAACGCGAGCCTCGCGCCCGATCTCGGCTACTACTATCCGGACAACGACGTGCAGCAGGGCGCCGACGCGCTGCTGCGCGCGCTGCATACGCACGACGACGACTGGCAAGCGTACACGCGGCGTCAGCGCGAGATCCTCGGCCGTTACACGTCGGCGAATCCGGCGCTCGTCGCCGAGTACGACGCGCTGCTCGCGAACCTGATCGGCGCGCCGGCTGCCTGACGCCGATTTTCCGCGGCGCACGTTCGAGGCGCCGCCTTCCGCCGTCGGGTTTGTCCCGCCCTCATGTCTGACGAAATCCTGCCGTTAAAAAAGAAACCGCCGAACCCGATGAGTTCGACGGTTTTCGAAGGCACGAAATTGACGGCTCCGAGGGAAGTCCGTCAAAAAAGAGTTTATAGGTTAACAAGTCTTCAAGATTGTTAAAGATGTTTCAATTGATAATCTTCATATAATTGAAGTTGGTATTATTGATTGACCGGCACTTGATTCCGTTTCGAAACTTCATAATATCGTTTGAAACATGAAAATTGAATGCTGCGACGATCGAATGGCGCGCCGCAGCGGGTTTTCTGCGGGGCGCCGCATGGGCGGAAGCCGGTGTTTCGACTCGGCATATCAAGCACGGTCGGCACCTCGAGGCACGGTATTTATCTGATCAATTGGCGGCGCCCCGATTCGCGCGACGAGCAAATTCGGGTAAAGCCGATTCGGATAAAACTGTTTAGGCAAAAAAGATAAACGATCCGGATTTTGGGGTTTTGTAATTCGCGTTGTGTAACCTGTCGCACTGTCGGCATCGCGCACGCGTGGTGTATTTCAAGTAATCGAATATCGTAAAAATATCGAATTTGACGGCGCGCCGAAGCGAACAGTACGCTCCCCGGAAAAAATCGACATGACAGGATGGGCCGGGTAGGCGGCGGAGTGCGTCGAGGTTGGCTCGTTCCGCATATGTGTTGAGGTCGAGCCGTGATCGGCGGCTCGCCATTTGCCGGAGCGCCGGATGAATGCGGTCGAAGCTCGCCAGGAGGCGAATCGGAAAGCGAATCGCGATGAAATCGATCTCGTGTTCGGCGCGCCCGACGATCATCCCGACCTTGCGTCGGTACGCAGTTTCGTCGAAAGCCGGCTCGGCTTCGCGCACGAACCCGTGTGCCGCGCCGACCTGTCGGGCGGCGTGCTGTACCGGGAATGCCTGGCGCGGCTGCGGTGGGGCGAGCGCGATGCGTTGCCGCCGCTCGCCTTCCTGCCGCGCCTCGAAGCGCTCGGGCTGATGCGCTGGTTCGACCGGTTGGTGGTCGGCCGCACGATCGACGCGCTGCGCGCCGATCCGGGAGCCGTGTACGGTTGCAACGTCGCGGCGGCGAGCGCGGTGGTCGACGACGCGTGGCTGGCGATTTTCAGGCGGCTCGAGCGCGAGCCGTCGGTGGCGGCGCGGCTGGTGATCGAGATCACGGAGACGGGGCCGCTGAACCCCGTCGCCGGCCGGTCGTTCGTGAACCGCTTCCGGCAGGCCGGCTGCCGGATCGCGATCGACGATTTCGGCGTCGGGTTCAGCGCGTTGAACAACCTGGTGGTCGGCAATCCCGACATCGTGAAACTGGACCGGTCGGTCCTGTCGTTGATCAAGCGCAACGCGATCGGGCGCTACCAGTTCCGCCGGCTGATCGCGTTCGCGCATGAAGGGGCGCGGCACGTCGTCGTGGAAGGCGTGGAAAGCGAAATCGACCGGCAGATCATCATGGATGCCGGCGTCGCGTGGGCGCAGGGCATCCGCTTTTCATGGCGGTCGCCGGCCGCCGCGTGATCGCGGCAACGGGCAGGGCGGCGCGCGCGGGATGCGTGTCGGCGGTGGGGACGAATCGCAAAGGGGCGTGGGCATGGCGGGAACGAAAGCCGGAGGCGGAACGGGCACGCAGGCGACCGACGTGCGCGACCTGGTCGCGCTCGCCGAACTGGCGGACATGCTGTGGCAACTGGGCGCCGAATCGACCGATGCGCCGATCGACGTCGCACCCTATCTCGACGGCCTGACGATCGTCGCGCGCCGCATTCAGCGGATGAGCCCGCTCGACGCGGGCGGCCGCGAGCTGGCGGCCCGGCACTACTACGCGGGCGTCATCGCCGGCGCGTGCGGCGACGAGTCGGCGATCGCGCGCGGCGTATCCGACAGCCTCGTCCGGCAATCGGGCGGTGCAGGCCGGCCGGCAGCCCGTTGTTTCGCGCTGCTCGCGCGCATGGGGCGGCGGCATGGCCGCGCATTCGCCGCGCAAAGCGGCGACCGGGTGCTGGTGTAATGCAACCGGCGCGCGAGCGAGCCCGGTGCTGCGGCCCGCTCGTGCGGCCCGTCGAACCTCAATCCTTCCCGAAACCGCCAAGCACCAGCGCCATCGCGCGGTCGATCGCATCGTCCCATCGACCGACGTGCGCGGCGCGCACGATCCGGATGCCGGGGTAGAGCGCGGTGCGCGAGCCGGTTTCCCAGCGTGCGTCCGCTTTCGGGCTGAGCAGCAGCACGGCCGGCACGCCGAGTGCGCCGGCGAGATGGATGTGCGCGGTGCAGGTCGTCACCACCGCGTCCATCGCGAGCATCAGCGCGGCCAGATCGCTGAAGTCGCCGATGGCCCGATGCGGGAAGGTGACCGGCAGGTCCGATTGTTCGGATTGCGCGGACAGGTCGCGATTGAGACAGTACGCGGCGTAGCCGCGCATTCGCGCGAACGGCGCGAAATCGCGCAGGCTGGCCGCGCGATGGAAGCGTGCATCGCTTTCGTCGCGACCGCGCCAGTTCAGCCCGATGCGGCGCGTGCCGGGCGCATGGCCGTCGTGCGACACACGCTCGCGCCACGTGGCCGCATGCGCGGGCGGGCACGTCAGGTAGGGCGCCGGCACGCCTTCCGGCGCCGGCGCGTAACCGAACTGCGCGGCGAGCACCAGGAACGAACACCAGTAGTCGTGGGCGAGATGCGACGTGTCGACCCACGCGCCGTGCGCGCCGACGAATTCGATGCGCGGGAACGTCTGGCGCAGCAGGCCCGTCAGCGCGTCGGGGACGACCACGGTCACGCCGGCGCAGCCGAACGCGTCGAGCGCATGCAGATAGCGCGCGTACTGAAGCTGATCGCCGACACCGCCGTAGCTGAGGACGAGCAGCCGCTTGCCGTGCAGCGGCTGGCCCTGGTAAAGCCGCTCCGTCGCCAACCCGAATTGCGCGGCCGTCAATACGTTTTCGCTGTCGATGGTGGCGCGTGCGGCCTCGTCGCGTCGGCCGGCACGCAGCAGCAGCGCCGAGCGCGCCAGCTGGATGCGCCCGCGCGCCGCGTCGGGCAGCGCGGCCGGATCGCCGAACGGGTCGAGCGCCGCAAGCCCGGCTTCGGGCATGCCGGCAAAGCCATAGCATGACGCGAGCTGCAGCGCGATCGCCTCGTCGTCGAGCCCGCGGCCGCGTGCGCGCCGCCAGCGGTCGATCGCATGCCCCCACTCACCGCGCGATTCATGCTCGAGCGCGCGGTTCCAGTCCGTTTCGGGCGCGTCGGCATCGGCGACCGCGGCCGTCGCTGGCGCCGCGCCGTGTTCGGCCGTCGCGCCGACGGCGAGCGGTTCGCCCGTGATGAACAGGCGCTGCCGGTCCCAACGCGGGTTCGGCACGCACAGCAGGTTCAGCCCGTCGATCCGGTAGAACGTGTAGTCGAGACCGGCGAACGTGTCGATGATCGGCGCCTCGCCGACTTTCCAGTATTCGATCCAGCACCACGGCAGATGCGCCTCGATCAACTGCCGTGCGCCGCGCAGCGCATCGATCTCCATTCCTTCGATGTCGAGTTTCAGGAAATCCAGCCGCGGCAGGCCGAGCGAATCGAGCCGGACGACCGGCGTCGGCGTGCCGCCCGACGCTTGCGCGTCGACGAGCGAGACCTGTCCGAAGTCGGCAGCCTGCCCGTAGTCGACATCGGGCACCTTCATCGTGCCGTTGGCGGCGGCCAGCCCCATGTTCAGCAGATGGAGATTGCCGAGCTGGTTGAGCGCGACGGTGCCGCCGAGTGCGTGAAACAGCGTGCGCTGCGGCTCGAACGCATAGACGCGGCCGCCGCGCTCGCGCAGCCGGTGCGCGACGGGCACGCAGACGAGCCCCGCGTTCGCGCCGCCGTCCACGGCGATGGCGCCGTCGGGCAACTGATCGATCACGTGCAGGATCGTGTCGAGTTCGCCCTGGATATGCGGCCGGCCGGTCTTGATCAGCGCCTCGGCCTGCAATGCGCAGTGCCGGTTGATGACGAACGGGCCGTGGATCGAATCGATCACGACGAAATTGCGGACGGTCTGATTCATGGGCAGGGGCGCGGGCGAAGGAAATCAGCCGAGCGGGCGGCCGGCGAACAGATGCTGGATCTGCGTGGAATAGGCGCGGACGTTGTGCTCGGCGAGCGTGTCGACCTGATGCAGGCAGCGACGGGCGGCCGCCGCGTAATCGTCGATCCGTGCATCGTGCGTCTGCGCGGCGGTCGCGATCGCACGCGCCGCATCGAAGATCTCGAAGTCCGGATAGTAGTAGCCGACGTCGCGCAGGAACGGCGAGTTGTGCACGAGCGGGTAGTTGCCGTACAGCGCGTCGTACAGCAGATAGTTCAGGCCGTTTTCCCAGTGGTGCGACACGACGATGTCGGTGTGATGCGCGGCCCACGCGACGAACGGCGCGCGCACGTCGGCGGTGGCCTTGCCGTCGCGCACCATTTCGAGCCCGAGCGCGAGATGCTTGAAGGCGACGTTTTCCTTCTTGTCGAACGTGTTGGTCATGTACACGTGCTCGATGAGCTCCGGATGCTCGACGTAGCACGCGTTCGCGGCGAGCATCGGCACGATCGCGCTCTTCACGACGTTCAGGTTCGGCTCGAAGAACGCGATGCGCTTGGCCGGGCCGTGGTTGCGATAGCCGAAGCGCGCCTTCAGTTCGGGATCGGCGTCGAGGCTGCGCTCGATGAAATACGGCGACCAGATATGCGGCAGCTCGATTACCGGCGCACGGTACACGGCCTGGAAATACGCGGCGCACGTGTGCATGTGCTGCGGATTGGTCCAGATCTCGTCGAACTGCACGCGGTGCGGGTTCGGCCGCCAGTCGTTCTTCTCGAAGTTGATCGTCTCGACCGCGATCACGTAGTCGTTGCCGAAGCGATACGACACGCACTTGCCGCCGCGCTGGCGCACGACGTCCGTGTGCGACGGGTCGACGAACGCGTTCATCTCGATCAGCAGGTCGGTCTGGTGAACGACGGCCGACAGCGGCCGCAGCGCGTCGCCGAACGCGTCCATCATCAGCGCCTGCGGATACTCGGTGATGCCGTTGTCGTGCGCGAGCCAGACCTCGCCGATCAACGGCGACTGCTTCAGCAGCATGTACAGGTACACGCAGTGCTGGTTCGCACCGTTGTACCAGATCGACTGTGTCGCGTCGCGCTGCACGTTCATCGTTATCGCGACATTGAGTTTCATCGGATCGGCTCCGTGGGGCGGGCAGTGCGCGGCTTACTGCGCGGCGTTTTGCGTCTGACGCGGCACGTAGCCCGTCAGGTGCCAGCGGCCGTCGGTTTCGAGGCGAAAGCTCAGCTTTTCGAACATCGTGGCGCCGCTCGCCACCGTCGTCGCGTAATCGACGTTCGCATAGAGCCCGTCGGGCATCCCGGCCGTTCGCTCGTAGCGGATGCGCGTGACCTGCGCCCAGCCGCGATGGCTGACCGTGCCGACCGACTGGCGGGCCTGCTGCATCTGCGCCGCGAACTGGTCCTGCTTGAAGCGCGCCTTGACGAACGGTGCAGCGTCGGTCCATACCGCGCCGTACTGGCCGGCGTCGAGCTGCTTGAACACCGCATCGGAGTCGCGCAGCAGCGTGTCGGCCGATTCGCCGGCGGCTTGCGCATGCGCGCCGATCGCGATCGATGCGGCGGCGCAGCCAAGCAGCCATTTTGCGCGGGTGAGGGTCGGGCGTGCGTTCATGGGCGGGGTCCGGAAAGGGCGGCGCGTCACGCGTCGCGATAGAGGGTGGCGATCGCGTCCGTATAGGCCGCGACGTTCTCGGGGTTGTAGATGCTGACCGAGTCGAGCACGTGCTTCGACTGCTCGCGATACGCGTCGAGATTCGCGTCGTGCTCGGCGAACGCCTGCAGCAGCGCGCGGCCGCCCGCCTGGCAGTCGAAGTCCGGATAGAAATACCCGGCCTTGCCGAGGAACGGCGAGTTGTGGATCAGCGGATAGTCGCCGTACAGCAGCTCGTAGTACAGGTAGTTCTGCGCGTTCTCCCACGTGTGCGACACCACCGCATCGCCGTACGCGGCCATGAACTCGTACACCGCATAGCGGCTTTCGAACGTCGTGATGCCGTGGTTCACGATGTCGAGGCTCTTCGCGAAGTGCACGAACGTCGGATGTTCCTTCAGGTGAATCGTGTTGCACACGCGCACGAACTCGAGGAACTCGGGCTTCGCGCGATACGCTTCCTCGGTCACGAGCATCGGAATGATGCTCGTCTTCACCATGCAGATGTTCGGCTCGAACATCGTCACGCGCCAGCGCGGCTTGCCGGGCTGATAGCCGAACGACAAACCGGCGCCGAGCGTCGCGCGCGCCTTGTCGAACAGCATCGGATGCCAGATGTGCGGGACGATCGTGACCGGCGCGCGCAGGCCCGTCTGGTAGTAGTGCAGGCACGAGCGCTCGAACTCGGGGATCGTCCACACCGCGTCGTACGGCGCGCCCGAGAACAGGAAGCCCGACGGCTTGTCGAACATCGCGCGTTCGATGTCGATCACGTAGTCGTTGCCGACCCGCATCGTGACGACCTTGCCGCCGCGCTCGCGGAACGCGCGCAGGTAGTCCGCGCCGAACTGTGCGCTCATCTCGATCAGCACGTCGCAGCGCTCGAGCGCTTCGTCCATCGACAGCAGCGGCACGTTCCACTCGCCGAGCATCATCTGCGGATCGGCGACTTGTTCGCCGCCGTTCACCATCACGGCATCCGCGACGAGCGGTGACTGGCGCAGCAGCAGGATCAGCAGCAGGCAGTTCTGGAAAATGCCGTTTTCCCACAGCGACTGGCCGGCGCCGCGCACGAACAGCGACACGCCGACGACGAGACGCTTGCCCTCGCCGGGCGCTTGACGGGCATTGGAGTCCGACATGCGTATGCTCCGGTTCAGGCGACCAGACGCGAGACGAACGCGTCGAGGTTCGCGGGGTTGTCGATCGAGACCGACTGCAGCAGCCGGCCGGCCTTCGCGCGGTAGTCGTCGAGGCGTTCGTCGTGATGCAGCCACGCTTCGAGCAGCGCGCGGCCGCCCGCGGCCGAGTCGAAGTCCGGGTAGTAGTAGCCGGCGTCGCCGATCAGCGTCGAGTTGTGGATCAGCGGATAACCGCCGTACAGCACGTCGTAATACAGATAGTTCTGCCCGTTTTCCCAGTGATGCGACACGACCGCATCCGCATGGCGCGCCATGAAGCCTGGCAGGTCGAGGCGCGGTTCGAAGGTCGCCTTGTGCTGGCGCACGAGATCGAGGCTGTTCGCGAAGTGCACGAAGGTCGGATGTTCCTTCATGTGCATCGCGTTGACGACGAACATGTGCTGCACCGCGTCCGGCCGCGCGCGGTAGAACGCGTCACACGCCAGCATCGGGTAGTGGCAGGACTTCGCGACCGAGATGTTCGGTTCGAGCATCGCGAGGCGCCACGGGCGGGCGCCGGGCTGATAGCCGAACGTCGCACCTTCGCCGGCGATCACGGCGACGCGGCGCTCAAGGAAGTACGGCGACCAGATGTGCGGCATCAGATGGACGGGCGCGCGCAGGATCGTCTGCAGCATCGGCGCGGCGGTCTTGTCGTATTGCGGCAGCAGCCACACTTCGTCGAACGGTGCGCCGTTGAACACGTGCCCCGACGGTTTCCCGAAGATCGGCGTTTCGCACAGGCCCGCATACACGTGCCCGCAGAAGAACGCGGCGATCTTCTTGCCGAGCGCCTTCATGTGCCGCAGCCACTCGACCGGCAACTGCGCGCCCATTTCGATCACGACGTCGAGTTCGTGCGTGACGTCGGCGGGTTTCACCAGCGGGATGTCGAGGCCGTCGAGTTCGAGGCCGGCCGGCAGCGCGTTGGCGTCGCCGCCGTTCAGGAAATAGACGGGGCCGACGCGATCCGAGCGCTTGAGCATCATCGCGAGGAACGCGATGTTCTGGTGAATGCCGTTTTCCCAGATCGCCTGGCCGTCGCGCGCAAACAGCGAGATGCCGACCGCCGGCCGTTGCTTGCGGGTGCCGCCCGCGGCGGCTTCATTGATGTCCGTCACCGGTTGGTTTCCTCTGCGGCGTCATGCGTCCGGGCATCGCGTCGAGCGTATGGCCGGCAGCGGCGCGCCGTGGATCGTCATGGTTGGATTCGCGCCGGTGCGCCGCGGTGCACGAATCGGGCGACGAGATTCGCGCGGGCGGCAGCCGGATTCCGGCGTGTCGCCGGGCACGCCTGGCACGGCGCGCGTCGGGCAGGCTGCCCCGGCGACTGTCTGCGGCGATTGTGGCATGGAAACCGCCGGTTTTGGCAGGACGTGACGAACTTTGACATAGCCGCCGGCCAACGGAAACGGGCGCAGGCGTTGCGGCGCCCGGTGGTCCGGCGGCGTGCCGCGCGGCGCGGACGGCACGCCGGATCGCGCGGCCGCACGGGCGGCCGCAGGCGGCTCAGTGCTGCAGCCGGATTTCGACGCGGCGGTTGCTGGCGCGGCCTTCCGGCGTCGCGTTGGATGCGACCGGATCGGCCTTGCCGCGGCCCGAGACCGTCATCGAGTCGGTCTTCAGCCCGTGCGTCTTCAGATAGGCGGCGACCGATTCGGCCCGGCGCTTCGACAGCGCGAGGTTGTAGTCGTCGCTGCCCACCGAATCGGTGAAGCCGGTGACCGTCACTTGCGAGTACGTGCGGTCGGCGCGCTCGCTCAGCAGCCGGTCCAGCGATTCGCGCGCGGTCGGCGCGAGCGTCGCGTGGTCGGTGGCGAACAGCGCGTCGCCCGACAGGTTCACGCGTTCGACCACGGCGGCGGCCGGCTCGGCGGCCGAGGCCGCTTCGGCCGGTGCGGCGCCGCACTGGAAGACCAGCGTGGCCGGATCGGATTTGTCGCGCAGCGCGCGGGCCGAGTCCACGGCGCGCACGGGCTCGTCGCCGCAGATCTTGCGGGCGGCCTTCATGCAGGTCTGCGGGCCCGACAGCAGGCCGTGGCAGTCCACCTGGAAGGTGCGCACGCCGTTGCGCGGCTGCAGTTCGGAGGCGCTGAAGGTCGGGCCGGATGCGGTCGAGCACGCGGCGAGGGCCGTTGCGGAAAGCGCGAGCGCAAGAGCGAGTTTGTTCACGGTGACGTCCTTAAAGCTTGGGTTGACCGAGGCCCGCCGCGCGGTGCGCGGCGGGCTCGTCCTGCCGTCGGAGCCGCGGGCCGCCCGGCTGGCGAGCCGGACGGCCGGGCGGCGCGACGCATTACTTCCACTGATACAGCATGCCGGCGCCGATCACCTTCTGACCGCCGCTGAAGCCGCCGTTGATCGACGCCTTCAGGTTCTCCGTGATGCGCGCCTGCATGTTGACCGCCATCGCCTTCTGGCCGAGGAAGGTCGACGTGCCCACGCCCATCCCGAAGTTGGCGTCGCGATCGAGCTGCGGGATCGACGCCATCGCGCCGACGGCCGCGATACCCTGCTTCGCCATCTGGTCGGTCTGCTGCAGTTGCGAACCCAGCGAGTTGATCTGCGCCTGCTGGCCCGACAGTGCCGTCGACAGCGTCGTCTGCACCTGCGTCAGCTGGTTCACGTTCACCGCGTCGGTGCCTTGCGTACCCGGCGCGACGTTCGTGATCTGCCGCTGCTGCTGGTCGCTGCCGACCGACACCACGTTCGAGCGACCGCCGTCGTTCGAACCCGCGCCGATCGCCACCGAGTTCGAGCCGGCGGTGACGACCGGGACGTCGGTGCCCTTGCCGTTCATGTCGGCCGCGATGCCGTTGTTGTTGGCTGCACGCGTCGTGTTGTTGTTGATCGACGTCGACAACTGGTTCAACTGGTTGTTGATGTTCGTCACGCCGGTCGACAGCGATGCCACGTTGCTGTTCGTCGTGCTCAGGCCGGTGGACAGCGAACCGATGCCGGTCGAAGTCGACGTCGACAGCGAGTTGACGTTGCTGTTCGTCGTGCTGAGGCCCGTCGACAGCGAGTTGATCGCGGTCGAGGTCGACGTGGACAGCGATGCCACGTTGCTGTTCGTCGTGCTCAGGCCGGTCGACAGCGAGTTGATGCCGGTCGACAGGGATGCGACGTTCGACGCGGTGGACGTCGACAGCGCGTTGATCGCGTTGTTCGTCGCGTTCAGCTGGCTGCCGTTGATCGCGTCCGTGCTCGTGGCCGAGATCCGACCCGCGGCGACGTTCGTGATCTGGCGTTCCTGGCCCGGTGCGCCGACGCTCACCACGCCGACCGGCGAGCCGCCCGCGAACGGGTACGTGACGCCGCCGATCGTGGCGCTCGAGGTGCCGACCGCCGCGGCCGTGACCGAGTTCGCGCCGAGTGCGATCGAGTTCGCGACGTTCGCTTGCGCGTTCGTGCCGAAGGCGAGCGCGTCGGCGGCCGTGGCCTTGGCGGCCGAGCCGTAGGCCTGTGCGCCGGTGGCGCTGGCCGTGGCCTGGCTGCCCAGCGCGATCGTGTTGTCCGCGGTGGCCTGGTTCGAGCTGCCGAGGGCGAGCGCGCTGGCGCCGGTTGCCGTGTTCTGGTTGCCGAGGGACACCGCGCCGTCGCCGGTCGCCGTATTGTTCGCACCCATCGCCACGGCGCCGGTACCCGTCGCCACGTTCGGATCGCCGATCGCGACCGCGCCATCGCCGGATGCCGTGTTGCCGGAGCCGATCGATACCGCCTTGCCGCCCGTTGCCGATGCGTTCTGGCCGATCGCGACCGCGCCTGCCGTCTGCGCGTTCGAGCCGTCGCCGACTGCCACGCTGCTCGCGCCCGCCGCGCTGGCGTTCACGCCGGCGGCGAGAGCATTGGTGCCGGTTGCACCGGTGTTGTCGTAGTTGGCTTGCTGCACGCCGTTGTCGTTGACGCTGTAGTAGTGCGTCTTCGCGGCGTTGATCGCGGTCGAGGTCGAGGTCGACAGCGACGACACCGAGCTGTTCGTGCTGCTCAGGCCGGTGGACAGCGAGCCGATGCCGGTCGACGTCGAGGTGGACAGCGACAGGATCGTGCTGTCCGTGCTGCTCAGGCCGGTGGACAGCGAGCTGATGCCGGTCGAGGTCGAAGTCGACAGGGACGTGATCGAGCTGGTGGCCGACGACAGACCCGTCGAGGTGGAGGTCGACAGGGAGCTGATCGAGCTGTTGGCCGAGGACAGGCCGGTCGACGTCGAGGTCGACAGGGACGACACCGAGCTGTTGGTCGAGCTCAGGCCAGTGGACAGCGAGCTGATGCCGGTCGAAGTCGAAGTCGACAGGGACGTGATCGAGCTGTTGGCGGACGACAGGCCGGTCGAGGTGGAGGTCGACAGGGACGACACCGAGCTGTTGGTCGAGCTCAGGCCAGTGGACAGTGAGCTGATACCGGTCGAAGTCGAGGTCGAGAGCGACGTGATCGAGCTGTTGGCCGACGACAGACCGGTCGAGGTCGAGGTCGACAGCGAGGTGATCGAGCTGTTAGCCGACGACAGCCCCGTCGAAGTCGAAGTCGAGAGCGACGTGATCGAGCTGTTTGCCGACGAGAGGCCGGTCGACGTCGAAGTCGACAGCGACGTGATGGAGCTGTTTGCCGACGAGAGGCCGGTCGAAGTCGAGGTCGAGAGCGACGTGATCGAGCTGTTCGCGGACGAAAGACCCGTCGAAGTCGAAGTCGACAGCGACGTGATCGAGCTGTTAGCCGACGACAGACCCGTCGAGGTCGAAGTCGACAGCGAGGTGATCGAGCTGTTAGCCGACGACAGACCGGTCGAGGTCGAAGTCGACAGGGACGTGATCGAACTGTTAGCCGAGGACAGACCCGTCGAGGTCGAAGTCGACAGCGAGGTGATCGAGCTGTTCGCGGACGACAAGCCGGTCGAAGTCGAGGTCGACAGCGAGGTGATCGAACTGTTGGCCGACGACAGGCCGGTCGAGGTCGAAGTCGACAGCGAGGTGATCGAGCTGTTCGCCGACGACAGGCCGGTCGAGGTCGAGGTCGACAGCGAGGTGATCGAGCTGTTAGCGGACGACATGCCAGTCGAGGTCGAAGTCGACAGCGAGGTGATCGAGCTGTTAGCCGACGACAGGCCGGTCGAGGTCGAGGTCGAGAGCGACGTGATCGAGCTGTTAGCCGACGACAGGCCAGTCGAGGTCGAAGTCGAGAGTGACGTGATCGAGCTGTTAGCCGACGACAGGCCCGTCGAGGTCGAGGTCGAGAGCGACGTGATCGAGCTATTGGCCGACGACAGACCGGTCGAGGTCGAAGTCGACAGCGAAGTGATCGAGCTGTTCGCGGACGACAGGCCCGTCGAGGTCGAGGTCGACAGCGACGTGATGGAGCTATTGGCCGAAGAAAGACCCGTCGAGGTCGAGGTCGAGAGCGACGTGATCGAGCTATTGGCCGACGACAGACCGGTCGAGGTCGAAGTCGAGAGCGAAGTGATCGAGCTGTTGGCCGACGACAGACCCGTCGAGGTCGAGGTCGAGAGCGACGTGATCGAGCTGTTAGCCGACGACAGGCCGGTCGACGTCGAGGTCGACAGCGAAGTGATCGAGCTGTTGGCCGACGACAAACCGGTCGAAGTCGAGGTCGACAGAGACGTGATCGAGCTGTTGGCCGACGACAGGCCGGTCGAGGTCGAGGTCGAGAGCGACGTGATCGAGCTGTTAGCCGACGACAGACCGGTCGAGGTCGAAGTGGACAGCGACGAAATGGCGCTGGTCGCAGTACCGACTTGCTGGGCGACCGAATACAGTTGGCTGCCGTTGATCGCGTCGGTACTGGTGGAGGTCACTTGACCCGCGGCGACATTGGTGACTTGTCGTTCCTTGCCGGCATCACCCACGCTGACGACGCCGACTGGCTTGGCGCCAGCGAATCCGCTGAACGTCACGCCGTTGACGGTCGCGCTGCTCGTGGGCGTTGCCGCGACGGTCTTCGAGTCGGCGCCAAGTGCGACGGAGTCGTCTGTGCTGGCGACCGCGCCGAGGCCGATGGCGACGGAGTTGATCGTGCTGGCGACGGCGCCCGAGCCAATGGCGACAGCGTCGGTGCCCGTTGCGGTGCTGTCGGCGCCGGTCGAGTTCGCGTGGAAGTACTTGATGCCCTGGCTGTTGATGTTGTTGATCGCCGAGCCGACGCTGTTGGCGGTCGACGTCGTGCCGTTCGCGTTGTATGTGGTGTACGACGGGGCCGAAACCTTGCCTGTCGTCGGGTCGTACGTCGAACCGCCGCCAAGTGCCGAGGCGGTGCTGCTGCCGAGGTTGTCCGTCTTCGTCGAGACCGTGCTCAGGCCGGTGGACAGCGAGTTGATGCCGGTCGAGGTCGAAGTCGACAGCGACGAGATCGAGCTGTTAGCTGACGAGAGGCCGGTCGACGTGGAAGTCGAAAGCGACGTAACCGAGCTGTTTGCCGAGCTGAGGCCGGTGGACAGCGAGTTGATGCCAGTCGAGGTCGACGTGGACAGCGACGAGATCGAGCTGTTAGCCGACGAGAGACCGGTCGACGTGGAGGTCGAAAGCGACGTAACGGAGCTGTTTGCCGAGCTGAGGCCGGTGGACAGCGAGTTGATGCCAGTCGAGGTCGACGTGGACAGCGACGAGATCGAGCTGTTAGCCGACGAGAGGCCGGTCGACGTGGAAGTCGAAAGCGACGTAACGGAGCTGTTTGCCGAGCTGAGGCCGGTGGACAGCGAGTTGATGCCGGTCGAGGTCGACGTGGACAGCGACGAGATCGAGCTGTTGGCCGACGAGAGGCCGGTCGACGTGGAAGTCGAAAGCGACGTGACCGAGCTGTTAGCCGAGCTGAGGCCGGTGGACAGCGAGTTGATGCCGGTCGAGGTCGACGTGGACAGCGACGAGATCGAGCTGTTAGCCGACGAGAGGCCGGTCGACGTGGAAGACGACAACGACGTAACGGAGCTGTTAGCCGAGCTGAGGCCGGTGGACAGCGAATTGATGCCGGTCGAGGTCGACGTGGACAGCGACGAAATCGAGCTGTTAGCCGACGAGAGGCCGGTCGACGTGGAAGTCGAAAGCGACGTAACGGAGCTGTTTGCCGAGCTGAGGCCGGTGGACAGCGAATTGATGCCGGTCGAGGTCGACGTGGACAGCGACGAGATCGAGCTGTTAGCCGACGAGAGGCCGGTAGACGTGGAAGTCGAAAGCGACGTAACCGAGCTGTTTGTCGAGCTGAGGCCGGTGGACAGCGAGTTGATGCCGGTCGAAGTCGAGGTCGACAGCGACGAGATCGAGCTGTTAGCCGACGAGAGACCCGTCGACGTGGAGGTCGAAAGCGACGTAACCGAGCTGTTTGCCGAGCTGAGGCCGGTGGACAGCGAGTTGATGCCGGTCGAAGTCGAGGTCGACAGGGAGCCGATCGAGCTATTAGCCGAGGAGAGACCCGTCGACGTGGAAGTCGAAAGCGACGTAACGGAGCTGTTTGCCGAGCTGAGGCCGGTGGACAGCGAATTGATGCCGGTCGAGGTCGACGTGGACAGCGACGAAATCGAGCTGTTAGCCGACGACAGGCCCGTCGAAGCCGACGTCGACAGGCTCGTGATGCTCGACGTCGTCGTGCTCGCAACCGAATAGAGCTGGCTGCCGTTGATCGCGTCGGTGCTGGTGGCCGTGACGAGGCCCGCCGCGACGTTCTGGATACGGCGTTCCGAGCCCGACTGCCCGACGCTGACGACACCGCCCGCCGAATTGGCGCCGGCGAAGTTGCCGAACGTCTGACCGCCGATCGTGGCGCTGCTGACCGTGGTGGTGCCGCCGGACGTCGCCGTTGCCGCACTGGTCGTCAGCGCGTTGTAGCCGAGGGCGACCGAGTTTGCGACGCTCGCGGTCGAATTCGAACCGAGTGCCGTGCCGTAGCTTCCGGACGCCACGGCTGCCGCGCCGACCGCGACCGCGCCGGCGCTGCCGCTGGCCGTCGAGCCGTTACCGAGCGCGAGTGCGTCCGTGCCGGTAGCCAGCGACTTGGCGGCGAAGCTGCCGGCGTTACCGAGCGCGATCGCGCCGGTGCCGTTCGCGGTCGCGGCGTTGCCGATGGCGATCGCGCCGTTGGTGCCCGTTGCCGACGCCGAGCTGCCGATTGCGACGGAGCTGTTGGTTGCCGTGCTGCTGTTGCCGAGCGCGACGGAACCCGTGCCGCTCGCCGAGTTGCTGTTGCCGAGCGCGATGGCGCCGGAGCCGTTCGACGTGTCGTTTGCGCCGATTGCCAGCGCACCCGTGCCGGTGGCGCTGTTCGGATCGCCGATCGCAACGGCGCCGTCGCCGGTCGCGACCTGGCCTCGGCCGATCGCGACCGCGCCGCCGGCGGCCGTGGCGCCGTTCGCGGTGGTACCGGACGAGCCGATCGCCACGTTCCGGCCCGTTGCGCCGGAGACGACGCCGTCGCCTTGCGCGATGCCGTACGCACCATTGACGGTCGCACCGCGACCGACTGCGATCCCCGACGTGGCGGTCGACGCGACGGACGATTGCCCGCCGATCGCGATACCGTCCGAGGCGGCCGATTGAGCGCCCTTCGTTGCGTTGCTGCCGATGGCGATCGAACCCGCACCCGAGGCGAGCGTCGAGTTGGCCTGCGACAGCGGCGTCGTACCGTCGCCGCCCGCGCCGCCGATCGCGACCGAGTTCAGCGCGCTGGCCGTCGAACCGAAGCCGAGGGCGGTTGCGGCGGCGCCGCTGGCGGTGGTTTCGAGACCGGCCGCGACACCCCAGAGGCCGGCCGACGATTGCATGCCGGTGGCGACGGCGCCGTTGCCGGTCGCCTGCGCGAACGAGCCGTATACCGTGACACCGGTCCAGCCATTGCCGTTGGAGTTACACCCGGCTACGACCGAATACGTTCCGGAGCCATCGGCGGCCTGGTTTTGCGTGCCACCCGGGTTGACGCGGCCGACCGCGCCGTTGCTGCCCGTGAAGCAGGTCTGCTGTGTGTTGAGCGTGTTGGCCTCGGCCAAGCCGGGCAGGCTGATCGCCAGCGCCGCGACTGCTGCCACCACGACGGCCGACTTGTTCGGCTTGCCCCGTGCCGAATCGATTTCCGATGCCGCGACCCAGGCGCCAAGCGCTTCGTTCCAGATCGAGCGGTATGTGCGGTTCATGTCCTGCTACCTCCAAATGTGCACGCCACACACCGGTCTCTTTGGTTAGAGGATTACTCCGTGCGCTCGCGCGAATCTCAAAATTGATGGGCGGAGTTTATTGGAGGAGGATTTTAGAGATTGACAAACAGTGATAAATGAAACGTTCGGAAAGTTAAAGAATGGTTAATGCATCGCTTTTTGATGTATTGGGGAAGAATGTATTTGAAAGATACAAGAATGTGTCTTGTAGGGTTTGAATTTTTCTGGCGAGGAGCATGATTTCATATAAAAATCAATGACTTATAGAAGTTGTGTGCGATGGGTAACAGATCGCATCGCCTCAAAAGTAAGACAAATGAAATAGCAAACGTTTGCGCAGCCCTGCATTCTTTCATTTCCGTAAGGATTGTTTGGCTATGATGAGATAATATCTTTGCCTAATTATTAACTTGTTAAATGTTTTGTGTGAATTGAATTGGTTTTTGTATTTAGAGATTATTTTATAATCGAATTTACCTGGCATGACGCGCATTGGGTTGTGCCGATCTGCGCATCCCGCCCGGCGCGGGGGCCCGTGCGACGGGCGTTCCGGGCCGCCCGGCCCATCGAAGTTGTAAAAAATTGCTACAGGGCAACAAATGAAACAATTCGCGTCAATTTATCGGATTTGTCCTATTGACGAGCGCGTTGTAATCGGTGTTAAGGCGGAATCGGTACGCACGCCGGAAGTCGGGCAGGCAGGGGGAGCGGCTGTTTCGCGGGGTGTGTCGACAGGTCGTCAAAGACCGCAGGTCGGCGTCGGGTCGGCGGCGGCCGAAATGTCAGATGGAGGGTGCGGCAATTTGTCCGTCATGCCGTCGGCGGCTCGACGTGTCGAAGAAAAATAGGGATTGATCGAATGTGTCGCGCACGCCACATTCGGTCCACGGGCGTGGACCCAACCGGGGGCTTGCCGCATGACCGGCGGCAAGCCTTCGACTTCACTTCTTCAGAAACCGCAGCGCGAACCGCGCCATCCGCGGCACGAACATCGGGCGCAGCAGGCGCTTGTCGTATCCGGCCATCCGCCGGTCGTTCTCCGCGAGACACAGCTCGATCAGCTCGCGCGGGTTCAGCGCATCGCCGATGTCGGCGGTGCCGGTAGCCGGGAAATTCGCGTCACGCGCGGCGCCGTCGGCATCGATGCCGCGCGCGATGCTCATGCGGTCGCGGATCAGTTGCACCCACACGGCCGCCACGCGGGCGAAGAACCACGGCCGGCGCCACCACGGCATCGTGCGCCAGTACCACGCGTACCAGTTCACGAAGAACAGGATGTGGCGGCCTTCTTCCTGGATCACGGGCTCGAAGGTTTCGACCAGTTCGGGCGGGAAATAGCCGGAGCGCTGCGCGGAGCGGAACAGGCCGAACGCGAAAAAGCTGTCGATGCATTCGCTGAAGCCCGTCATCATCCACGACCATTCGGGGTCCTTCGGTGCCGGATAGGGCGGCTCGGGCGCCAACTGGATGCCGTACGCCTCGACGAGCTTCGACAGCACGACCTTGTGGCGGGCTTCCTCGCCGCCGTCCATCTCGAGCGCGCGGCGCAGCAGCGGATCGTCGACCGTCGCGGCGTAGGTCGCCACGCGGATCGACGCGCGGCCTTCGGTTTGCACCGCGATGTCCCAGATCGGCAGCGACGTGAGCCGCCTGAGTTCGGCCGGCTGGAGTGCCGGCCAGTCGATCACGGCCGGCTTGTACGGGTTGTGTGTGTCGAGCAGCATCCGACAGAACATCTGCTTGTGCGCATCGGAACCGATCCGGACCGAACCTTGCCTCTCGAAGGTCCAGTTGCGCATCGCGTGATCTGCGGCTGCATGCTCTTCCTGCAGCGTGTCAGTCATGGCTATTGTTATGCGATTACGGATCGAAAGATTCTTGCACAGCTTCCGTCATCGCGTATTTTCGAGCGGCCATGGGCACGCCGGCCCCGCGGATGTCACGCGTTCGTGTCGACCCAGAGGCGGCCCCAGCGCGACGCGTAGGCGAGGGCGTGTTCTTCCTCGAAGAAGAAATCGATGGCGTCGAACGACACGGAGCGCGGCGACGGCCCGCCGTTCGCGCGTTCGATGGTCAGGTTGGCGGCGAACAGCCCGTTCGGCAACCGGGCGGCAGCGGGAGCGACTTCATAGCCCTTGTAGCGGATCGTACGGTTCATGGCGTGCGCGGAAAAAGTTCGGACTTTCAGCGTACGAAAACCTGCCGGCGGCGTGAACCAATCTTTCGGCCAATGCAAATCACGCGGCGGGCTGAATCGTTATCGGGGTGGTACGCGGAAACGGTATGTGCGAGGGGCGAAGACGGCGCGTCCGGCACATCGCCATGCGCGGGAAGACGCGCCGCGCGGCCCCGTCGAATCTTGTCGATCAGGGCCGCGCGGCGGAATGCGGAGGTTACTGGTTGGCGACCTTCAGTACGGGCGCGAGCGCATCGACCGAGGCCGCGTGCGAGGCCGCACGATGCGACGCGAACGCGAGCGCGAATTCGGCCGCTTGCGCGCCGACCGTCTCGAGCTGTGCCACCACCTTCGGATCCGAGCAGCTGTCGGCGCTTTCGAAGCGCGTTTCCAGCGTGTTGACGGTGGCGCCGAACGGCGTCGGCCAGCCGCGCAGCGCATGAACGATCGAGCGCAGCGACGTCAGCACGGTGCCGGCCGCCTGCCAGCCGTACGCGGTGACGATCAGGCCGACCGCGCGGCCGTCGAGATACGGGCGTTCGTCCGCGCGCAGTTCCTCGAGCGTGTCGAGCGCGTTCTTCACGAGACCGGACACGCCGCCGTGATAGCCGGGCGTCGCGATGATGATCGCGTCGGCCTGGCGCACGGCGTCGATCAGCTCGCGCTGCGCGTCGGTCAGCGTTTTGTGTTCGGGGGCGTAGTGCGGCAGCGTATGCAGGAACGGGCCGTCGAACAGGCGCGTGCGTGCGCCGGCGGCCTGCGCGCCGCGCAGTGCGAACGACAGTGCGCGTTCGGTGGACGATGCGGCTCGGGTGGTCCCGCCGATGCCGACGACGAACGGGCGGCGGTGTTGATCGAATGCAGTCAAGGGGCGCTCCTGGGATTGGCTTGCCCGGCTAAGCACAGGCTTAAAACCAGATGGTAACGACCCCGTCGCCACTCTGAAAACGACTTTTCGTTCTATCGATATGCCGCGTGGCGGGGGCAATCGTGTGCGCGGCCGCGCAGATCGATAGCAGAAATGCTTGGTTGGGACGGTGCGCCACGGTCGATAAGATGGACTCGTCTCCTCCATGATGTCTCTACTGACATGGGTTGGCCCCGCCGCGCGGATGCAGGCGGGGCTTTTTTTCGTCCTCGACCGGAAAACGGGGTGCGATGCGCGGCGGCGCGGCCCGTTACTCGAACACCGGCCGGAAGAAGCTGCGCTCGTAGCTGACGATGCAGCGCGTTTCCTCCGCGTAGCGGAACGCGGCCTGGCAGGCCGGATCGTCCTTCGAGCGTTCGCGGTAACGCTCGTATTCGGCGAGGCTCGGGAACGAGAACATCGCGAGCGCGATGTTGCTCGCGCCTTCGGACGGCAGGAAGTAACCGTGATGCGTGCCGCCGAACTGCTCGACGAGCGGAATCCACATCTTGCCGTAGGTTTCGAATTCGACGAGTTTGTACGGATCGACGACGTAGCGAAGGAAGCAGGTGATCATGGGCGCTCGCGATGCGGTGACGGAGCAGCGAGTCTGGAGTGTGGGATGGCACGTGTCAACGGCGTGCGCGCCGGGGACGGGCCTCGCCGCGCGACTTCATGGCGTGCTCGGTTGCTTGCGCGAACAACGACCGGTGCTTCGATGCGTTCGCCAAGACGCGCACGCTGCATCGGAACGCACCGTCTCCACCACGTCCTCCGCCACCCGCGCTACCCCGGGATTTTTACGACATTTTTTCTTGCGACGGCTGCCGGCGCGCTCCTAGACTTCGTGCATCTTCACCACGGAGCCTGGCCATGTCGATACCCTGGAACGCGATCGCCGAACGCACCCCTGCCGCACCGCCTTTGGTGTGTGCCGATCGGGTGATCGTCCGGCGTTTCGATCCGGCAGTCGACAGCTATGCACAACTCACGCCGATGCTGCACCGCGCGTTCGCGCGGCTCGGTGCGATGGGGCTCAACTGTACGTGCGTCGATCAGGACGAAGACGTCACGCGCCGCCGCGCGGAAGCGGGCGAATGCTATGTCGCCGTGTGCGGCGGGCGTGTCGTCGGCACGGCCACGCTGTATGCGACCGATCCGTCGTCGGCCTGCTCGTTGTACCGGCGCGAAGGCGTCGCGAGCGTGCGTCAGGTGGCGGTGGACCCGGCTTGCCAGAGCCGCGGGATCGGCGCGTTGCTGCTGTCGTTCGCCGAGCAGTGGGCCGCGTTGCGCGGCTATGCGCTGCTCGCGCTGGATACGCCGCATCCCGCTGCGCACCTGCTGGCGTTCTATGGCGCGCAGGGTTTCGAGGTGGTCGACGTGATGCGTTTCTCCGGCAAGTGCTACGACAGCGCGATCCTGTGCAAACGGCCCGTTGCACGTGCGGCACGCCGCGTGTTGCCGGCAGCGCGGCTGGCTGCGCGCGTGGCGGCGGTGCGGCGTGTCATGCAGGCGTGGGCGCCGCGCATCGTCGCGATGGCCCGGCGCGAGTCGGGCTGGCGTCGCGCCGGACGTTTCGCGGCGCGCCGAGCGGCCGGTGCGGCCAGTCGTCGGTCGTCGCCGTGGCGGCCGCGTCAGCACGGCCGCTTCGTGGCGCGATAGCGGCGGGCAGGGCGCCTGCTCGTGCCGCAGGCGCGTCGCGTGGCCTTCCCGCGAAGACGGGGCGCGGATCGCTCGATGAACCGGTGCGGTCACGCGCCGCGATGGCCGAAGGAACGAACCTGCTCGATGAACGCCGAGTCGAGCGGCACGCAAACGCGTGTCGGCGTCATTCGGCGCGGTCGCGCGTCTCGCCGCCGCCTTTCGCGAGGCGCCATGCGATCGCGCCGAGCACGCCGACCGCAATCACCAGTGCGCCCCACAGCACGTAGCGGCGCCCGGCATCCGCATCGGCGGCTGCCGCCGGCGCGACCGCGGACACCGGCAGCGCCGCGCCGACGCGGGCGGGCCGCACTTCCGGCGCCATGCCGACCAGCAGTGCGTCGCGGCTCACGGCCGACGACACGAGCGACGCATCGCCGACGCCGAGCGTAAACGGCGGCGTGCCGCGCGCGACGAAGGTCAGCGCGGCCGGATGCCAGCCGATCGCGACGGCCGGCTGGCCGCCGCCGAGCCCGCCGTTGCGCATGTCGACGACGATTCGCCACGCGCGATCCGTATTCGCGACGAACTCGAACGGCGGATTGCGCTGCTCGCCGCCCTTGCCCTGCAGCCGGAACAGCACGGCGGACGCCACGTCGCGCCACGGCGACTGCGCATCGGCGCGGCTTTGCAGCGTCGCGCGCGCGACGGTGTTCGGCTGCGGCAGGTCGATGCGCACGCGGTCGACCGGATACGCGCCGTCGGTGTCGAACAGATACTCGCCGGGCGCACCGCCGGCGCGTATCCGCACGGCATCGCGCCACTGGCGCGGCACGGACGCCGTGTCGGTGCCGCGCGCGTCGCGCGGATGCGTCTCGACGTCGATCGACGCGATCGCGGGCGCGCCGTCGAGCCAGTCGAGCCGCAGGTAGCGCGGCGCCGCGCCTTCGAGCGCGATGCGCTCCTGCACCAGCATGTCGTTGCCGCGGCCGACCTTCAGCAACTGCGTGCTGCCGAGCGCTCGCCAACTGCGCAGGTCGTCGCTGGCTTCGACGGACACGCGCCCCTGGTAGCTGTCGTCGTCCACGTGCACGAGCAGTGCATCGATGCTGCCGTCGGCATGCGACAGGTCGACGAGATCCGCGCCGTGCCTGCCGTGCGAAGGCGTCGCGACGGCCGCGCGCAGCGCGCCGTCCGGGCCGACCGTCACGCCGAGCGGCGCATTGCCGTGTTCGGCGCGGACGGGCGGCAGCGGGAACCAGTGCACCGGCGTGCGGGACGGCGGCACGCCGGATGCGGCCGCGGCGGGTGCATCGAGCGAGTACGGCACCGGCTCGCCCGCGCCGTTGAAGACGCGCACGTCGCCGAGGTCGTCGCGCCGGCTCGCCGCATACACGGGCTGCGGCACGGTGAGCTGGTAATACGCGGCGCTGCCGTCGAGGTCGAGCGCGAAGCGCTGCGTGACGCGGCCGGCGTTCGGCGCGCCGTCGGCTGCCGCGAACGACGCGAGCAGGCTCAGCCCGAACAGGGCGGCGAGTCGTTTCATGGCTGGCCGTCCTGTTGCGCGGCGGCCTTCGGCGGCAGCGGCGAGAAATAGCCGATCAACAGCAGCAGCACGCCGATACCGATGAACGACACGATGCGCTCGATGCCGGTGACGTGCGACAGGTCGAACAGGAACAGCTTGACGACCGTGAGCGCGAGCAGCGCGGCGCCGACGAACCACAGCGGTCGCAGCCCGCGGCGCGTGGCCCAGATCGTGATCGCGAGCGCGCAGACCGTCCAGTACACGGACACCGACGCCTGCACGAGCGTCGACTCCGCCATCGCGCCGAATTCGTACGGCACGCCGGCCCAGTGATGCAGCGTGCGCAGCAGGATCGCGTTCAGCCACAGGAACCCGGTCGCGCCGGCCGCACCCAGCAACTCGACGCGATACGCGTCGAACGACCAGCCGAGCCTGCGCGCGCGCACGAACCACGACGCGGCGAGCGCATAGACGACCGCGAGCACGAGATCGAGCGGATTGAACAGCGGCACGCGCGCCCAGCTTCCGCCGTCCTGCGTGAAGTTCGCGTAGAAGGTCCACGCCCACATCACGACGATCAGCGGCAGCGACGCGAACGCACAGAGGCGGGCGATGCCGTCGCGGCGCGTGAGCCACATTCCGGCGAATGCGAACAGGCTCCAGCCGACCATGAACACCTGCTGGATGCCGAACGACGACAGCACGGTATCGATGTCGTAGCCCAGGTGGAAGCGGTGATGCAGCGTGCGCAGCATCAGCGCGTTGAACCACAGGAATACGGTCGCGATCGCCATATAGTCGACCACGCGCGGATGCCACGCGAGGCCGAGCGATTTCAGGCGACGCAGCCACGCGACGAACGCGACGAACACGAGACCCTGCGCGACGTCGAGCGGATTGAGCAGCGGCAGCCAGAAGAGCGGAGCGGCGTCACCGTCGCTCGCCGTGCTGGCGATGCTCCACAGCCACAGCAGCGCGGCGAGCGGCGCGGCTCCCCACACCTGATACGCACGCGGGAACGCGGCGACCGGCCAGCGCAGGCGCGAGCCGGGGCCCGATACGAGCAGGAGCAGCGCGCCGAAGCCGTACGCCCATGCGCTCCAGCTCCACGCGCCTTCCGGGACGAACGTGCGCAGGCGCCAGAAACCCTCGAGCGACAACAGTCCGCACAGGGTCCAGAACGTCAGCGTATGCAGCGGCGCGAGAATGGCTGCTGCAACGGCGGACGCCGTGCCGTTCGCGGCGGCGGCGCCGGTCGTGCCGCGCGACTGGCGCCACAGCAGCGCGAGCCCCGCGCCGACGGCGATCGGCCACGCGAACGCGCCCATGCCCGACAGCGGCGCTTCGTGCGCGTCGAACGCGCGCAGCGCGAGCAGCGCCAGCACCGGCGTGAGCGCGAGCGCGGGCCATTCGGCGAGCGGCCATGCGAGCCGGCGGCGCGCGACGTGCGCGAGCCATGCGGTGCCGGCCGCGAACAGCGCGGTCGTATCGACGACGAAGCGGTCGGCATGCAGGTCGACATGGCGGCTCGCATAGACGAGGATCTCGTGCAGCCCGCCGCTGACCCACCACAGCAGCCCCCACGCGGCGGCCGCGACACCGATCTCCGGCATCCACGCGTGCCACGCGCGCGCTTCGCCGCGCCCGTGCAGCCACCAGCCGGTGAACAGGCCGGCGAGCGCGATCAGCAGCATCGCGATATACGGGCTGTTGAGCACCGGCAGCGCGGCCGTGTCGGCCGGGCCCAGCAGACTCGTGAAGAACGCGCCGGCCGCGGCGACCTGCATCAGCAGCCCGAAGCCGAACGCGAGCAGGCGCTTCTGGCGCACGCCGAGCCACACGACGGCCGCGCCTTCGATGGCCCACGCGGCGCTGGTCGTCGGCCCCGAGAACGCGAGCGGCACCGCGAGCGTCGCGAAGATCACCGCGAGCGCGAGCATCGATTCGAACAGCAGGCCGAGGCGGTCGCGGCGGCGCGCGAGCCATGCGGCGACCGCGACGTAGAACGCCGACAGCGCGACCGCGCTCCACGCGAGCCCGAACGGCATGCCTTTGACGAGCGACGCCTGCAGCGCGGTCGCGACGATCGGCGTGCCGAACACGAGCGTGCCGTCCACGTAGTGTCGCAGCGCGAGTTCGCGTTTCACCGCATACAGCAGCGCGATGCCGACATACATCAGGAAGAACAGGATGAGGAACGGCTCGGTGCTCGCGAACAGCGCGGGACGATAGGCGGTCACGCCCCACGCGGAGCCGATCGTGAACGTGAACACGAAGCCGAGCAGGTTCAGCGGGCGCCACGCCTTGAACCACGCGATCGCGAAGATCCCTGCGTTCAGCAGTGCGTAGTAGCTGAACAGCGCGACATGGTTGCCCTGGCCGGTCGACAGCAGGATCGGCGCGAGGAAGCCGCCCGCGCTGCCCATGAATGCGAGCGGCAGCGCGTTCTGCCGCACCGCGAGGAACGCGCTCAGCGCGCAGACCGCGACCATCAGCGGGAACGCGGCGCCGACGGGCAGCAATGCATACAGCTTGGTCGCGGCGAAGATCGTCAGGTACAGGATGCCGACGCCGCCGCCTTGCAGCACGAGGCCGTACGCGGCGCGACGCGCCCGCACGCGCCAGCCGATCGCGAGCAGCGCGGCCGCGGCGAGCGCCGTGCCCGCGAGGCGGAACTCGATCGGCAGCATGTCGTTGTCGGCCGCGTACTTCAGCAGGAACGCGACGCCGAAGAACAGCACGATGATCCCGACGCGCACGACCGTGTTGCCGCCGAGCAGCCAGTCGCGCGCGGCGCCGAATGCGCGTTCGGCGATGCCGGGTTCACGGGGTGCGGGCGCGT
>NZ_JACCQB010000043.1:0-60977 GCF_015712265.1 Burkholderia sp. 9777_1386 | reverse complement strand
GAAGGTCGCCCTCGTCGCATGCATGCGCAAGCTGCTCATCACGCTCAACGCCATCGCTCGCACTGGCGAGCGTTGGCAGCCGGATTTCAATTGCGCATGACATGGGCTGTCTCAAGATGGTTGCTGTGTTCTATGCCCCGGCCGGCGCTCGCGAACGAGGCGGCCGAATCGAATGGCGTTGGGGCGAACGTTAGAGCCGTGGCGCGGCGTGCGTCAACATTTGGGCAGGTATCCCCATTAATGGGACGTTTGCCGTTCAATATATGGGAACGTGCCGACAGGCGCGGACCGGCGTCGTCACGAAAGAGCGCAAGCAGGCGAACGGTCAGCCGCCCGTGCTGTCGTCGCGATAGCCGCTCTTGCCGACGAAGATCTCCTTCAACGCAGCGCGCAGCGTGCCCGGATCGTACTGACCGGGCGCGAGATGGATCACGTAACGCGTCTGGCCGTCGAGCCGCGCGGCGATGCCCGGTTCGATCTCGACGTCGATCGTGTCGTCGGTCAGACACACCGACAGATCCTTGACGCGCACGTTGAGCTGGTCGCGCACCATCACTTCGATCCGCGCATCGTCCGGAAAGCGCGACAGCGCGAAGCAATAGTCCTGCTCCGCATCGTGACAGTAGATATTGGCGAAGCTTTCGTCGTCGTCGAGGTCGGACGTGGCCGTGCCGACGGTAGCGTGAAGTTCCTTGACGTCCTCCTCTCCCGAAAGAGAGAGGATTCCCACACCTGGCGATGCACGTCCGCATCGGAGAATGTTCAACGCAGCGTTGGTATCTCGATCATGCTCGACACCACATCTACTGCAGGCCCACTCTCTTATTCTCAGTCCCGCGATACCTTTCGGCCGCGTCGTGCTGTCTTTCGACCCGCACGACGAACAGGACTGGGTAGAACCGCTTTCGTCCACTTCCTCGAACGTGGCTCCGTGCGCGATCGCTTTGTAACGGAGCTTGTTTCGGAAGGACGACCAGGATGCGTCGTAGACGCTCTTCGCCATCCTGGTTCTGGCGAGTTTGACCGCCGACACGTTGCCGACCGCGATGTAATCGAAGCGCCGCACCAGATCGAGCGCGAGCTTGTGCTGGAAGTCGGCGCGGGAGTTCGCGACCTTGGCGTGCAGCTTCGCGATATGCCGCTTGTGCTTGCGTGCTCGCTGCGCTTTCGCCAGCTTCTCCGCCGCGCGCCGACCGAACTGGTCATTGGGCAGCTTCTCTCCGGTCGAAAGTGTGGCGAAGTCTTTCAGGCCGAGATCGATGCCGACGCCGGAACGGATCGGGCGGGCCTGCACATCCGGCATCTCGATCACGATGTTGAGAAACCAGTTGCCGCGTGCATCCTGCGCAAAGTTGGTCCCGTCCTTGATCTTGCCTTCGGGAAGCGGTCGGCTGTTGAACACGCGAAACGTGTTGCCGGCGAAACGGAACGCGTCACCCTCGCGCTTCAGGTCACGGCCCTTCAGCGGCACCCAGCCCAACGATTTCCTGCCGCGATAGCGCAGGTAGGGCCGACGGCGCTGACTGCGCGACTTCGCATATTGCTCGCACGTCGCGTTGACCGTGCCGGAGTGAATACCGAGTTCCTTGCTGCTGCCGGTCGTGAGCACATTCAAGTCGAAACCGGTCGGCCACTTCTTGTTCCACTTCAGCGCGTGCTTCTGTGTGTCGTTGCAGAAGTTCCAGACGTAGTTCACCACACGGCTCTGCTTGTTGAGCAGTCCGTTGAGCGACTTCACCCGGTAGCGATAGACAAGAATCATGTAGGTGATCCTATCCCGTGGAAGAAGCTGTCTGTCAACAGCACGCCTTTCTTCCCCGTCCTGAAGTACGGGGTTTCTCGGAGCAACTGATGAACGTAGTTCCTGCCGAAGGGTTACTTGTGAGCATACATCGTCGTTTCGGTCTCAGCCGCGTTGTCGGGCATCGCGTCGGCCTGCACGTCGCGCGCTTTCAGCCACAGCCCAAATTCGCGCATCACGTCGACCACCGGCCGCAGCCGATCGCCGTCCGCGGTGAGATCGTACTCGACGCGCACCGGCACTTCCGGATAGACGGTTCGCCGCACGAGCCCCGCGTCTTCCAGCGCACGCAGGTCGAGCGTCAGCATGCGCTGCGAGATGCCCGGCATGTCGCGCCGCAGGTCGCTGAAGCGGCGCGGCCCGTCGAGCAGATACGACACCAGCAGCAGCCGCCAGCGGCCGCCGAGCATGCGCATCGCTTCTTCAACGGAACATCCTGTCGCACTCGTTTTCATCGCGCCGAATCCTGGTCGGTAAATTTTTTGTGACTACGGCACAAACGACTGCCGTCTTCTCAGCCATGCGCCGATGCGAGATATTAGCGTCCGCGTCGCGGCGAATCGATACATGGACCACCCACGAAGGAAACATATGAAGCTCTATCACGCTCCCGGCAGCTGTTCGCAGGCGATCTGCATCGTGCTGCGCGAAGCCGATATCGACGCCGAGATCGTCAAGGTCGATGCGCGCAAGCATGTCGTCGAAGGCGGCCGCGATTACTACGACGTGACCGAACTCGGCTACGTGCCGCTGCTCGAACTCGACGACGGCACGATGCTGCGCGAAGGGCCGGTGATCGCGCAGTATCTCGCGGACCAGCGCCCGGAAGCCGCGCTCGCGCCCGCTTACGGCACGCTCGCGCGCTACCGGCTGATGGAATGGCTGAACTTTCTCGGCACCGAGATCCACAAGGGTTTCATCCCGCTGCTGTATGCGGTGCAGGCGGGGAAGTACGTCGAGCCCGTGCGGCAGAAGCTAGACGGCCGCTTCGCATGGATCGACCGCCAGCTCGACGGCAGGACGTTCGTCACCGGCGACACGTTCACCGTCGCCGATGCGTACCTGTTCGCGTTGACCGGCTGGGGCAAGGCCGACTGGATGCGCTCGGTGTACAACGCGGATATCGACCTGAGCCGGCATGCGCATCTGCGTGCATGGTACGAGCGAGTGCGGGAGCGGCCGGCGGTGCAGGCGGTGCTCGCGGCGGACAAGCTGTTGCGATGACGCGCAGCCGCCGCAGCGGAGAGGGCGCGTCGTTTCGCCGTAGCGACGCCGCGCCATGCCGCAACAGTGCGCGCTATAATCGCCGCCATGAAACTGCTTCGGACCTTCATCCTGCTGCTGCTGTGCGCGGTGCTGCCCATCACGGGGCTGGCAGCCAGCGGCCTGACCGGTGAATGTCCGATGCAGCACACGATGTCGATGGACGCGGACACGGGCATGAACATGGCCATGTCCGCCGAGATGAGCGATTGCGATTCGATGCAGCCGCCATCCGCCGATCACGCGAAGGCCAAAGCCAAGGGCATGGCCTGCAAGGTGACGGCCCAATGCCAGTTCGGCAGTCTCTACCACCCGGCCGCCCGCGCCGACGTCAACCGTCCCGCTGCATTCGCCAGCACGATCGTCTTCCACTACACGCAGTCCGTCCCAGCTCGCGACCCGAACGGGTTGTGGCGCCCGCCACGCATCAACTGATCCCGATTTGACCGGTTCGCCGCGCACGCGGTGAGGTTCGTCCTGCGCGCAGGACGTGGAATCCCTTTGGATTCCGATTTGGGGTTACACCATGTCATTCGTTTTCCGCACGCTGCGCATGCCGCGTGCAGGTCGGCGCGCGCCCGTACCGTGGGCCGCGCTGCTGGTGGCGGGCGCCGTTCACGCGCAACCGTCGCCGCTGACGCTGGACGCCGCGCTGCAGTCCGCCACCGATCGTTCCGCGTCGATGCAGGCCGCGCAGGCTTCCGTGCTCGCGCGTTCCGAAGCGGCCGTCAAGGCCGGCCAGTTGCCGGACCCGATGCTCAAGGCCGGCATCGACAACCTGCCGGTCAACGGCGGGCAGCGCTTCACCGTCGGCCAAGACTTCATGACGATGCGCCGCATCGGCATCGAGCAGGAATGGGTGTCCGGCGACAAGCGGCGGCTGCGTACCGCGCTGGCCGACGAGCAGGTCGGCCGCGAGCGCGCCGGCTATCTCGTGCAGCTCGCGGCCGTGCGCCGGCAGACCGCGACGGCCTGGCTCGATGCCGTCTATGCGAAGCAGGCGCTCGCGCTTCAGCAGGCGCTGCTCGGCCACATGAACCATGAACTCGACGCGACGCAGGCATCGTATCGCGGCGCGAAGGCGAGCGCGGGCGACGTCGTGCAGGCCCGCGCGATGCTCGCGCAGACGCAGGACCAGGTGCTCAAGGCACAGCAGGCGTATCGCACCGCGCTCATCGCGCTGGCCCGCTGGACGGCGGTGCCCGTGATGGACGTGGCCGGTACGCCGCCCGCGCCCGAATCCTTCGTATCGTCGTTGCCGCCGGACGAACTGCGCCTGTCGCAGCCAGCGCTCGTCGCCGCCGCGGACGACATCGCGGTGGCCGAAGCCGACGCCGCGGTCGCGAACAGCGAGCGCAGCCCCAACTGGACGTGGGAAATCGCGTACCAGCAGCGCGGTGGCGCGTATTCGAACATGGTGTCGGTCGGCGTCTCGATTCCGCTGCCGCTCAATCGCAAGAATCGCCAGAACCGCGACGTCGCCGAAAAGGCCGCGCTCGCGACGAAGGCGCGCCTGATGTACGAGGACACGCTGCGCCAGGTACAGGCCGACATCCGCACGCAATCCGACATGCTGGCGAGCGGCCGCGAACGCATCGCGAACCTCAGCGCCGCGCTGTTGCCGGCCGCCGACCAGCGCGTGCAGCTCGCGACGGCGGCGTACCGGGCCGGCACGGGGTCGCTCGCCGACACGTTCGCCGCGCGACGTGCGCAACTCGAAGCGCAATTACAGGTGCTCGATCTCAGGCGCGACGTGTCGCAGACCTGGGCACAGCTCGAATATCAGGTCGTGCCGTCGGCAATGGCCGCCGCGCAGTGAAGGAGACGCTCATGACAAGGCAATCACTGATGCGTGCGGCGCTGATCGCATCCGCCGGCGCGGTGCTCGTCGGCGCTGGCTATTTCGCGGGCGTTCGCCATGCGACGAGCGGCGCGGCGACGACCGCCATGCCCGCCGCTGCGCCGTCGGGCATACCGTCGGGTGTACCGGCTCAGCAGGCCGCACGCAAGGTGCTGTACTGGCACGACCCGATGGTGCCGAACCAGCACTTCGACAAGCCGGGCAAATCGCCGTTCATGGACATGCAGTTGCAGCCGGTCTATGCGGACGAAGGCGGTGGCGCGACAGGCATCCGGATCGATCCGGGCCTGCAGCAGAACCTCGGCATCCGCTATGCGACCGTGCGTCGGCAGCAGACGGCGGCCGGCTTCGACGCGGTGGGCACCACGCAGTTCGACGAAGCGCGCGTGGAGGTCGTGCAGTCGCGCGTCACGGGCTACATCGACCATCTGTATGCACGCGCGCCGATGCAGCGCATCGCGAAGGGTGCGCCGGTCGCATCGCTGTTCGTACCCGACTGGCTCGCGCCGCAGGAGGAATATCTCGCGCTGAAGCGCGGCGGCATGGACGGCAACCTGCTCGATGCGGCGCGCGCACGAATGCGCGCGCTGTCGATTCCGGACGGGATGATCGCGACTCTCGATCGCACCGGCCGCGCCCAGACGCACGTCGTGCTGAGCGCGCCGGAGACGGGCGTCGTCAGTGAGCTGAACGTGCGCGACGGCGCGATGGTCGCGCCCGGCCAGACGCTCGCGAAGATCGCCGGGCTGGCGACGCTGTGGCTGATCGTCGAGGTGCCGGAAGCGCTCGCTTTGAACGTGCGGCCGGGAATGTCGGTCGACGCGACGTTCGCGGGCGATCCGGCCCGGCATTTCAGCGGACGCATCCGCGAAGTGCTGCCCGGCATCAGCACGGGCAGCCGCACGCTGCAGGCGCGCGTGGAGATCGACAACGCATCGCTGAAGCTCACGCCCGGCATGCTGATGCGCGTGCGGGTCGCCGCGAGGGAGACGGTGTCGCGCCTGCTCGTGCCGTCCGAGGCCGTGATCGCGACCGGCCAGCGCACGATCGTCATCGTGAAGCTCGGCGACGGCCGGCTCCAGCCGGTGTCGGTGACGGTCGGCAACGACGTCGGCGGCGACACGGAAGTGCTCGGCGGGCTGAACGAAGGCGATACGGTTGTCGCATCGGGGCAGTTCCTGATCGATTCGGAAGCCAGCCTGAAAAGCGTGCTGCCGCGGCTGGAGCGGGCGGCAGGCGCAAGCTCGGCCGCATCGTCCGCGACGGCAAGCGCGCCGGTGTACGAAACCACCGGCAAGGTGGAGAAGGTCACCGCCGACGACATCACGTTCTCGCATCAGCCGGTGCCGGCGCTCGGCTGGGGCGCGATGACGATGGCGTTCGGCAAGCCGTCGGTGCGCGCGTTTCCGGACGTGAAGCCGGGGCAGACCGTGCGTTTCGCGTTCACGCAGACCGACGACGGCTACCGGCTGACGAAGGTCGAGCCGCAGGGAGGTGAGCGATGATCGCGCGCATCATTCACTGGTCCGTCCATCACCGGTTTCTGGTGCTGCTGGCCACCGTGCTGCTCGCGGCATGGGGCGTGCATTCGCTGCGGCAGACACCGCTCGACGCATTGCCCGACCTGTCGGACACGCAGGTGATCGTGAAGGCGTCGTATCCGGGCAAGGCGCCGCAGGTTGTCGAGGATCAGGTGACCTATCCGCTGACGACGACGCTGCTCGGCGTGCCCGGCGCGAAAACCGTGCGTGCGTACTCGTCGTTCGGCGACGCGTTCGTCTACGTGCTGTTCGACGACCGCACCGATCCGTACTGGGCGCGCTCGCGCGTGCTCGAATACCTGAGCCAGGTGCAGAGCCGCCTGCCGGCGGGCGCGACCGTGTCGCTTGGGCCCGATGCGACCGGTGTCGGCTGGGTATACGAGTACGCGCTCGTCGATCGCACCGGCCGTCACGATCTCGGCCAGTTGCGCGCGCTCAACGACTGGTTCCTGAAGTTCGAACTGAAGGCCGTGCCGGACGTCTCCGAAGTCGCGAGTATCGGCGGCATGGTGCGCCAGTACCAGGTCGTGCTGGACCCGGACAAGCTGCGTGCATACGGCATCACGCAGGCGGCGGTCGCGGAGGCGCTCGGCAAGGCCAACCAGGCCTCCGGCGGCTCGGTCGTCGAGCTGGCCGAGTCGGAGTACATGGTGCGGTCGTCCGGCTACCTGCGCACGCTCGACGATTTCCGTCACGTCGTGCTGCGCACCGACGACACCGGCACGCCGGTCTTGCTCGGCGACGTCGCACGCATCCAGGTCGGCCCGGCGATGCGGCGCGGTATCGCGGAACTGAACGGGCAGGGCGAAGTGACGGGCGGCGTCGTCGTGATGCGCTCGGGCAAGAACGCGTTGACGACGATCGACGCGGTGAAGGCGAAGCTCGCCGACCTCAAGCGTTCGCTGCCTGCCGGCGTCGAGATCGTCACGACCTACGACCGATCGCAACTGATCGCGCGCGCGGTCGACAACCTGACGGACAAGCTGATCGAGGAATTCGTCATCGTCGGTGTCGTCTGCGCGGTATTCCTGTTCCATCTGCGCAGCGCGCTGGTCGCGATCCTGTCGCTGCCGCTCGGCGTATTGGTCGCGTTCATCGTGATGCGCTACCAGGGCGTGAATGCGAACCTGATGTCGCTCGGGGGGATCGCGATCGCGATCGGCGCGATGATCGACGCGGCGATCGTAATGATCGAGAACGCGCACAAGCATCTGGAAGCGTACGACCACGCGCATCCGGGCGAGCCGATCACCGCCGCGCGTCGCTGGGAGCTCGTCGCGGCATCGGCGGCGGAAGTCGGGCCCGCGCTGTTCTTCTCGCTGCTGATCATCACGCTGTCGTTCGTTCCGGTGTTTTCGCTGGAAGGGCAGGAGGGCAAGCTGTTCGCGCCGCTGGCGTTCACGAAGACCTATACGATCGCGGCCGCCGCCGGGTTGTCGGTGACGCTGGTGCCGGTGCTGATGGGCTATCTGGTGCGCGGCCGCATTCCGCACGAGCACGCGAACCCGATCAATCGCGTGCTGATCCGCCTGTACCGGCCGCTGCTCGAAGCGACGTTGCGGCGCCCGTGGGCCGCGATCGGCGTGGCAGTCGTCGCGCTCGTGCTGACGGCCGTGCCGTTGTCGCGGCTCGGTGGCGAATTCATGCCGCCGCTCGACGAAGGCGACTTGCTGTACATGCCGACCGCGCTGCCGGGCATCTCGGCGGACAAGGCGAGCGAACTGCTGCAGCAGACCGACCGGCTGATCAAGACCGTGCCCGAGGTCGACACGGTGTTCGGCAAGTCGGGTCGCGCCGATACCGCGACCGACCCCGCGCCGCTCGAGATGTTCGAGACGACGATCCGCTTCAAGCCGCGCAGTACATGGCGGCCGGGCATGACGCCGGAGAAGCTCGTCGACGAACTCGACCGGACGGTGAGGGTGCCGGGCCTGTCGAACGTATGGGTGCCGCCGATCCGCAACCGGCTCGACATGCTGTCCACCGGGATCAAGACGCCGGTCGGCGTGAAGATTTCCGGGCCGGACCTGACGGGAATCGACGCGATCGCGACGCAGGTCGAGGCCGCCGTGAAGCGCGTGCCGGGCGTGACGTCCGCGCTCGCGGAGCGGCTGAACGGCGGCCGCTACGTCGACGTCGACATCGATCGGCTCGCCGCCGCGCGTTACGGGCTGTCGGTGGCGGATATCCAGTCGGTCGTGTCGTCGGCGATCGGCGGCGAGGACGTCGGCGAAGTGATCGCCGGGCGCGAGCGTTTCCCGATCAACATCCGCTATCCACGCGAGATCCGCGATTCGCTCGACAACTTGCGGCAACTGCCGGTCGTCACCGCGCGCGGCGCGCAGATTCGCCTCGGCGACGTCGCGCGTGTCGCGATCGCCGACGGGCCGCCGATGATCCGCAGCGAGAACGCACGGCTGTCCGGCTACGTGTACGTCGATCTCCGCGGTGTCGACCTCAGCACGGCGGTTCGTGCGATGCAGCAGGCCGTCGCGCGGCAGGTCGCGTTGCCGCCCGGCTATTCGATCGCGTGGTCGGGACAGTTCGAGTATCTCGAACGCGCGGCGGCGACGTTGCGTACCGTCGTGCCCGTCACGCTCGTCGTGATCTTCGTGCTGCTGTTCGTCACGTTCGATTCGGCGGCCGACGCGTTGCTGCTGATGTCGACGGTGCCGTTCGCGCTGGTCGGCGGATTCTGGCTCGTATGGGCGCTCGGCCATGCGGTGTCCGTCGCGACGTCGGTCGGGTTCATCGCACTGGCGGGCGTGGCGGCCGAATTCGGCGTGGTGATGCTGCTGTACCTGAAGGGCGCGCTGCAGCGCCGGCTCGATGCCGGCGAACCGCTGACCGATGCGTTGCTGCTCGACGCGATTCGCGAAGGCGCGGTGCTGCGCGTGCGGCCGAAGGCGATGACGGTCGCCGTCGTGCTCGCCGGCCTCGTGCCGATCATGATCGGCCACGGCGCCGGTTCCGAAGTCATGCAGCGCATCGCCGCGCCGATGGTCGGCGGCATGGTCACGGCGCCGCTGCTGTCGATGTTCGTCATTCCCGCCGCGTGGCTTCTGCTGCAGCGCCGTCGTGCGCGAAGCGCGGGCCGAGCGCGGCATTCCGAGGCAGTTCCTTCCGGCACGAACGTGCCATCCCTTCCCACCGGAGAATCACGATGAAGATGAATCAATTGATCGCTGCTGCAACCGCTGTCGTCGCGCTGAGTGCTTTCGCGGTACCGGCGCTTGCCGCCGGCGAGATGTCGAACATGGACATGTCCGGCATGAAGATGTCGTCGGACGGCGCGGCGGAATCGAACGCCGCGCTGACCGACGCCGAAGTGAAGAAGGTCGATGCCGCGAGCGGCAAGATCACGTTGAAGCACGGCGCGCTGCAGAACGTCGGGATGCCGCCGATGACGATGGCGTTCAAGGCGAAGGATGCGGCGATGCTCGCGCAAGCGCATGCGGGCGACCAGGTCAAGGTGCGGATCGAGAAGGTCGACGGCACGTTGACGATCGTCAAACTCGTCAAGGGTTCCTGATCGGCGGGATGCGGGCGTCGCAGCCGCCGCCCGCATCCGGCGCCGTGAAGCGCGCCGCGCCGACGTGTTGGTCGGCCGGCGCGCCCGACCGGCGTTTAGCGCGCCAGCGTCACCGCCAGATACCCCACATAACCCGCGCCGTTCGCGAGCAACGCCCAGATCGCGAGCCCGCGCGTGCGCGCATTGATGCGCAGCCAGGCCGCTGCCGCGAGCGTGATGATCACGCCGGTCAGCACTTCGGGGCGCGGCTCCCACGGCGTCAGCATGATGCCGATCGCCGGCAGCAGCGTGCCCTGGAACACCATCGCGCCGGTGATGTTGCCGAACGCGAGCGTGTCCTTCCGGCGGCGGATCCACAGCACGCTGTTGACCTTCTCCGGCAGTTCCGTCGCGATCGGCACGATGATCAGCGACAGCAGCAGCGCCGACACGCCGAGCACGTGCGACACGCCTTCCACGCCGTGAATGAAGCCCTTCGCCCCGCCCACCAGCAGCGCGACGCCGATCAGCAGTTGCAGCACGATCGTCGCCAGGTTGGTCGGCAGGCCGATGCGCGACAGGAACATCGCGTGCGGCGCCTCCGTGCCGTGCCCGGCATCGACGAGCCCGGTCGATGCACGGAACGTCATCACGACGTACATCACGTAGAGCCCGACCAGCATCGCGGCGAGCAGCGCGCGCATGGCCCAGTTGTGATGCGGAACGAACATCGCGACGGTCGCCAGCGAGAACGCGGCGAGGAACGTGTTCATGTCGCGCACGAAGCCGGTGCGTTCCGGCGTGATCGTGCCGCGCAGCCCGCGCGTGCGGATCACGGCGAGCGTCATCAGGAACGTGGTGAGCGTCGCGAGCATCAGCGGCGCGCCGAGAATCGCGCCGACGCCGATCTCCTCGTTCACGGCCTGGTTCGACGTGCCGCCGGCCAGCGCGAGCAGCGGCACCATCGTTTCGGGCAGCGCGGTGCCGACGGCCGCGAACAGCGAGCCGGTCACGCCTTCGGAAATCTTCAGGCGTTCGCCGAGATGTTCGAGCGCATTGGTGAAGACTTCGGCCGCGACGAGGATCACGACCAGCATGAACGCCAGTTCGACAAACATGAAGGTCATGCGGCACCTCCGCAGGCAGCGGTGGCGTGGGCAAGGCGAGCAGGGAGGAACATGGGGACTCCGTGGTCGGACGCTGACGAACCATGACACATCCGCCGACGTCCGACCAGGAACGACGCGATGTGCCGATGGTCTCGCCAAGCCGATCAGGCCGAACGCGCCACGGCCGCAGGCCGAGTGTGTTGACGCGTTCGCTTTCCGGGGGCGGAAAGCAGGCTACTCCCCAAAGACGGAGAGCAGTCTAGCCGAGCGGTTTTCTTTCGACAAGCCTTCGTCTCGAAAAAAATATACCCCTCCACCCTATAGGGGCAGCCTTCCGGAGATATACTCCCCTACCCTATACAGGAGCCATCGATGAGTCATACCGTCCGCGAGAAACAGAAGCTGCTGAACCGCGTGCGCCGTATCAAGGGACAGGTGGAAGCGATCGAGCGGGCGCTGGAAGAAGAGCGCGGCTGCAACGACGTGCTGCAACTGATCACGAGCTGCCGCGGCGCGATGAACGGCCTGCTGGCCGTCGTGCTGGAAGACCACATCCGGTCGCATCTCGTCGATGCGGACACGCCCGATGCGCACGAGGGCAGCGCGACCGAGCAGCTGATCGAGGTCGTGCACAGCTATTTCAAGTAACCGGATGCAAACATGAACGAATTCGACGGCGCGGCGGCGGGCGGCGCGCACAGCCACGCATTTCTGGGCGCCGCACATGCGCGCAACGAGCGGAAGACGTGGATGGTCATCGGCTTGTGTACGGCGATGATGATCGCCGAGATCGTCGGCGGCACGCTGTTCGGCTCGCTCGCGCTGGTCGCCGACGGGCTGCACATGTCGACGCACGCGGGCGCGATGCTGATCGCCGCGCTGGCCTATACCTATGCGCGCCGGCATGCCGACGATCCGCGTTTCGTGTTCGGCACCGGCAAGCTCGGCGACCTCGCCGGTTTCACGAGCGCGATCGTGCTGGCGATGATCGCGGTGCTGATCGGCTATGAGGCGATCGCGCGCCTGCTGGCGCCGGTGCCGATTCACTTCGGCGAAGCGATTCCGATTGCGGTGCTGGGGCTTGCCGTGAACCTCGCGAGCGTGTGGCTGCTCAGCGGCGACCACCATCACGGGCATGGTCACGGCCATCACCATGCGCACGGGCACGACCGCCACGATGACCATGATCATGACTACGACGACGCGCACCACGCGCACCACGCGCATCATGCTCGCGGTTCGCACTCGGCCGCGCATCACGACCACAACATCCGGTCGGCCTACGTTCACGTGATCGCCGACGCGGCCGTATCGGTGCTGGCGATCGTCGGCCTGCTGCTCGCGCGCGCGTTCGGATGGGTCTGGATGGACCCGCTCGCGGGCATCGTCGGCGCGCTGGTGATCGCCAACTGGGCGTACGGGCTGATGCGCGATACGGGCAGGATCCTGCTCGACGTCAACGTCGATCGCAAGCTGACGGACAACGTTCGCCGTGCGATCGAGGCGCTCGGCGACACGGTCAACGATCTCCATGTGTGGCGCGTGGGCCCCGGGCACATGAGCGCGATCGTGTCGGTCGAATCGGCCGACACCGCGCGCGATGCACGTTTCTACCATGCGCTGGTCGCGGGCTTCGACGGCGTGTCGCACGTGACCGTCGAAGTGCTGACGCCCGCGAAGGCGGCCTGATCGTGGCCGTGAAATCGCTGTGTATCGAGCTGTGCGCGTTCGACGGCCGCACGGGCTTTTGCGTCGGCTGCCTGCGCACCCGCGACGAGGCGCGCGACTGGAAGAAACTGACCGACCATCGCCGGCACCAGATCCTCAACGACCGCACGCGCCGGCAGGCGAAACTTCGGCGCGATACGGCGGAATAGCGGGCGCGCACGCACGGCGTGCGGTCGTGTCACGGGACTGCAGTAGCATCACAGGCATTCGACATCTGGATTCCTGAACCGGAGCGACCCATGCAGACCGACTCATCGACCGGCATTCTTCGGCAGATTCCACGCAGCGTGTGGGTGCTCGGCTGTGTCAGCCTGCTGATGGACGTGTCGTCCGAAATCATCCACAGCCTGTTGCCGATGTTCCTGATGGCGGGGCTCGGCGCGAGCGCGACGACGATCGGCCTGATCGAGGGGATCGCCGAGGCGACGTCGCCGGTCGTCAAGGTGTTCTCCGGCACATTGAGCGACTATCTGCGCAATCGCAAATGGCTCGCGGTGACCGGCTACGCGCTCGGCGCGCTCAGCAAGCCCCTGTTCGCGATCGCGCCGACGATCGGCGTCGTGGTGACCGCACGCATCGTCGACCGCGTCGGCAAGGGGATTCGCGGCGCGCCGCGCGATGCGCTCGTCGCCGACGTCACGCCCGTTCACCTGCGCGGCGCCGCGTACGGGTTGCGCCAGTCGCTCGATACGGTCGGCGCGTTCCTCGGGCCGCTGCTGGCCGTCGTCATCATGCTGGTGTGGCGCGACGATTTCCGCCTCGCGTTCTGGCTGGCCGTGATCCCGGGCGTGCTCGCCGTGGCGCTGCTCGCGTTCGGCATCGACGAACCGGCGCGTGCGCCGGGCGAGCCGCGCGTCAATCCGATCCGCCGCGAGGTCGTCGCGCAACTCGGCGCCCGCTACTGGTGGGTCGTGGCCGTCGGCGGCGTGTTCGCGCTCGCGCGTTTCAGCGAGGCGTTCCTGGTGCTGCGCGCGATGGGCAGCGGCGTGCCCGTCGCGCTCGTGCCGCTCGTGATGGTCGCGATGAACGTCGTGTATGCGTTGTCCGCTTACCCGTTCGGCAAGCTCGCCGATACGACGAGCCACACGACATTGATGGTGGTCGGGCTCGTCATGCTGATCGCCGCCGATATCGTGTTGGCGCACGGCGCGCACTGGCCGGCCGTGCTCGTCGGCGTCGCGCTGTGGGGGCTCCATATGGGCATGACGCAAGGGCTGCTCGCGACGATGGTCGCGCATGCCGCGCCGGCCGAATTGAGAGGGACGGCGTTCGGCGTGTTCAACCTGGTCAGCGGCATCGTGACGCTCGTATCGAGCGTCGTCGCGGGCTTCCTGTGGGACCGGGCCGGTGCTGCTGCCACGTTCTACGCGGGGGCGGTGTTCAGCGCGGCGACCATCGCGCTGCTCGTGTGCGTTCGCACGTCGTTCGGCACGGTGCAGGATCGCTAGCCGCACGACGCGGCGGCGCACGCGCTAACGATCGGCGCCGCGCGGAAAATAAAGCGCGAACGTCGTGCGCCCGTCGCGGCTCGCGATTTCCACCTTGCCGCGATGCAGCTCCATGATCGACTTCACGATCGCGAGCCCGAGCCCCGCGTTGCGCGCCGCGCCGTGCCGCGACGAATCGATCCGGTAGAAGCGCTCGAAGATTCGCTCGACCTGTTCGGGCGGAATCGCGGCGCCGCGGTTCGTGACTTCGACGACCGCGTAGCCGCGTTGTACGGACACGGCCAGCTCGATCGCCGACGCGGCGTCCGCGTGTTCGAGCGCATTCGACGCGAGGTTGCTGACCGCGCGCCGGAACAGCGTTGCGTCGGCGACGACCGGCGCTTCGCCATGCACGTCGATGCGCACGCCGGCCTCGTCGGCCAACGCCTGGAAATACGACGCGAGCCGGCGCAGTTCGCTGCCCGCGTCCAGTTCGGCGGTCTTCAGGTGCTGCCGCGCATTGTCGGTGCGCGCGAGAAACAGCATGTTCTCGATCATCCGCTGCAGCCGTTCGCATTCCTCGATGTTCGATTCGATCAGCGCTTCGTATTCGTCGGCGGTGCGGGCGCGCGACAGCGTGATCTGCGACGAGCTGATCACGTTCGCGAGCGGCGTGCGCATGTCGTGCGCGAGATCGGACGAGAACTGCGACAGCCGCACGAACGCGCGTTCGAGGCGGTCGAGCATCCGGTTCACCGACGTGGCGAACTCGCGCAATTCGACCGGGCCGCCGCGCGCGTCGAGGCGTGCGTTCAGGTTGTGCGCCTCGATGCGCGACGTCTGCCGGCCGAGGCTTTCGACCGGGCGCAGGCCGCGCGACGCGACCGCGTAGCCGAGCGCGCCGACCAGCAGCGCGCCGACGGCCGCCGCGAGCCAGATGTCGACGCGATAGCTTTCGAGCAGCGACTGCCGATCGGTCGCGGTGCGCGCGAGCGCGACCTCGATCGCTTCGCCGGACGGCAGCGTTTCGCGCGCGTACACGCAGCGCGACGTGCCGATGCCGGGCGGCGCGCACGTGAACGGCCCATCGGCGCTGCCAGCCGGATGCGGCGCCGAGATCACCGATGCGAGCGTGTTGCCGGCTTCGTCGGAATGCTCGACGAGCGGCTGGTGTCGCGCATCGTAGATGCCGAGATAGACGCCCGGATGCGACAGCAGCACGTCATGGAACACGGCCGGGTCGGCGCGCAGCGCGGCCGTCGAGCCGCTGGCGCGTGCCAGTTGCAGGAACTGGTTGAGCTTGGCGGAGATCTCGATGTCGTCGCGCCGCGTCAGTTCGGCGGACAGCGAACGATAGAGATACGCGCCGGTCAGCGCGAACACGAGCGCCGCGACGGCGGCGAACGCGAGCGTCAGGCGCCGCAGCAGCGAATACGACGCGGGGCGCGCGGTCACGAACGATCCTCGAGCACGTAGCCCATGCCGCGGATCGTGTGGATCAGCTTCTTCTCGTAAGCGTTGTCGATCTTCGCGCGCAGGCGCTTGATCGCCGCATCGACGACGTTCGTGTCGCTGTCGAAATTCATGTCCCAGATCTGCGACGTGATGAAGGTGCGCGTCAGCACCTCGCCTTCGCGTTCCGCGAGCAGCTGCAGCAGCGCGAATTCCTGTGCGGTCAGGTCGATGCGGGCGTCGGCGCGCCGCACGCGGCGCTTGAGCAGGTCGATTTCCAGATCGGCGACGTGCAGGATGTCGCGCACGTTGCGCGGCGCGCGCCGCAGCAGCGAGCGGATACGGGCGAGGAATTCGGCATACGCGAACGGCTTGAGCAGGTAATCGTCGGCGCCGAGTTCGAGCCCGGCGACCTTGTCCTCGATCGCGTCGCGGGCCGTGAGCAGCAGCACGGGCGTCTGCTTCTGCGCGCGCAGCCGCCTGAGCACCTCGAAGCCGTCGAGCTCCGGCAGCATCACGTCGAGCACGACCAGGTCGAAATCCTCGTGCAATGCGAGGAACAGCCCGTCCTTGCCGTTTTCCGCGACGTCGACCGTGTAGCTCGCCTCCGTCAGGCCCTTCCGCAGGTAGGACGCCATCTTGGGTTCGTCTTCGACTATCAGTATCCGCATGGTGAGGCAGGCTGTCCGTGATTCCAGCCGGTCAGTGTAACGCCGGAGCGTACGGTGTCGCGCGTGCGCGCAGGATGACCGGCGGATGACGGAATTGTCATGAAAAGCCGGTCATGTTTCGGCCATGCCGTCGTCACCGCGGCGGCGATAAGCTGCGACCGTCTTGTCCCCGGAGCGCGCCGTCGCGGCGCCGCGATGGCCCGAACGATCGCTGTCTGCCCGATTTCGCATCCATGTCGTACTGGCGCACATTCCTCGTCGTCGTGTTGCTCGCGCTGAGCCTGCCGATCCAGTCGTCCGCGGCTGTTTCGATGCAGTGCGCGAGCGTCGCCGCGCCGCATGAGGAGAAGGCGTCGCACGCGATGCCGGCCGCGCAGGATGGTCATGCCGATCACGGCGACCACGCGCGGCATGCGTCGTCGTGTGTCGCGTGCGTGTCGTGCTGCTTCGGCACGGGCATGTCGGGGGCGCCTGCGGTGCCGGCCGCGGCGAGCGGCGGCGTCACGATCGTCGCGCCGCCGCCTTCGGCTGCGGACGTGTCGTTCCTGACCGGCGGCATCGACCGGCCGCCGCGCCGGATGCCCGCCTAGTCCCTGCCCGTGGCCGACCGGCCGCAATCCGCCCTCTACTCCGGCGGCCGCCTCAGGCGCGCCGGCCGACTTACGACGAGACATGTTCATGCGATTGATCATTGCGGCGCTAATGGGCGCGGCGGCCCTCGTGCCGTCGCTCGCGCCCGCGCAAACCCTGTTGCCCGATCCGGCGGACGCCGCCGCGTCGGTGCCGGACGTCACCGTGACCTCCGCGTTCGACGGCTACCGGCCGTATCGGGACGATGCAGGCCCGGGCTGGAAGCAACTGAACCGGGACGTGACGGAGCGGCCCGCGAAAGGGCGTACGACCGGCGGCGCGGCCGGCAACGGCGCGGCCCATTCGATGCACGGAGGGGCCGCGCGATGACGACGTTCGCGATATCGCCGAGGATCGGCGCGGCCGTGCTCGCGCTGGCGTTCCTCGCGGGCTGCACGACGTTTTCGAAGGACGGCGGGTTCGACGCCGTGTCGTCCGCCGCATCGGCGCGCATCGGCAAGGACGCGGTGGTGGTCAGGACCGACGCCGACCGCGAAGCCGTCGACCGGCGGACGAAGGAACTGCTCGGCAAGCCGCTGTCGATGGACGACGCGGTGCAGGTCGCGCTGCTGAACAACCGCGGGCTGCAGGCGTCGTACGCGGAGCTGGGGCTGTCGGAGGCCGACCTCGTGCAGGCCGGCCGGCTGCCGAACCCGCGCTTCGCATTCAGCCGCACGCGTGCAGGCGACGGCGAGCTGACGCTCGGCCGCACGTTCTCGGCGAACGTGTTCGCGCTGCTGACGATGCCGCTTGCGACGAAGATCGAGCGCCGCCGTTTCGAGCAGACCAGGCTGGAAACGGCCGATGCGATGCTGAAGGTCGCGGCCGATGCGCGCCGGGCCTATGTGGAAGCGGTCGCCGCCGAGCAGGCCGCGAACTATGCGCAGCAGGTGCGCGGCGCCGCCAGCGCGGCCGCCGAACTGGCGCTGCGCATGCGGCAGGCCGGCAACTTCAGCCGGCTCGACTACGCGCGCGAACAGGCGTTTCATGCCGACGCGGTCGCGCAGCACGCGAAGGCGCGCCAGCAGGCCGTCGCCGCACGCGAGAAGCTCACGCGTGCGATGGGGCTGTGGGGCGAACGCACGCGGTACGTGCTACCCGAACGCCTGCCGGATTTGCCGAAGGCGCGCCCGGATCTGCCCGATCTCGAACGCTTCGCGATGCGCAACCGCCTCGACATCCAGGCGGCGAAGCTGCGGACGCAGGGCGTCGCGTCGTCGCTCGGCCTGAGCAAGGCCACGCGTTTCGTCAACGCGGTCGAGCTCGGTTACGTGAACGACTACGAGACCGGCAAGGGCCACGAGCACGGCTACGAGATCAGCGTCGAGATTCCGCTGTTCGACTGGGGCGGCGCGAAGGTCGCGCGCGCCGAGGCCGTCTACATGCAATCGGCGAACCGGCTCGCGAAAACGGCCATCGATGCCCGCTCCGAAGTACGCGAATCGTACGCGGCGTACGTGACGAGCTACGACGTCGCGACGCACTATCGCGACGAAGTCGTGCCGCTGCGCAAGACGATTTCCGACGAACTGCTGCTGCGCTACAACGGGATGCTCGCGAGCGTGTTCGAGCTGCTGACCGATGCGCGCGAACAGGTCGGCGCGGTCAACGGCTACATCGACGCGCTGAAGGACTACTGGCTCGCCGAAACCGATCTGCAGATGGCCGTCGGCGGCCGGTTGCCGTCGTCGGGCGCTGCGCCGCGCGCGCCGCATGACGCCGAATCGGCACCCGCATCCACACCCGACGCCGACGCTGCGCCGCAGCCGGCTTCCACCCCCGCGGCGCCATCGGCGCCCGCCACGCAACCGCATCCGGAAGGTCATTGACATGGTGTCCCGTCGACAATTTCTCAGCGGCTCGGGCGCTGCGCTGCTTGGCGCGGCGATGGTCAGCCGGGCCGGCGCCGCGTCGCTGCCCGACGCGCCGACGATGGCGAAAACCGGCACGCAGCCGCCGCTCGTGCCGCCCAACGGCCGCCCGTACACGCCCGTCGCGACGCTGAACGGCTGGTCGCTGCCGTGGCGGATGAAGAACGGCTGGAAGGAATTCCACCTGACGGCCGAGCCCGTCGTGCGCGAGATGGCGCCCGGCATGAACGCGAACCTGTGGGGTTACAACGGCCAGTCGCCCGGCCCGACGATCGAGGCCGTCGAAGGCGACAAGGTCCGAATCTTCGTGACCAACCGGCTGCCCGAGCACACGACGATCCACTGGCACGGGCTGCGGCTGCCGAACGGGATGGACGGCGTCGGCGGCCTCACGCAGCCGCATATCCCGCCCGGCAAGACCTTCGTCTACGAGTTCCAGCTCGAAGCGCACGGCACGTTCATGTATCACCCGCACGCCGACGAGATGGTGCAGATGGCGATGGGGATGATGGGCATGTTCATCGTGCATCCGAAGGATCGCGGCACGATGCCGGTCGATCGCGATTTCGTGTTCCTGCTCGCCGCGTACGACATCGATCCGGGCAGCTACACGCCGCGCGTGAACGAGATGACCGACTTCAACATGTGGACCTTCAACTCGCGCGTGTTCCCGGGCATCGATCCGCTGCCGGTGCGCGCCGGCGACCGCGTGCGGATTCGTTTCGGCAACCTGACGATGACGAATCACCCGATCCATCTGCACGGCTACCGCTTCGAGGTCGCGGGCACCGACGGCGGCTGGATTCCGCCGGCCGCGCGCTGGCCGGAAGTGACGGCCGATGTCGCGGTGGGCCAGATGCGCGCGATCGAGTTCACCGCCGATCGCGCTGGCGACTGGGCGTTTCATTGCCACAAGTCGCATCACACGATGAATGCGATGGGCCACCAGGTGCCGAACCTGATCGGCGTGCCGCAGAAGGATCTCGCGAAGCGGATCGGCAAGCTCGTGCCCGACTACATGGCGATGGGCAGCACGGGCGGCGCGATGGGCGGCATGGAGATGCCGCTGCCCGACAACACGCTGCCGATGATGACCGGCACGGGCCCGTTCGGGCCGCTGGAAATGGGCGGCATGTTCACGGTGCTCAAGGTGCGGCAGGGGCTCGGGCGCAATGACTATCGCGATCCGGGCTGGTTCCGGCATCCGAAGGGCACCGTCGCATACGAATACACCGGCGAATTGCCGGATAGCTGAAGCAGCATGCGGCGGCCGCACCGAGGCGGCCGCCGGTTTCCATTCACTGACACGGGAGTCGACACGATGAAGAAGGGACTGGTTTTGATGGCGACGGGGTGGGCGCTGGCGTTGTCGGCCGCGTCGCACGCGGCCGGCGACATGACCGGCGACATGGCCGGCGGCACGGCCGGCATGGACATGAGCGCGGATGCGAAGCAGGGCGCCGCGGCGTCGAGCATGTCGCACGGCGAGATCCGCAAGGTCGACACGGCGGCCGGCAAGCTGACAATCAAGCACGGCCCGCTGGAGAACCTCGGGATGGACGCGATGACGATGGTATTCAAGGTGAAAGACCCGGCGATGCTGTCGCAGGTGAAGGCGGGCGATACGATCGACTTCGTCGCCGAGGACGTGGACGGCACGCTGACCGTCGTCGAACTGAAGAAGCCGTGACGCGGAGCGCGAACATGACGATTTCCACACGCAAGCGGCTGGCCGGCTTCACCGCCGCTGCCGCGCTCTTCGCGATTGCACCGGTCGCGGCGTCGGCGCACGGCAAGCTGGAAAGCGCGGTCCCGGCGGCCGGCAGCACGATCGACGCGGCGCCCGACATGGTGCGGCTCACGTTCAACGAAGCTCTCGAACCGGCGTTCAGCACGGTGAAGGTGTCGGATGCGAGCGGCAACGCCATCACGCAGGACAAGGCGAAGGTCGACGCGTCGAACCCGCGTGTGATGACCGTCGCGATCCCGACGCTCGCGGCGGGCGCGTACACCGTGCAATGGGCGGCGATGACGGCCGACGCGCATCGCACGAAGGGCACTTATACGTTCCGGGTGAAGGGATGAACGACGGCGTCGTCGGCCTGCTGCGGCTTGGTGCGGTGACGATCCAGAACGCCGGGTTCGCGGTCGTCGTCGGTGCGCTGCTGGGGCGCCGCTGGCTCGCGCGCGGCGCGTCCGCATGGCAGCACGGTGTCGGACGGCGGCTCGTCGCGACGCTGCGCATCGCGTCCGTCGTATCGCTGCTCGCGAGCGTCACCGCGTTCTGGGCGCACTGCGCGCTGATGAGCGAAGTGTCGCTGCTCGACGCGGGCCCGGCGGTGTGTTCGATGCTCGCGGGCACCGGCTTCGGTCATGCGTGGCTGGCCGGCACGGTGTTCATGCTCGTCGTCGTGCTGCTGTCGTTCGCCGGACGTGCCAACGACACGCGGTTTCCGTTCGCGATGGCGGCCGCGCTTGCCGGTGTCGCGCTGGCGCGCAGCAATGGCGGCCATCCGGTCGACGCCGGGCCGTTCAGCGTGCCGGTGTGGATCGACTGGCTGCATCTGCTGGCGATCAGCGTGTGGATCGGACTCGTGCTCGTGACGGCGTTCGGCGTGATGCCGCGGCTCGCCCGCATGCCGGCGAGCGAACGCATGACGGGCGCGGCGTTCGTGCAGTCGCTGTCCGATGCGTCGACCTACGCGTTGATCGTGCTGTTCGCGACCGGCGCGTACAACGGCTGGCGCGGCGTCGAGACGCCGGCCAACCTGTTCGCGTCGACGTACGGGCAGATCCTGCTGCTGAAGCTCGCGCTCGTGCTGCTTGCCGCGATGCTCGGCGCACACAACCGCTTCTTCGGAATGCCGACGCTGCTGCGCGCGTTGAAGGACCCGGCCGCCGCGATGCCGGCACACGCGTTGAAGCGGTTCTGCACCGTGCTGCGAGTCGAGGCGGTCGTGCTCGGCGGCGTGCTGATGGCGGCGGCCGTGCTCGTGTCGAACGCGTTGCCGGGGACGGTCTAGCGGCGGGGCTTCGGCGCCGGAAGATGGAGTGCATGGTCGGGGCTTGACCGGACGACACAGGGCAATCGCGGCGTGATTATGACCATTACATCGGCCTGTCTCGCGATTACCAAAAACTGTCACCGAGCGCCGCTAAGCTTTCGCCACCCTCACAACCGGGATTCCCGCCATGCGCTCGACAATCCGCCTGTTTGCCCCGCTATTGCTGCTCCCGACGCTCGCCGCGCCGGTGTGCGCCGCCACCGCCGCACCCGTCAGCCCGAATTGCGGCGGCAGCACGACGCCGATCGCCGATATCCAGGGGCCGGGCGCGCCGTCGCCGCTCGCGGGGCAGAATGCATCGATCGAAGCGGTCGTCACCGCCGATTTCGGCGGCACGGACGGCTTCGGCGGCTTCTTCGTCCAGCAGGCCGACGCGCAGCGCCGCAACCAGCCGGGCGTGTCCGAAGGGCTGTTCGTCTATGCGCCGAAAGCGCGCGCGAAGGCCGGCGATCTCGTGCACGTGACGGGCAAGGTCGAGGAGAAATACGGGCAGACGCAGCTCACGCTGTCGGGCGCGATCGCGGTGTGCGCGAACGGCCAGACGGTCACGCCCGCGACGCTCACGCTGCCGGTCGACAGCCCGAGCGCGTTCGCCGCATACGAAGGGATGCTCGTGCGCCTGCCGCAGACGCTGACCGTCACCGACAACTACGAACTCGGCCGCTACGGCAGCGTGATGCTCAGCAACGGCCGCTTGCGGACGCCGACGAGCGTCGTGCCGCCCGCGCAGGCGCAGACGCAGATCGACGCGAACGCGCGCAACCGCCTGATCCTCGACGACGGCTCGAACAAGCAGAACCCGGCAACCGTGCCGTATCCGGCGCCGGGCCTGTCGGCCGCGAACACGCTGCGCGCGGGCTACACGGTGCGCGACGTCGAAGGCGTGCTCGAAGTGCGTTACGGCGCCTGGCGCGTGCAGCCGCTGCCCGGCGCGGCCGCGCCGGCGTTCGACGCGCGTTCGAACCCGCGCACCCAAGCACCGGCGCGCGATCCGAAATCGAACCTGCGCGTCGCGTCGTTCAACGTGCTGAACTATTTCAACGGCAACGGTCTCGGCGGCGGCTTCGACGATCCGAACAACCGCGGCGCGAAGACCTTCCAGGAATTCCAGCGTCAGGAAGCGAAGATCGTCAGCGCGCTGAAGGCGATCGACGCCGACGTGATCGGCCTGATGGAAATCCAGAACAACGGCTACGGCGAACTGAGCGCGGTGCGCCAGCTCGCGGCGAAGCTCGGCAACCACTGGCGCGTGGTCGATCCCGGCACGTCGCGGCTGGGCGGCGACGCGATCGCGGTCGCGCTGATCTACGACAGCCGCAAGGTCGAACCGGTCGGCCGCGCGGCGACGCTCGCGATCGACGACAAGAACCGTCAGCCGCTCGCGCAGTCGTTCCGGCTGGTCAACGGCAACAAGCAGGCGCTGACGGTGGCCGTGAATCACCTGAAGTCGAAGAACTGCCCGGATGCGGCGAACGACGATCTCGACCAGGGCGATGGCCAGGGCTGCTGGAACCCGACGCGCACGCGCGCGGCGGCGAAGGTGGCCGACTGGCTGGCCGGCAACCCGACGGGCGTCAAGAGCCAAGGCGTGCTGCTGATCGGCGATTTCAACAGCTACACGTACGAAGACCCGATCCGCGCGCTCGAATCGCGCGGCTACCGCAACCTCGTCGCGCGCTGGATCGGCGCGAATGCGTACAGCTACGTGTACAACGGCGAAGCCGGCTATCTCGACCACGCGCTGGCGACGCTGCCGCTCGCATCGCACGTGAAGGCCATGCACGAATGGCACATCAACGCGGACGAGCCGCTCGCGCTGCAGTACACGCTCGCGTACAAGTCGGCGGAGCAGCAGAAGACGTTCTACGCGGCCGATGCATATCGTTCGTCGGATCACGATCCGGTGCTGATCGATATCGCGCTGCCGGGCGGCGGGAAGTAATCGCGGTTCGAGTCTTGACGACGGACGACGTGCGGCAGGCAATACCGTACGTCGTCGCTTGTCCGGGAACACCGTTTGAATGCCGGGTAAATAATGCCGTGAAGAATTAATCGAATCGGTATTTTATGGATGACGCAGCGCACGGCGATGCTGCGATTGAAGCGTGATTGAAGCGAATCGAATCATCGAATGACGCGCGCACGCCGCGGCATTGCATTAATCGATCGGTGATAATAAAAATGAAAGAATAATCCTGTCGATTTGAAGGCTTTGAATGCGCTTGTCCAAGACGGGATAGGCTTCCGCGTTATGCCGGAAAAGCAAAATATTCTGCGCGGCATTACCGATGAAGCACACGCTGCCCGAATAATCCCGCTTTCTTTCAGATTCCAGACACTGTCCGCCCTTTGCATCATTGCGGGATTTTTAATATCCGAATGATCTTTGACAACGCGGCGCAGCACCGCCTATTTTTGTGGTGTCGTAAATTTAGTCATATAAAAGTTGGCCAAACTGCAGGGGGCGCGTCCGAGCACCATTCTCGCCAGCAGTTTGCTGTGTCTGTATCAAGTTCAGTCTCTGAGAAGTCCAATCCCCAACCGCCGACTGCCGACCGTGCAACGCGAGTGGCGGGTCGGCCTGCGCGTGTCGCAGGCGTTGGCGGCCTTTGTGACGCGGTATCCGAAGCCAAGGAAAGAGATGAAACCAGACAGGAGCAGTACCGGCAGCCGCCGTGTTCGTCGCGGCCGGCTGGCCGGGCTCGGTGCATTGTCGGCCATGACGCTGGCGCTCGCGGCGTGCGGCGGCGACGATTCGTCGTCGGTCGGCGCGTCGAGTCTCGCGCAGGCCACGGCGAGCCAGCAGGCGAGCGCGCAGGCGGCCGGCACCCAGGCGCCGGCGGCCAACCAGCCGTACGTCGACCCGGTCGCGTACTCGATGAACGCGACCGACGGCCTCGCGCCGTCGCAGGTGTCCGAGAAGGCGGCCGTCATGCATTACCAGTGGACCGGCGGCGGCAAGACGATCAACTACACGACGACCACCGGCCACCTGACCGCGCAGGACGCGAACGGCAATGCGGAAGCGTCGATGTCGTATGTCGCGTACACCGCGCCCAGCACGAACGGCAAGCCGCGCCCGGTCACGTTCGTCTACAACGGCGGGCCCGGCTCGTCGTCGATCTGGCTGCGGCTCGGCTCGTTCGCGCCGACCCGCGTGGCCACGCCCGATCCGCTGTTCGGCAACAACTGGCCGAACTACCCGCTCGTCGACAATGCGGAGAGCCTGATCGACACCACCGACCTCGTGTTCATCGACCCGCCCGGCACCGGGCTGTCGGAAGCCGTGTTGCCGAACACCAACCAGAAGTACTGGGGCTCCGACGTGGACGTGAACATCATGCGCGACTTCATCCAGCGCTACCTGAACGTCAACAGTCGCGGCACGTCGCCGATCTACCTGTACGGCGAATCGTACGGCACGCCGCGGACCGACATGCTCGCGCTCGCGCTCGAATCGGCCGGCGTGCACCTGACGGGCATCGTGCTGCAGTCGTCGATCCTGAACTACTTCGCGGATGCGGTGGAAGCGGTGGCGATCACGCAGTCGACCGAAGGGCTGCTGCTCGATACCGATACGGTGGCCGGCTACCTGCCCGGCTACGCGGCGGTCGCCGCGTACTTCAACCAGGTGTCGCCGGCGCCGGTGAACCAGGATCTGTACGCATTCCAGACGGAACTGTTCACGACGCTGATCTATAGCCAGCTGCAGAAGTACTCGCAATCGTGGGTGTTGAGCCAGCTCGGCATTCCGGATGCGCTCGGCACGCCGGTGTTCCCGAGCGATGCGACGCTCAGGCTGTGGTCGATCCCGTCGAGCCTCACGCAGCAGGCGCTGCGCGGCTACTTCAACGCGAATCCGTTCGGCACGAGCCTGCTGCCCGGCACGACGATCGGCCGCTACGACGGGCGCGTGTCGTTGCCGAACTCGGACCCGCGGCTGCAGACCGACGGCGATCCGTCCGACATCCTGATCTCGCAGCCGTTCACGAACGCGCTCGCGACGCAGATGCCGGACTACCTCGGCTATACGGCCCCGAACGCGACGTACCTGCCGCTGAACGACAACATCATCGGCGTCTGGGACTTCTCGCACGACGGCCAGCCGATGCCGGACACGATCCCCGATCTGCTCGGCGCGCTGCAGCTCAACCCGAAGCTTCGCGTGCTCGCGGAGAACGGCTACCACGATCTCGCGACGCCGTTCTTCAACACCGAGAAGCAACTCGCGCGGCTGCAGACGGTGAAGGGCCTGAATCCGAAACTGCAGGTGAACTTCTTCCAGGGCGGCCACATGACTTACCTGGACGACGTCGCCCGTCCGCTGATGAAGCGGGACCTGCAGACGTTCTACAAGGGCGCGCGGATTCCGACGGCGCTGACGCTGCACACGCTGCCGCCGCCGTGGCCGGATGAAAACCCGCCGAGCGTCCCGACCGGCAGCGTCCCGGGCGCGACGGCCGCGACGACGCTGGCGGCAGCCCCTTGAGCGACGGCGTCCTTGTCAAAGGAACCCACTCTTCATTCATTGAATGCGAGCGATCATGTCCCTAATCCAATTGATGCGGCGTATGTCTCCGTTGATCGTGCTCGGTGCCGCGATGAGCAGTGCCTACGCGTTGCCGCCGCAGGCGGTGGCGCCGGTGAAGCTGCCGCACGGCGGGCGCGGTGTCGACGGTCCGTTCTTTCCGGCCACGCGCGCGGCGCCGGTGTTGCCGTCGACCGGCGCGGCGTTGCAGCAGCAGGCGCAGCAGCGCGTCGATGCGCGGCTCGGCGCGAATACCGTGCTGAGCAACGGCGCGGCCGTGACGAAGGCGCAGGCGCAGAGCAGCGGGCTTGGCTTCGTGTCGAAGCACTTCGACGAGATCGATGCGAAGCACACCGGCCGCGTGACGATGAGCGATGTACGGCAGTTCATCCGGCAGCGGCAGGTGCAGGCGCAGCAGGAACAGCAGGACGAGTGACGTAGTCGGGCAGGGCGGCGGCCGGCGCGATGGCGATCGCACCGGCCGCCGCCTATTCGGCTGCGCGGGGGCGGGGTCGCCCGGCTTCCGTTGCATGTTTTCATCCCGCATGCCCGAGGAGTCGGGGACGTCCTATCCTGTGCGCGACTTCTCGCGTCGCGGTCCGAAGCGCGCGCGATAGTCGCGCGGCGAGATGCCGACGCGTGTCGAGAACGCACGCTGCAGCGCGTCCACGCTGCCGAATCCCGAGCGTTCCGCGATCCGTTCGAGCGGCCAGTCGGCCCGCTCCAGCAGCGCCTTCGCGCGCTCGACGCGCGCTGCCAGCACGTACTGCGCGGGCGATAGTCCGGTCTCCTTGACGAAATGGCGCGCGAACGTCCGTTCGCTCATGTGCATGCGGGCGGCCAGCGCGGCGACGCCGAGGTCGGCGGCCGGATCGTCGGCGATGTCGGCGAGCAGCGACCGCATGCGCGGCGTCGCCCCGGCCTGGATGTCGAGCCCGACGCTGAACTGCGCCTGTCCGCCGGGACGATGCATGAACAGCACGAGTTCGCGTGCGATCGCGAGCGCGGTCGGCGCACCGCAGTCCGCCTCGACGAGCGCCAGGCACAGATCGATACCGGCCGTCACGCCGGCCGACGTATGGAACGGCGGATCGCTCACGTAGATCGCGTCCGGCTCGATCCGCGCGTCGGGACAGAGCGCCTGTAGCGCCGAGCACTGGTTCCAGTGCGTGGTCGCGCGCTTGCCGTCCAGCCAGCCGCCGGCGGCGAGCACGAACGCGCCGGTGCAGATGCTCGCGATGCGCCGCGTGCTCGCGATCCGGGTACGGAGCCACGGCAGCACGCCGGCTTCCGACGCGGCGTGCCGCAGCGCCGCTTCATCGCCGCCCGCGACGATGATCGTGTCGATTCGTTCCGGCAGTGCCGCGAGGGCGGCCGCGCCGGCGAGCCGCAGGCCCGCGTGCGTGACGATATCGTCCCCGTGTTGCGACGCGAGCGTGAGCCGGTACGGAACGGCGTGATCCGGAAGATGACGGTTCGCGACCGCGAACACTTCCATCGGCCCCGTGATGTCGAGCGACTGGACACCTGCGAAGCCGACGACGACGACGTTGCGTGCGGAACGGGTTGACTGAGGCATGGCGGAAAGTGCGGTGGAGTTGTCCTTGTGACCGCGAGCATGATCCTTGTAATTTTCCGGACATGCAATCGATCGACACGGGTGGGCGATGCGGGAACGGAAGACAGGCGGCGCGGTGCTGCTCGTATGCGGGCTGCTGGGTGCGTGGGCATGGGGGTGGCCGGCGCGGGCGATGGCGGAGGACCCGCCGGCGGCGGCCCGGACGCTGACGATCGGCATGCCGAAGGCGGGCCGCCCGCGGCCGCTCGTTGCGATCGTCGCGGACAACGCCGGAACGGAGACGACCGATTTCATCGTGCCGTACGCGATTCTGAAGCGCTCCGGTGCGGTCGATGTCGTCGCCGTGTCGGCCGACGAAGGCGCGGTCGAACTGATGCCCGCTCTGCGCGTGCTCGCCGATACCACGTTCGACCGGTTCGACGCGACGGTGCCCGCGGGGGCGGATGTCGTGATCGTTCCCGCGATGCATCGCGCGGACCGGCCGGCCGTGCTGGCCTGGCTCCGCAAGCAGGCCGCTGCCGGCGCGACGATGGTGGCGATCTGCGATGGCGCCGAGGTGCTCGCGAACACCGGCCTGCTGCGGCATCGCACCGCGACGTCGCACTGGTATTCGCGCGAGCGCCTGCGTCGCCGCTTCACCGAGACGAAATGGGTCGACGATCGTCGCTACGTGATGGACGGCAACGTGATGACGACGACCGGCGTGTCCGCATCGATTCCCGCTTCGCTGGCGTTGTTGAGCGCGCTGGCCGGGCCGACCGCCGCGCGCGACACGGCGCGCGGCCTCGGCGTGCAGGCATGGGGCGATGCGCACGACGGCAGCCGCTTCGGGGTGACCGCGCGCGCGGTGGCGATCGCATTGATGAACCGCGTCGCGTTCTGGCGGCACGAGACGTTCGATCTTCCGGTCGAAAGCGGGTTTGACGAGCTGCCGGTCGCGTTGAGCGCCGACGCGTGGGCACGGACCTGGCGCAGTGACGTCGTCGCGACGGCCGATGCGGGCGTGGTCGAGTCGAGGTACGGGCTGCGGTTGCTGGCGCAGCCGGCCCATGGCCGGCACGCGCGCGTGACGACGTCGGCCGGCTGGCGGGGCGAATCGACGCTTGCCGGTGTGCTCGCGGATATCGCAGCGCGCTATGGCGACGCCACATCCGGTTGGGTCGCGTTGCAACTGGAGTATCCGGAGTAGCGCCCGCCGCGCTCACTTCACCCATTCCGCGAGCCGCGGATCGGGATAGGGCAGGAGATCCTGCGACGCGGTGGGCTCGGCCACCCATTTCTCGCCGTTCCAGTGGAAATCGGCCTGCGTTTCCGATCCGTGGCCGTTCGAGCGGATGGCCATGGTGCAGGCAGCCTGTCCGGGGTACGTCGGGTTCTTGGCACCGATGCAGGACCCGAGAAACACCATGACGTCGCCGAGGCCGAACCGCTCCTGCATCGCGTAGGTCGCGTCGAGGTCGGAGAGCCGGTCCGGCACCGGCGTCGCGTCGCATGCGGCGACGCTCGCGGCCAGCAGCAGCGCGGCGGCGCGGCCGGCGCGCCGCCAGTGGCACGGGCCGTGGGCGGAAGGTGCGTCAGCGTCGGCGCGCTGCCGCGCGCGGGCATGTGACGGGCGGGGCATTCGGCGTCCAGCGGATGAACATGGCGGCCATTGTGGCGGATTTCGCCGGCCGCCGCGACGTTCGCCAGGAGATCGACATGAAGCTGCCGTGCCTCGACGTGCCGCTACCCGGCGCCAGCCCCGGCGCGGCGTGATGGCGGCTCGCGTGCCGCGCGCGCGAACGCCAAGGCGCGATCACCGTCATCCTGAACGGCCCGCCGTGTTCCGCCGCATGCGCGACTGCGCCGTTCGCGACGTCGAGCGCGAAGACCCTCACGTCGAAATGCCCGAGGTCGAGCGACCCGCCGCGAACGCGCCCGGTCATCAGCGTCACGGCTGCCGTCGGGGACGTTCAGGCCGTCCGTCGTGCAGACAGCCGGTTCCACAGCATGCCGGAGCGGCTGCCGCTGCGGCAATACGCGAGCACCGGCTTGGGCAGCGTGTCGACCAGTGCGCCGAACGCGTCGACTTCCGCGTCGCCGATGCGATCGCGTTCGACCGGCAGGTAGCGCGCGTCCATTCCCAGTTCGCGCGCGGCCGCGGCGATTTCCTCGAACGCCGGCTGGTCGTCGCCTTCGCCATCCGGCCGGTTGCAGATCACCGCACGGAAGCCGGCATTGCGGATCGCCTTCAGGTCGGCCGGCGTGATCTGCCGCGACGCGGTGAAACCGGTTGCCGCGGCCGCGCGACATTGCTCGATCGCTCGCGCGAAACAGCCGATCGCGAAGTCGACGTCCTGCTCCGTCGTGAACCGCCCGAAACTGATGCGCACGGTGCGACCGGCCGTTTCCGCATCGAGGCCGATCGCGGTCAGCACGTGGGACGGCGCGCCGCTGGTCGAATTGCACGCGGAGGTCGACGACACGGCGAGCGCATCGCCGAGCATGAACGGGAAGAAGCCCGGCGCATGCACCGTCAGGCTCAACGTGTGCGGGATGCGGCGGGCGGAGGCCGCGTTCTGCGTGACGTCGCCGAGCGCGAACAGCGCGTCGGTCAGCCGTGCGCCGAGCGCCGCGATTCGCGCGGTCTCGCCGTCGAGTTTTTCCGCGGCGAGTGCGCACGCGACGCCCATACCGACGATCTGATGCGTCGCGAGCGTGCCCGAACGCAACCCGCGCTCGTGGCCGCCGCCGTGAATCTGCGGTGCGATCCGGCTGGCGATCTCGCGGCGGACGAACAGGGCGCCGATGCCTTTCGGGCCGTACACCTTGTGGGCGGACATCGACATCATGTCGATGCCGAGCGCGCGCACGTCGATCGGCGTCTTGCCGAGCGCCTGCGCGGCGTCGACGTGGAGCAGCGCGCCGGCGGCGTGCACGATGCCGGCGATCGCGCCGATGTCGGTCAGCGTGCCGATCTCGTTGTTCACGAGCATCAGCGACACGAGGCCCGTGTCGGGGCCGATCGCGGCCGCGACCGCGTCGGCGGTGATTTCGCCGTGCGCGTCGGGCGTCAGGAAGGTGACCTGCGTGCCGTGCTTCGACAGGTTCGCCATCGTGTCGAGAATGGCCTTGTGCTCGAGGCGGCTCGTGATCAGGTGGCGCTTGCCGGTCGCGTTTTCCGCATAGCCCTTCAGCGCGAGGTTGTTCGATTCGGTGGCGCCGGACGTCCAGACGATTTCGTCGGCATCCGCGCCGATCAGGGCGGCGACCTGCGCGCGGGCGTGCTCGACCTTGTCTTTCGCGAGCCGGCCGGCGGCGTGCGAACTGGAAGCGGGGTTGCCGAAGATGCCGTCGAAGCCGAGGCAGGCCGTCATCGCTTCGATCACGCGCGGATCGGCCGGGGTGGTGGCTGCGTAGTCGAGGTAGTGCAGCGGGGTGGGTTCGCTCATGTCCGTCTCTTGCTCATTGCGTAGTAAGAGAAATGATACGGGGGACAGAAGGGAAAAAGGATCCAAAGTTGGCTGGTGATTCAGCTCGATGTGGAATAACGTTTTCTCTATTTATTAAATTGGGGAATTTGTTTCTCGGTGGGCCAATTGTGCGCGGGGGCACCGGCTTGACCGGCGGGTTGGCCTGCCGCGGTCGGCCGGGTCGCGCGGAGAAGCGCCGCGGGCCGGCATGGCAGTTGGCCATCGTGTCTCCGAGTTCGAGCCTGCCGGTGCCCGGCGGCACGTCGGGTCACGCGCGCATCAAGTCTCGATGAGATTGAGAAACTGCCGCACGCGCGGGTGCGTGCTCGCGGTAAAGAACGCATCGGGCGTCGTGTCCTGCACCACCACGCCGTTCTCCATGAACACCACGCGATCGGCGACGTCCTGCGCGAAGCGCACTTCGTGCGTGACGTGGCTCGAGCACTCGTCGTTCGTCAGCATGCCCGGTGTCGCGGTGATGAATGCCGCGCACCCGCTGGCGGCAAAAAGCGTGATCAAGGCCGACGATCTGTCGCAGGCGCCGTTCATCGCGCTGAACCCGGAGGACAGCACGCGGTTGCGGCTCGAAACGCAGTTGCGCGGGCTCGGCGTCGTGCTGAAGCCGCTGGTCGAAACGCCTTATTCGCATACCGTGTGCGAACTCGCGCTGGCAGGCGTGGGCGTCGGTTTCGCGCATCCGCTGGTGGCGCTCGACTTCGCACAGCGCGGGCTCGTGGTCCGGCCGTTCGACGTCGATGTCGCGTTTGCCGGCGTGCTGGTGTTTCGTCCGGGTACGCCGATGTCGGAGAACGCGCGCGTGTTTCTCCAGCACATGCGGATCCAGCTGGAGGCCGACCGGCATGCGCTGGCGGCGTTGTCAGGCAGGAAGGGGCGGGGCAGTGCGCGGGGGCCGGGCGGTGGCGGTTGAATCGACAACTGCTCGGGGGCCGTCCACCGATATCCCGATGTCCATGAGGGATTCCCCCGTCATACGTGGCCACGCGCCCGTTCAACGCGGTATCCGTTCGCTCCGCGCGTTCCGGTAGCGCCTCCCGGTCCGCCGCGCCCGATTGTTTGCGTTTCGCGAATGGCGCGTTCGCCGGTTGTTCCATACCCGATCGGCGTCCGCGCACCTATCGTGGTGGCGTCGGCCGAGTCCGTTCGATGCGTCGAATCGGGACGCCGGCCGGCACTTCCTCGCGATTCGCGTCGCACACAAAAACCATCGGACACGAACCATGCGCAGGCGCTGCGGCGCGCGCGGGCGAACCGGCGTCCACGGAGACGGACATGAAAGCAAACGAGTGGGATACCTCATACGAGTGGAAGGCGGTCACGCTGCTGGCGCTCGGTTTCGGGCTGGTCGGCCTCGACCGCTGGCTCATCGCGCCGCTGTTTCCTTCGATCATGAAGGACCTGAACCTGAACGCGCAGGACGTCGGCAACTGCATCGGCGTGCTCGGCCTGTCGTGGGGCATCTTCGCCGCGCTGATGGGCGGCATCTCGGACAAGATCGGTCGCCGGAAGGTGCTGATTCCGGCCATCATCGCGTTCTCGCTGCTGTCGGGCTTCTCGGGGCTCGCGGGCGGGTTGCTCGGCCTGATGGCGATTCGCGGGCTGATGGGCGTCGCGGAAGGCTCGTTCTGTCCGACGAGTTTTGCCGCGACGGCCGATGCGTCGCATCCGCGGCGGCGCGGCCTGAACCTCGGCCTGCAGCAAAGCGGCTTCGCGCTGTTCGGGCTCGCGCTGTCGCCGATCATCGCCACGCAGTTGCTCGGTTTCGTGTCGTGGCGCTGGGTCTTCGCGCTCGTGGCCGTGCCCGGCCTGGTCCTCGGCGCGATCATGGTGTTCGTGATTCGCGAGCCGAAGGTCGCGCAGGACGTCGCGTCGGAGCATGCGCCCGCGTCGCTCGGCCACGTGCTCAAGCGCCGCAACATCCTCGTGGCGATGGCCGCGCTGTGCTGCGCGATGACCGGCGTCTTCGTGCTCGGCGCGCTGCTGCCGCTGTACCTGACCGATTACCTGTCGCTCGGCACGCAGAAGATGGGCCTCGTCGTATCCGCGATCGGCTTCGGCGGCTTTCTCGGCCAGTTCGGCCTGCCCGGCCTGTCCGATCTGGTCGGCCGCCGCATCGCCAGCATCGTCGGCTTCGCGGGCACGGCCGTGATGCTCTACGTGTTCCGCGGCCTCGGCCCGCAGCCGCTCGCGCTGTTCGGCGTGCTGTTCGTCGCGTCGTTCTTCACGCTCGGGCTGGTGTCGCTGCTGTCCGGCCCGGTCGCGACCGAGGCCGCGCCGGTCGGCCTCGTGTCGACGTCCATCGGCGTGGTGGTCGGCGTCGGCGAGATCTTCGGCGGCGGCATCGCGCCGGCGATGGGCGGCTACGTGGCCGCACACTTTGGCATCCAGAACATCCTGTGGCTGCCGATGGCGTCGGTGCTGCTCGGCATCGTGGTCAGCCTGCTGCTGAAGGAAACCGCGCCGGCCGTGCTGCAGCGCCGCGCGATCGTGCAGCCGGAGCTGGCCGCCGGAGAGCAAGCGCGGTAATGCCGGTGTCGATGGGTCGGGCGATTGACATCGATTTTGCGACACAGTGACGCCTTTCGCATGACACCGCCCTGTATCCGCACAGGTAGACTGCCGGTTTCGCTGTCGAAAAAGGGCGCGGTATGGACCGGTTTCTGAGCATCGAGGCATTCGTGAGGGTCGCGGAGGCGAGCAGCTTCGCCGAGGCGGCGCGGCAGCTGGGTGTGACGAGTTCGGTCGTGACGAACCGCATCCAGCAACTGGAGAAGTTCGTCAACGCGCCGTTGTTTCACCGCAGCACGCGCCACGTGCGGCTGTCCGAAGTCGGCGAAACGTTTTACCGCGAGTGCGCCGAGGTGGTGGGCCGCGTCAACGAGCTGACCGACCAGATGCGCGAGCTGCGTGCGACACCGACCGGGCGGCTGCGCATCCAGATGCTGCCCGGCTTCGCGCTCGATCACTTCGGCAAGCCGCTCGCCGCGTTCAACCAGCGCTATCCGGGCATCCAGCTCGACATCATCGTCAACGATCGCGTCGTCGACCCCGTCGAAGAAGGGTTCGACATCGCGTTCCAGATCTTCCCGCCGATTTCCGAGTCGCTGATCGAGCGACGGCTGTTCACGGTCCGGCGCCTCTTCTGTGCCGCGCCCGCGTATGTCGACGCGCATGGTGCACCACAACATCCACGCGATCTGCTGCAACACACGACGGCGCTGTATTCGGGCTACCCGTCGCGCAACCGCTGGACGATGACGCGCGGCGACGAGGTCGTCGAGATGGAGTTGCCGGGCATGATTCGCTCGAACTCCGTTCATCTGTTGCGCGAATACGCGCTGACCGGCGGCGGGGTCGTCTGCCTGCCCACGCTCGTGGCCAGCGACGCGCTCGTCGCGGGCCGCCTGGTGCCGATCCTGACCGACTACCAGCTCGCGCCGCTGAGCTTCGCCGCCGTCTATCCCGCCACGCAGCGACAGGCGTTGAAGGTGAAGGCCTTGGTCGAGTTCCTCGCGGAATACATCGGCGACGAATCGCCGTGGGACCGGCCGCTGCTGGCGCGCGGCTGGGTACGCTGACCCGCGCGGATTATTCGCGAAACGCAAATGCCGTAATCGCCATCCGTTGCCTTGTTGCTGGTGTGCGTTGCCCCTAGAGTGGAATCCAACAAGCGGTTCAACTCAGGAGACAGACATGACCAGCACGGCATTCCACACCGTCTTCGGTTCGCTCGACGGTTACCGGAAGGGCGAGATCGAAATCACCAGCGGCAGCGCGCAGCACTACGCCTTCTCGAACGTCTTCGAGGTGGCGTCGAAGTCGGCCCCTTACGAAAAGGTCGTCGCCGGCAAGAACCTCGAATACGTGATCGAAGTGCTGCGGACCGACGGCCAGTCGCCGTGGTTCGCGTGCGCGCACGACGAGTTCACGATCCAGATGGACGGCGAAGTCCGGATCGACTTCATCAAGCTCGACCACCCGCCGCAAGCGGGCCGCGGCACCGTGAGCGCAGGCGCGCATCCGGCCGGCCGAAACATGGGGTACGTCGTGTTGCGCAACGGGCATCAGGCGCTGTTGCCGGCCGGCTGTGCGTATCGCTTCACCGCGAGCCGGCCGGGCGTCGCGCTCGTCCAGACCGTGCTCGGCGAACTGTCCGTCGAGAAGTGGGCCGAGATCTGCCTGCACTGACCGTCCGACCGCATTCGACTATTCCAGGAGACACGTTATGGCCACCCTCGAGACCCTCGACCTTTCCACGGGCTTCGCCGCCGATCTGGTGCGATCGACCGAAGCCGATGCCGTCACCGGCTACCGCCGCTTTCAGCTCGGCGAATTCGCATTCCAGCGCGACGAATATTTCGTGAAGATCAGCTGGCCCGCGAAAGGCCAGACCCGCACGCATGCGATGCCGGCCGACGCATTCCTGCGCGCGATGATGCGCGACGTCGCGTGGGGCTTCTTCTACGGCTGGGTGAATTTCGACCACGTATTCGGCACGCGCAATCACTACGGCAAGGTCGACATGTATGCGGGCACCTTCAACGGCATTCTGAAGGACGCCGGCGTCGACTACACCGAGACCTTCGACACGCCGACGATCATGGCGACCTTCAAGGCGATGCTGCACGACTGGACCAACGAAGGCTTCGACCCGTTCGCGGCGCCCGAGGAAACGGGCACGGCGTTCGGCCGCAAGCACGGCGACAACGGCGCGGCGATCGAGCGCACGCGGATCGCGACGCGCCGCATGCCGGGGCTCGAAGGCGACTCGCCGCTGCGCGACGAACTGCCGGTCAACCGCGCGTTTCTCGACGTCGCGCAGGACGAGCCGGAAGTGCACGTCGAGCCGGGCTTCGAGGGCGAGCTGCACGCGTTCAACCTGTTCAAGTACCTGTCGCGCTCGGACGTGACGTGGAATCCGTCGGTCACGTCGGTGTGCGGGCGCAGCCTGTTCTGCCCGACCACCGAGGAATTCATCCTGCCGGTCTTCCACGGCAACGACCGCGTCGAATGGTTCCTGCAACTGTCCGACGAAATCGTGTGGGATATCGGCGACAAGAACACCGGCGCGCCGCGCGCCCGCATCACGATGCGGGCCGGTGACATCTGCGCGATGCCGGCCGATATCCGGCACCAGGGATATTCGACGAAGCGCTCGATGCTGCTGGTCTGGGAAAACGCGACGCCGGATCTGCCGCAACGCTACGAGAGCGGCGAGCTCGCGCCGTACCCGATCGCGTTCTAGGCCGCGCGTCAGTGTCTGCTTCCGCTTCCGCATTACACCGAGGACGATTCATGCAAACCCAACTCTTCATCGACGGGCGCTTCGTTGACGCCGTCGATCGCGGCACGATCGACGTGCTGAACCCGCACGACGGCTCCGTCATCACGAAGATCGCGGCTGCCACCGCGGCGGACGTCGATCTGGCCGTCGACGCCGCGACGCGCGCCTTCCCGGCCTGGTCGGCGATGCCGGCCGCCGAGCGCGGCCGCCTGCTGCTGCGCCTGGCCGATGCGATCGAAGCGAACACGGAAGCGCTGGCGCAGCTCGAATCGCTGGACACCGGCCACCCGATTCGCGATTCGCGTGCGCTCGACGTGCCGCGCACGGCGGCCTGCTTCCGCTATTTCGGCGGCATGGCCGACAAGCTGCAAGGCTCGGTGATACCGGTCGACACCGGCTTCCTGAACTACGTGCAGCGCGCGCCGATCGGCGTGGTCGGCCAGATCGTGCCGTGGAATTTTCCGCTGATGTTCACGAGCTGGAAGATGGGCCCGGCGCTGGCGGCCGGCAACACGGTGGTGCTCAAGCCGTCGGAAATCACGCCGCTGTCGACGTTGCGCATCGTCGAGCTGATGGCCGAGGTCGGGTTTCCTGCCGGCGTCGTCAACATCGTGCCCGGCTACGGCCATACGGCCGGCCAGCGGCTCGCCGAACATCCGGGCGTCGGCAAGATCGCGTTCACCGGCTCGACGGCGACCGGCCGGCGAATCGTCGAAGCATCGCAGGGCAACCTGAAGCGCGTGCAACTGGAACTGGGCGGCAAGGGCGCCAACATCGTGTTCGACGATGCCAACCTCGACGCGGCCATCAACGGCGCCGCGTGGGCAATCTTCCACAACCAGGGGCAGGCGTGTATCGCGGGGTCGCGTCTGGTGCTGCACGAACGCATCGCGGACGCGTTTCTCGAACGCTTCGTCGCGCTCGCGTCGTCGATCCGGATCGGCAATCCGCTCGACCCGAATACCGAAATGGGGCCGCTCACGTCGAAGCAGCACCTCGATCGCGTGCTGTCGTATGTCGACGTCGCGCGCGAGCAGGGCGGCCGCGTGCTGACGGGCGGCAGCGCGCCGCAGGACCCGGCGCTCGCCAATGGCTATTACGTGCGCCCGACGATCGTCGAGGCGAAGCATGCGACCGACCGCGTCGCGCAGGAAGAAGTGTTCGGCCCGTTCGTCACCGTGCTGCGCTTCGGCAGCGACGACGAAGCGCTGGCCATCGCCAACGCGACGGAATACGGGCTCGGCAGCGGCCTGTGGACCAACGACCTGTCGCGCGCCCACCGGATGGCGGCGCGGATCGACGCGGGCATGTGCTGGATCAACTGCTACAAGCGCGTGAATCCGGGCAGCCCGTTCGGCGGCGTCGGCAAGTCGGGCTACGGCCGCGAGATGGGCTTCGAGGCGATGCACGACTACACGGAAGCGCGCTCGGTGTGGGTCAACGTCGACGGCAACGTGCCGCCGCATTTCAAGCGCTGAGGCCCGTATGGAGCGCTTCGTCTATCAGGGCACCCCGTCGCGCGTGGTCTTCGAATGGGGCGCGCTCGACAGGCTGCCGGACGAGCTGTCGGCGCTCGGCGCCCGCCGCGCGCTCATCCTTTCCACGCCCGAACAGCAGCCGCTCGCCGATCGCGTGAAGGACGTGCTGGGCGAACGTGCGGCCGGCGTGTGCGCCGAGGCCGTCATGCACGTGCCGGTCGAGGTCGCCCGCGCGGCACGCGAGACGGCCGCCGAACTGGGCGCGGATTGCTGCATCGCGATCGGCGGCGGTTCGACGATCGGGCTCGGCAAGGCCATCGCGCTCGAATCGTCGCTGCCGATCCTCGCCGTGCCGACGACCTACGCCGGCTCGGAGATGACGCCGATCTACGGGCTCACCGAGGGCCGGTTGAAGCGCACCGGGCGCGACGCACGCGTGCTGCCGCGGACCGTGATTTACGACCCGTCGCTGACGGTGTCGCTGCCGCCGGGTATTTCGGCGGCGTCCGGTGTCAATGCGATGGCGCATGCGGTCGAGGCGCTCTACGCGGAAGACGCGAACCCGGTCATCAGCTTGATGGCCGAGGAATCGATTCGTGCGCTCGGCGAAGCATTGCCCGTCGTGGTGCGCGATCCGCAAGATCGCGCAATGCGCAGCCGCGCGCTGTATGGCGCGTGGCTCGCCGGCACCTGCCTCGGCGCGGTCGGCATGGCGTTGCATCACAAGCTTTGTCACACGCTCGGCGGCACGTTCAACCTGCCGCACGCGCAGACGCACGCGGCGATGTTGCCGCATACCGCGCATTACAACCACGCCGCCGCGCCCGACGCGCTGCGTCGCGTCGCGCGGGCGCTGGGCGGGAGCGACGCGGCTGACGCCGGGCCGCTGCTGTTCAGGCTGAACGCGCAACTCGGCATCGCGCCGGCGCTCACCGATATCGGGATGCCGGAGCAGGGGCTCGACGAAGCGGCCGACCTCGCATGCAGGAACCCGTATGCGAACCCGCGGCCGATCGAACGCGCGGCGATTCGCGCGTTGCTTCAGCACGCATGGGAAGGACGCGCGCCGCATTGAACGCCGGACAGGCGAACGGAGAACGACGTGATGAATGACCAGACCGGCCTGCACGGCTTGCACCGCGAAGCGATGTTCGGCTTCGTCCTCGATCGGAGCTGATCGCCATGGCGCGTTTTTTTGCGGTGTTTGCCACCGACCAGCCGGGCATGCGTGACGTGCGCGACCGCATGCGGCCGATTCACCGGACATATCTGCGCTCGGCGGCCGAGCATGGCGTGTATGTGCGGCTCGGCGGCCCGACGCTGGACCCGCAGGACGATGCGATGAACGGCACGCTGCTCGTTGTCGAGGCGGACGACATCCATGCGGTGATGCAGTTCATCGGCAACGATCCGTATGTGAAGGAGGGCCTGTTCTCGCGCGTCGAGGTGCGCCCGTGGGACTGGAGCCTCGGCAACCCCGAGCACAGGGTGTGAGCGATGGAAGCGAAACAGCTGTGTCGCGTGGCCGATGTGCCCGACGGCGGCGCGCGGGTCGTCGACGAAGCCTGCATCGGGCGTCCCGTCATCGTCGTGCGGCGTGGCGAGCAGGTGTGGGCGTACGTGAATCGTTGCCCGCACTTTTCGGTGCCGCTCGATTTCGTGCCGGGCAATGTGTCGTGCTACCGGTCGCAGGTGTTGATGTGCGCGCATCACAGTGCGTTGTTCCGGTTCGATGATGGCGTGTGTATCGACGGACCCTGCACGGGGGCCGGGCTGGAAACCGTGGCCGTCGAGGTGGACGCATCCGCATGGATCGTCTTTCGGGGCGCTTGACTTGGCGCATGTTGAATGCGTGCGCGTCGATGCGGGTTCACCGGGAATTGTTCTGAATTGATCGATCGGTAAAACGCATTTCCGGTGTTGATGTGACTGCCTGAATCAACGCGATTTTCCACGAAGCAATGAGCGAACACCCGCCTCGCAGCGGGTGACGGACTCGCATTTTCATAAAAAAGACGGAGACGACATGAAACTCAGGTTTGGTGTATTGGCGGTGCTTGCCGTGGCGCAGGGCGCATGGGCGCAAAGCAGCGTGACGATGTTCGGGCTGATCGATTCCGGCATCACGTATGTCAGCAACGAGGGCGGCGGAAAGAACGTCAAGTTCGACGACGGCATATTCGCGCCCAACCTGTTCGGCCTGCGCGGCATCGAGGATCTCGGCGGCGGGTATCGCGCTACCTTCGCGCTCGTGAACCAGTTCTCGATGGCGAACGGCAGCATCATCGGGACCGGGATTTTCGGGCGCAATGCCTACGTGGGGATCGAGAGCGACCGCTTCGGCAGCATCACGCTGGGCAATCAGTACGACTTCATGGTCGATGCATTGTTTTCAAAGGGCAACGCGATTTCGCGGGACATTTCCGGGCTGTACGGCTTTCGGAACGGCCCGTTCCAGCGTCTCGCGCTGCCGGGCAATCCGACCGGCGCATTCGACTGGGACCGCACCGCAGGCAGCAAGCCGATCGCGAATTCGGTCAAGTACAGCTCGCCGACCGTTGCGGGTTTGTCCGGTGGCGTGATGTATGCGTTCGGCGGCGTCGCGGGTTCGATCGGCGCGGACAACGCCGTCAGCGCCGGCGTGAACTACGAGCTCGGGGCCCTCGGCGTGGGCGCGGCCTATACGAACGAGAAATACGGTCCGGCGCCGGGTGTGCCATCGACCAGCGTGCGCAACTGGGGTGTCGGGATGCACTACGACTTCGGTGTCGTGACCGCGAAGGCGCTGATGACCACCGTGCGCAATTCGTTCAACGATGCGGGTGTGTGGATGGCCGAGGCCGGCGGCTTGTGGCGAATCAGGCCGGACGTCGTGCTGGGCGCGAAATACATGTACATGAAGGGCAATGAAGCGTTGAACGACGACCATGCGCATCAGGTCAGCGTCGCGCTTCAATACCTGTTGTCGAAGCGGACGATGGTGTATGTGTCGGCGGATTATCAGCGCGCGAATAGCGGCGCGAATGCGCAGGTGAACGGCGTGCTGGATCCGAACGGGGCGGCGAGTTCCGCGAGTCAGGCGGTGGCGCGGGTGGGGGTGCATACGGTGTTTTGACGGGGCGGCGGTGCCGCGCTTCAGATGCGTCGTGGTGCGTCGCGTATGCGACGCCTGTCGTTGGACGGATCAAACGGAAAACGGGCCAGGCGGCCCGTTTTCTTTTCCACTTTTACGGCGTTTGCGATTGCCATACTCGCTTACGCGAGACTCATGACGACGCCGTTACTTGCGCCGAAGTAGTCCTTGACCACCCGTTTCGGCAAGGCCGTGCGGGTCAGTTCCGACAGATTGCGCAGGAGAGGGACGTCGCCGCCGCTCGCCTGCAGCGTCATTCCGCCCAGGGCGAAACAGGCGACGGCGTCCTCCAGTGTGCCTTGCGTCATGATTTCGGTAATGCGATTGACATTTCCGCGCAATTTAATGCCTTCCGCGATGCCGAGTTTGCTCATATTTGCCTCTTTTTCTAGAGAAGGTTGGCCACGAAGTGTGACTGGAGCGACTTTAGGCCATGGCGTCGTGTTCGGGCAGTCATGCTAAAGTGATTGCATGGTTGATAAACTGAAAGCGCGCACCGAGCCCCTGTTTGCTCGTATCCCGGCGAGTCTGAAGCGGAATCTGGTCGCCTCGGCGCAAGCGCGGGGAGTGGGCGTAGGCCAGGAACTCGCCCGTCTTCTCGGGGAGCGCTTTGAATCCGGGTTGTCGGCATCGTTACAGCGCGGGATCGACGAATTCGGTCGTGCTCAAAGGGCCGAGCGAGCAGTGTGGCTCGAGAAATATCAGGTACTTCTCGAGGCGCATGTACTGGAGTGTGTAAAGGCGGCACAAAACGGCGATATTTCCGCGCTCGTCAAGCTCGGTGCCGATGTCCGAGCGGCCCGGCGAAATCGTCAACGTGGCCTTGCCGGGTTGAACTCCAGAATTGAAGCGCGAAAGCGCGAGTCGTTACAGGAACAGGCGGCAAAGGACGAAGCTGCGAGGGTTCGACAAAATTCCGCATTCGACACAGGCGGGCCTATCGAGGATTTTCAACTGCCTCCCGAGGAGCGGAGGCGGAGAAATCTGATCGCGCAGTTGGAAAAAATGCCGGTCGGCACTAAAAAGAATCTGGCTTTGCAGCTTGGGTGGCGTTCCATGTCTCGCGTAAGTCACATACTGACTCCCAAAGGGAAGAAAGGGCATCGGCCGATTTCCGCCGCGCTCGCAAAGGAAATTGCAAAAATTCTCGAAATCGATGTTGAGGTGCTCAACAAAATTGAGCCGAATCGTGACCTCGCGGCAATACTTCACCATGTCGACAAGCTGGAGAAGCTCTTCGATGACATTGCAAATGTCGGGCCTCGTTCCAGGTGAATGTCCGCACATGGCATACGCCTGACGGACTTCGCATCGCGGACCAGCCATTTCCCGTTCCCGTTTGTCTACGGCCGCAACGATTCGAGCGTGCCGTTTTACGGTGCGAAGGTCTTCCTGTCCGATATCGAGCAGGTTCTGTCCGCTTCCCCGATGCTGCACGACGCAATCAGCACCTTCCAGGTCGCCACCAACGAAGATGCGTACCTGACGAGCTTCCTGCACGTTCATCTCGAACGGGCGTCGACCAGTGCGCCGATACCGCTTGAGGACGCAGTACTGCATGCCGAGATGTTCGAGGGTATGAAACGCGTGAATCACGATTTTCGTGAGGTATCGAGACTGTTCGATCCGACGCAGGTGATCGTGCATGTGCACGGTCACGATACGGGCCGTTTCAGGGGCGCGATATTCGGATCAAGAACAAGGACATCGCGTGAGAACGGGAGGAGGATGGGTTCGCGCTGCGTCGCTTCGCCTCGCCTCGCCTCGCGTCGCGTCGCGTCGCGCCGAGCCGAGCCGAGCCATCCGGCGTATTCCCCTGTCGCTCTCCCGGTCCGGCAGCCTCGGCTGATCGTCCGCGAACTTGAACGTCGACGTACGCTCCCTCTCGTATGAGGGCCGGATCGATGCAGGCACTCCAGCCGGAATGTGGCTTTTACTGGACAGCTTGTCAGCTTCCGGATTTTCGATATAATGAATCAACGTTCGGAATGTCGAACGTGAGAGTTCAAGCATCCAGAGTCGGGTTTCCCGACGCCAACCTGCCCTCCCGGGCAAGGTGGACGCCCTCGAGGCGATGCGGCCGATTGACGGCAACGAAACGGGAGCAGCATGGCTGGCACCGGTTCGATAACCATTCATCCGGAGCTACCATGAGCCAAGTTTCCTCCGCTTCCCGCCCGACCGTCTGTGAAGACTGGTCGCACTTCCTTCCCGGTTTCACGTTGACGCATACGGTTCATCTCGTTTCGAGACGGAACCCGGGCATCGTCTCGACCGCGGCGGCCGTGCTCGAAGGGGAAACGGCTACGGTCGATCGGTGGGCCATCACCCGCTGTGGTGACGTTCTCGAACAGAAGATCGTGCTCGGCGAAATGACGGAAGGGCAAGCGGTTCGGCTGCGTGAGCGGCTTGCCGCGCTGGAGGGGGTGCTCCGGACTCGGGTGGAGCACCATTTCGTGAGGGCGGCGGCGGCCGGAAGCACGCCGGAGAGCAGCCACTAGGCGACGCATGCGCATCGTCGCTGTATCAGCCGACGAGGGGGAGAACTCGCCCCCTCACTCCACCGTCACCGACTTCGCCAAATTCCTCGGCTTATCAATATCCGTCCCCCGCGCCAGCGCAGCGTGATACGCGAGCAGTTGCATCGGCACCGTATGCAAGATCGGCGACAACGGCCCGTAATACTCGTTCAGCCGAATCACCTCGATCCCTTCACTCGGCACCAACCCACAGTCCACATCCGCAAACACAAAAAGCCGCCCATTCCGCGCACTGACCTCATGCATGTTCGACCTGAGCTTTTCAAGCAGCACGTCATTCGGCGCAACCGCGATCACCGGCATTTCATTACTCACGAGCGCCAGCGGCCCATGCTTCAGCTCCCCCGCCGGATAAGCCTCCGCATGAATATAGGAAATCTCCTTCATCTTCAGCGCGCCTTCCAGCGCGATCGGGTAATGCATCCCGCGCCCGAGAAACAGCATGTTGTCGCGCCGCGCGAGCAACTCCGACCACGCCATGATCTGCGGCTCCAGCGCGAGCACCTTCGACATCGCATCGGGCAGATGCCGCAGCGCCCGCAGATGCTCCTTTTCCGCATCGTCGCTCAACCGCCCGCGCACCTGCGCCAGTGACAACGTCAGCAGGAACAGCGCAACGAGCTGCGTCGTAAACGCCTTCGTCGAAGCCACACCGATCTCCACCCCCGCACGCGTCACGAACTGCAGCGCGCATTCGCGCATCAGCGCACTCGTCGCCACGTTGCAGATCGCGAGCGTATGCATCATCCCGCTGCGTTTCGCGACATGCACCGCGCCGAGCACATCGGCCGTCTCGCCGCTCTGCGACACCGCAACCACCAGCGTGCGCGGATTCGGCACGCTGTCGCGATAACGAAACTCGCTGGCAATCTCGACGCTCGCCGGCAGCTTCGCGATGCTTTCGATCCAGTACTTCGCGGTCAGCGCCGCGTGATAGCTGCCGCCGCACGCGAGCAGCAGCACCGAATCGACGTCATTGAACACACGCCACGCGCCGTCGCCGAACAGCTCGGGCATGATCGACGAAACGTCGAGCAGCGTATCGGCCACGGCCTGCGGCTGCTCGAAGATCTCCTTCTGCATGTAGTAGCGATACGATCCGAGATCGGCCGCGCCGCTATGCGCGGCGACGCGTTGCACCGCGCGCTCGACGCGCTGACCGTTCGCATCGACGATCCAGTAGCGATGCAGTTGGATATCGGCGACGTCGCCGTTCTCCAGGTAGGCAATGCGATCGGTGATGCCCGACAGCGCAATCGCGTCGGACGCCAGAAAATTCTCGCCTTCGCCGACCCCGACGACGAGCGGCATCCCGTCGCGCGCGCCGACGATCCGGTGCGGCTCGTCGCGGCACATCACCGCGATCGCATAGCTGCCGCGCAGTCGCGCGACCGCGCGCCGTACCGCGTCGAACAGGTCGCCGTCGTACAGGTGGTCGATCAGGTGCGCGATCGCCTCGCTGTCGGTCTGGCTCGCGAACACATAGCCGTGCGCCTGCAATTCCGCGCGCAGTTGATCGCAGTTTTCGATGATCCCGTTGTGCGACAGCGCGATGCGCGCATTCGCGTCGCTCGGCGAGAAGTGCGGATGCGCGTTGAGCGTGACGGGCGCGCCATGCGTGGCCCAGCGCGTATGCGCGATGCCCGTGTAACCGGACAACGCCAGCTCGGCGATCTCGCGCTGCAGGTTCGCGACGCGATCGACGCTGCGGGCGCGCGCCAGCGCCCGGTCGCGGTAGACCACGACGCCGCACGAATCGTAGCCGCGGTATTCGAGCCGCTTCAGGCCGTCGACGAGGTTCGGCAGGATGTCCCGCTGGGCAACCGCCCCGACAATTCCACACATATCGCGCTCCGTAAATGTCCTGTCTGGATCAGTGAGAGCGATGGTAGAGCCGGTGAGATGGAATTAAATTTCAAAAAACAAACAAATATGAAACAGACGGATGATCGCCTATCATGTTGAAATTAAATTTCACTCGCTAACCGGGAAGGAGTGGCCGATGGCCGGCATCACCCTCGACGATCTCGACCTGCGCATCCTCGCGATCCTGCAGGACGATGCATCGGTATCGAACCTGCAACTCGCCGAGCGCGCGCTGTCGTCGCCGCCCACCTGCATGCGTCGCGTGCGGCGGCTGACGGAGGCCGGCGTGATCCGCCGGCAGGTCGCGGTGCTCGACCCGGTCGCGATCGGCACGGCCGTCACCGCGTTGATCGAGATCAGCCTCGACCGGCAGACAGCCGAGGACTACGACGCGTTCGAAGCGTACGTATGCGCGGAGCCGGCCGTCACGCAGTGCTACCGCGTGTCGCCGGGGCCCGATTTCGTCGTGATCGCCGATCTGGCCGACGTCGCCGAATACGACGAATTCGCGCGGCGGCTGTTCACCGGCGCATCGAACGTCCGCAACGTGCGGACGTTTTTCTCGACGCATCGCGCGAAATTCGAAGCGAACGCGCGGGTCGCGCATGCGATGCGCCAGCGCACCTAGCGTGCGGTAACCGCGTCGTTCGTCCCGCCTCACGCGGCCGGGGCCGCGCCCGCCAGTTGCAGCGGCTTGCCGTATCCGAAGCAATGCGCGGGCTCGGGAAACACGCGCTGCCGCACGTCGTGCGCGTACTGGCGGATCGCGTCGCGCATCACCGCGTTCGCATCCGCGTAACGCTTCACGAAGCGCGGCGTGTACGCGTCGAACGCGCCGATCATGTCCTCGGTCACGAGCACCTGCCCGTCGCACGCGGGCGATGCGCCGATGCCGATCGTCGGGATCGTCAGCGTTTCGGTCAGGTGGCGCGCGAGCGCTTCGGCGGTGCCTTCGATGACGACGCCGAACGCGCCGGCCCGCTCGGCCGCGCACGCGGCGTCGAACACCAGCGCGGCCGAACGCGGGTCCATGCCCTGCGCACGGAAGCCGCCCGTCGCGTTGGCCTGCTGCGGCATGAGGCCGACATGCGCCATCACCGGAATGCCGCGATCGGTCAGGAAGCGGATCGTGTCGGTCATCTCGCAGCCGCCTTCGAGCTTTACGGCCTGCGCGCCGGTTTCGGCGAGCAGCCGCGCGGCGGAGCGATACGCCTGCGCGGGCGATTCCTGGAACGTGGAGAACGGCAGGTCGACGACGACGCACGCCTGCGCGGCGCCGCGCACGACGGCGGCCCCGTGTGCAATCATCATGTCGAGCGTGACGCGCAGCGTATCGGGCATCCCGTACAGCACCATGCCGACGGAGTCGCCGACGATGATCACGTCGGCCACGTCGTCGACGAGTTTCGCCATCGGCGCGGAATACGCGGTCAGCGACACGAGGCTGCCGATGCCTTTGGTCGAGCGGATCGCGGTGACGGTCTTGCGGGTGATGCGGGTATGAGCGCTCATGAGCGGAAGCCGTGTGAAAAAGGAGCCGCCACGGTAGCATCGCGCTCGTTCGTGCAATGACCTTCGGAGGACGTCTTATGTTGCTGGCGGGACAACCCGGCGACCCTTACGCGGTGCCGCCGATGGCGCGCCTGCCGCGGCCGCTGTACGTGCGGGCGTTCGGCATTCCCGGCAACGCGAGCGTCGATGCGCACAGTCATCCGTGGGCCCAGCTGATGTATGCGACGAGCGGCGTGCTCGAGGTGACGACGCCGTCGGGCCGGCAACTGCTGCCGCCGCACTACGCGATGTGGATTCCGCCGCACGTGCCGCACGCGGTGTCGACGCGCGATTGCGTCGCGTTTCACAGCCTGTATCTCGACGAAGCCATCGCGCGCCGCGACGTGAACGACGATTGCACGATCCTCTGCATGACGCCGCTGCTGCGCGAACTGATGATCGCGACCGGCGAGTTGCCGGTGAATTACGACGAGGCGGGGCCGGACGGTGCGCTCGTGTGCCTGATCGCGGACCGGATCGCGCGCATGCAGCCGGCGCCGCTCACGGTGCCGCTGCCGCGCGATCCGCGCCTGCTGAAAATCGCGCGCGCGTTGCACGCGGCGCCGGGCGATACGCGCAGTCTCGACGAATGGGGGCATCAGGTCGGCGCGACGCGGCGCACGTTGTCGCGGCTGTTCCGGCAGGACACGGGGCTGTCGTTTACCGAATGGCGGCAGGCCGTGCGGCTGCTCGCATCGCTGCCGCTGCTCGATGCGGGCGCGCCGATCGGCACGGTGGCCGCGCAACTGGGTTACGACTCGACGTCGTCGTTCATCGCGCTGTTCCACGCGAAATTCCGTGTGACGCCCGGCGCGTATGCGAAGCGTGAAGCGCGCCGGCCGGTGTTGAGCGCGTGATGCGTTCCGCCGATCAGAACGCGAGCGCGTGCTGCATCGGATGATGCACATCGCGTGAAAGTTCTGCGCGTTCGAGCGACAGCAGCGCGCGTTTGCGGTCGATGCCGCCTGCATAGCCGGTCAGGCTGCCCGATGCGCCGACCACGCGGTGACACGGCACGATGATCGACACCGGATTGCGGCCGACCGCACCGCCCACGGCGCGCGCGCCGCTCATCGGCAGCCCGACGCGCTCGGTGATGTCGCCGTACGACACGAGTTCGCCGAACGGAATCGCCAGCAGTTCCTGCCATACGCGTCGCTGAAACGCGGTGCCGCGCAGGTGGATCGGCACCGAGAACGTGTCGCGCGCGCCGGTGAAGTATTCGGCGATTTCTTCCGCGACCTGGCGTGCGATGGGCGATGTGGCGAGCGCATCCGCTTCGCGCACGATCGCCAGCGACGGGAAGTATTTCTGGCCGACGAAGTACAGGCCGGTCAGCGCATCGTCCTCGATGCGCACGGCGATGTCGCCCAGCGGGCTCGGAATCAGATGAGCGGGCGTCATCGCAACCTCTCTCCATGAAGGCGCCACACGTGCAGCGCGGCATACGCGCGCCACGGCGCCCAGCGTGCCGCATGCGGCGCCGATGATGATACGCGCGTGCGCTCGGTGCGGCCGGGCAGCCACGCGTCGTCGGCGGGGAACGCATTCGGCCACGCCATCGCGCGCATCGCGACGTACTGCACCGCGCGTTCGTCGAAGCCGGGCAGCGCGCGCAGCGCGGCGAGCGTTGCGTCGAGCGGCGCCATCGGTTCGAGCGCGAGCGTGCCGTCGTCGACCGCGCGGGCGAGCGACACGATCGCGTGCGCCGTGTCGCGCTCGATGCCGATCGTTTCGAGGACCGAAGGCGGTAGCGCGGCCAGCGTCGCGGCGCACGGCAGCGCATGCGCGAGGCCCGGCGGCGCGCCATCGACCGGATTGCCGAAGCGTGCCGCGATCCGTGCGAGCAGCGGCGTATCGGCCTGCGCCGCCGCAAGCTGCTCGCCCGCGATGGCACGGATCGCCATCTCGAGGCCATCGAACGCGCCGGGCACGCGCAGGCCCGGCGAACCGTTCGCGAGATCGCCGAGATGCGCATCGATCACGTCGGGGCGGCTGTCGAGATCGAACAGCCGGCGTACGCGCGCGAGCACGGCCGGCACGACCGGCGTCAGCGCGGGCGACACGGTGACGGCGAGCGCGAAGCGCTGCGGCACGTGCGCGATGGACAGCCAGCCGGCCACGAGCCCGCCGTCGTTCCGGTTCGGCAGTTCGACGATGCGTGCATAACCGTGCGCGTCGATCCGCTCGACGCCGTCGATCTGCCGCTGTGCGAGAAAGCGCATCAGGTCGGCCCACGCGAACGGGGGCCGGTACGGCAGCGGGAACGTCATGTCGCCGTCGGCCGACGCGCCGGCTCCTTTGCGCAGCCGCAGCGGATTGAGGCCGTAGCGCTGACGGAACAGGTCGTTGAAGCGCCGTACGCTGCCGAACCCGGCCGTCGACGCGACGACGGCCACCGGCAGCGCGGTATCGGTCAGCAGTCGCTTGGCCATCAGCAGCCGCTGCGTCTGCGCGAACTCGACCGGCGACACGCCGAATTGTGCGCCGAAGATCCGCCGCAGATGGCGTTCGGTCACGCCGACGCGCCGTGCGAGCGCCGCGACGGATTGTGCGTTCAGGAAACCGTCGTCGATCAGCGTCGCGGCCGCGTCGGCGAGATTGCCGGACAGGTCGAGCAGCCCGTGGCCGGGCGCGAGCTCGGGGCGGCAGCGCATGCAGGGCCGGAAGCCGGCTTTCTCGGCGGCCGCGGCGGTCGGGTAGTAGCTGCAGTTTTGCGCTTTCGGCGGCTTCACCGGGCAGACCGGGCGACAGTACACGCCGGTCGTCGCGACGCCGACGAAGAACCAGCCGTCGAAGCGGCGGTTCCGCGAAAGCAGGGCGTCGTAGCAGGTGTCGGGATCGAGGCGCATGGGGCGACTGTAAACCATCCTCGCGGTCGATTCTGGCTGGAATCGGACATGTGTCCTGGCGGCCGCGCGCCCGTTGGTCCGCAGCGGGAAAATCAGAGGAAAAACGGTTAATACCAATCTGCGAAACAGTCGTCTCTTTTGCCGTGACGAATTTGAGATGACTCATCGAAATCCCCGACTGACACGGCGCCGGCACCCGTCCTATCCTTTGAAAAACGTTTTCCAGATGGAGCGGCGAAACGGGCCGTGCGCCGCAGCGCACCGCCGTTCGCCCCGGCGCCGGTCGCCGGTCAACGAACTTCGTGCGGCGCGACGGGCGCGACCGTGCATCGGAGACATTCATGCCCTCTGCCGTCGTCGGCGCCGTGCGCGCGGCCGCCAGCCGTTATCGCTGGACCGTCTGTGCGCTGCTGTTTTTCGCGACCGTGATCAACTATATGGATCGGCAGATCCTCGGCCTGCTCGCGCCGATGCTCCAGCACGACATCGGCTGGAGCCAGGTGCAGTACGGCCGCATCGTGATGGCGTTTTCGGCGTTCTATGCGCTGGGCCTGCTCGGCTTCGGGCGCATCGTCGACTGGCTCGGCACGCGCGTGTCGTACGCGGTGGCGATGCTGGTATGGAGCATCGCCGCGATGCTGCATGCGGCGGTCGGCTCGGTGACGGGCTTCGCATTCGTGCGCGCGCTGCTCGGCATCGGCGAGGGCGGCAACTTCCCGGCCGCGATCAAGACCACGGCCGAATGGTTTCCGCGTCGCGAACGCGCGCTCGCCACGGGCATCTTCAACTCGGGCGCGAACATCGGCGCGGTGTTCGCGCCGGCGATCATCCCGGCGATCGCGGTGGCCTACGGCTGGCGCGCGGCGTTCGTGATCATCGGCGCGATCGGCATCGTGTGGCTCGCGGTATGGCTGGTGATGTATCGCACGGCCGACACGCGTGCGCTCGCCGCGGAATACGACGAGCCGCGCGACGAAGCCGAAGCGCTCGACGCGGCGAACGCGAACGCCGGCGCGCCGCGCTGGGGCGAACTGATCCGCAAGCGCGAGACGTGGGCCTTCCTGATCGGCAAGTTCCTGACCGATCCGGTGTGGTGGTTCTACCTGTTCTGGCTGCCGAAATGGCTCAACGAGTCGCGCGGGATGGACATGCAGCACATCGGCTTGCCGCTCGTCTGCATCTATGCGCTGACGACGGTCGGCAGCATCGGCGGCGGCTGGCTGTCGTCGACGCTGCTGCGCGCCGGCTGGAGCGTGAACCGTGCGCGCAAGACGGCGATGCTGATCTGCGCATGCTGCGTGCTGCCGATCGCGTTCGTGTCGCAGGTGCAGAGCCTGTGGGTCGCGGTGCTGATCGTCGGCCTTGCCGCCGCCGCGCACCAGGGCTGGTCGGCGAACCTGTTCACGACGGCGTCCGACCTGTTCCCGCGCCGCGCGGTCGCGTCGGTGGTCGGCATCGGCGGGATGGCCGGCTCGATCGGCGGCGTGCTGTTCTCGGAAGTGATCGGCCAGGTGCTGCAGCGCACCGGCCACTACTGGGTGCTGTTCGCGATCGGCGCATCGGCCTACCTGATCGCGCTGGCCGTGATGCACGGGCTCACGCCGAAGATGAAGCCCGCGAAGCTCGACGCGTGATCGCGTATCGGCAAGCGAAAACGCCGCCCTCGGGCGGCGTTTTTTGTGGGCGGGGAAGCCGGGTGCCGCGAACGCGTCAGCCGGCCGGGGCCGTCGACGCGCGCATGATCAGCCGCGGCTCGAACGTCGAATAGCTCGCGTCGGTGCGCCCCGCGAGCGCGTCGATCAGCTTCTGCATCGCGAGCTCGCCCATGTTCTCGCTCTGGATGTCGACGGTCGTCAGCGCGGGCGCCGCGTATTCGCCATACGGCACGTTGTCGACGCCGGCGACGGACACGTCCTGCGGCAGCCGGAAGCCGAGCGACGCGGCTTCCTTCATGAAGCCGAGCGCGATCAGGTCGTTGTAGCAGATCACGGCCTGCGGGCGCTGCGGCCCGAGCATCACGCGCGAGCACGCGCGCTCGCCGGCTTCGGCGGTCGGCGCATGCGCGTCGTGCACGTCCAGCGTGAGCCCCGCTTCGGCGAGGCAGTCGCGCGCGCCCTGGATCCGTTCGTCGTTCACGCGTGCGGTGCCGAAGCCGAGATACGCGATGCGCGTGTGGCCGAGGTTGAGCAGATGGCGCGCGAGCATGTACGTCGACAGCCGGTTGTCGATGCCGACGCTCGGAATCGGCAGGCCCGGGCTGCGACGCAGCAGCACGAGCGGCTTGTTGAGGTCGAGCATCCAGCCGGCTTCCTCGTCGGGCATCCGCGTGCTGACGATCAGCCCGTCGACGCGCTGCGCGAGCGCCTCGATCAGCGAGCGTTCGCGCGCCTGGCTCTCCTCGGTATCGACGAGCAGCAGCGTGTAGTCGTGCTGCAGCGCGACGCGGTTCGCGCCTTTCACCACGTTCGTGAAGTGCGGGTTGCTGATGTCGAGGATCACGAGGCCGATCGTGCGCGTGCGGCCGGTGATCATCGAACGCGCGAGCGGGTTCGAACGGTAGCCGAGCCGCTCGATGGCTTCCTTGAGCCGGGCCTCGACGGTCGGCGAGAAGCGCTGCGTGCCGTTCACGTACTTCGATACCGTCGCGACCGACACGCCGGCTTCCGCGGCCACGTCGCGGATCGTCGGGGAAACTTTTTTCATCGGAAGGGTAACGTTTTCGTTCGATAACGCCGGATTGTGGCAGAAAAAGCCGGCGCGCGGCCAGCCGTCGATATCGGGAAAGTGCGGATGGCTGCGAACGGGTTCGACCATTGACGTTCGACGGCGCGTCCGCGTATAGTTGGAAAACGTTTTCCGCTTCAGGCCAGATCCAAGGAGATTCGATGAACGCCTCATCCACCGCCGCGCGCAAACCGTTCGGCCGCCTGCTGCTGACGGGCGCGGCCGGCAACCTCGGCCGCCAGTTGCGCGGCGCGCTCGCCGACTGGGCCGACGTCGTGCGCGTCAGCGACATCGCGGCGCTGGACGACGCGGCCGCGCATGAAGAAATCCGCGTGGTCGACCTGGCCGACCGGCCGGCCGTGATGCAGCTCGTCGACGGCGTGGACGCGATCGTCCACCTCGGCGGCATTTCGGTCGATGCGCCGTTCGACGATCTGGTCGGCGCGAACATCACCGGCACGTACAACCTGTACGAAGCCGCGCGCAAGCACGGCGTGAAGCGCGTCGTGTTCGCGAGCTCGAACCATGCGATCGGTTTCCATCCGGTCACGGAAGTGCTCGACGCCGATGCGCCGCTGCGCCCCGACAGCCTGTACGGCGTGACGAAGTGCTTCGGCGAATCGCTGTCGCGGTATTACTTCGACCGCTTCGGGATCGAAACCGTATGTCTGCGGATCGGCTCGTCGTTCGAGGTGCCGAAGAATCCGCGGATGCTCGTCACGTTCCTCAGCTATCGCGATTTCATCGAGCTCGTGCGCTGCTCGCTGCTGACGAACCGCGTCGGGCACGCGATCGTCTATGGCGCGTCGGACAACCCGGTGAAGTGGTGGGACAACACGAAGGTCGGTTTCCTCGGCTTCCGTCCGCGCGACAGCTCCGAACAGTTCGCCGGGTTGTTCCCGGTGACGGCGCCGACCGCCGAGTACGACGATCCCGCACAGCGGTTCCAGGGCGGTGGATTCGTCGTCGGCGAGCCGATGGAGCGGAAGGCGTCGTAAGCGGTGTCGGCATCGCCGGCGTCATGATTCAGCGCAGGATGTCGGTCGCCTTGTGCCGTTCGTCGACACCGTCGATCAGGATCAGCGGGCCGCTCGCGTGTCGCGCGCGCAGCGGCTGGATCTGCCGGTACGCATCCGATTCGTACCATGCGCGCGCCGTGCCGAGATCGGGAAACGCGATCGCGATCAGGTCGCCGCGCCATTCGCCTTCGCGCACTTCCGGGCGTGCGCCGTGAATCACGAAATGGCCGTCGTACGGCGCGAGGGTGCCGTCGATCCGTTCGAGGTATTCGACGATGTCGTCGCACATGTCGACGTCATGCAGGTGGGCGATGGCGTAGGCGGTCATGGCGGGCTCCTTGGCGTGATGCGGTTCGAGAGTCGATGGAGCCATGATCGCGGCGCGGACGGCGCGCGTCGATTACCTGCGACGTAAGCAAATCCTCGCAGCCGCGCCCGCCTCGCCGCCGGCCGGCCGCCGTCAATGCTTGCGGCAAGCCGGATCGTTGTTGCGCCGCTCGGCGGAATCGCACCAGTAACTCGGCCGCCACGCTTCGAACGAAACGGCCTTTGCCGCATTCGCACGCGTGACGCGTACCGGGTCGGCCTTCAGCGCATCGCCGTCCTGCTCGTAGTTGAATCGCCAGTTCCGGAACACTTCGCGATGGAACAGCCACGTGCGATGCGCGACGTCATAGCGAAACGTCACGCGGTCGCGCCAGTGGTTATGGCCTGCGAATACGCCCTGTTCGACGGTGAACATGCGAGGCTCGATCGTGAGTGCGTTCTCGGCGACGCCATCGAGATACGGGTCGCCCATGCCGCCTTCGTCGGCTTTCATGATCACGGTGTCGTTGCGGGCCGCCAGCCGGTAGCGTCCGTTCGGACCCTGCAGGAAGATCAGCAGCGGACGCAGCGACGGCGTCTGCATCGAATCGCCGGGCTGATGCGCGACGACGACGTAACCGTTGCGCGTGCCGTCGGTCAGGCGCCCCGATGCGGCATCCAGCGCTTCGTAACCGGCGGGCAGTTGCGCGACGATGTCGGCCGGCAGATCGGAGGTGTCCGGGCAACGGATCGACGAATGCGTGTCGTCGCACGTCGACGCGAAGGCACTGCCGATGCCGAACGTCAGCAGTACGGCGATGAAAAATCCTTTGATACGGGGGATCGTCATGCGGATACGGTCGTGAGGGTGCTCGGCGGAAGACGGTGCGCATGCGGCGACGCGTGTCGCCGCAGCGCCGGTTGATCGATGGGTGACGCAGTGTAGCCGGTCACGCGCGCTTGCGCGCCGGCCGCACCACAGGGGCGGACTCCAGCGGCTGGCTGGCCTGCTCGCAGAGCCGGTCGAGCATCCGCTGCGCGGCGCCCGCGCAATCCTCGCCTTCGGGCTTGTTCTCGATTTCGTCGATCAGCGTCTCGAGGTGCTGCCGGTTCTGCGCGAGACGCCGTTCGAGCAGCGCGATTTCGTCGACCTTGTGCCGCAGCGCGACCAGCAGTTCGTCGTGCGGCCATGCGCCGAGATCGGGCGGCAGCACCGCGCGGATCTCGTCGAGCGAGAAGCCCGCGCGCTGCGCGCGATCGATGATCGCGAGCCGCGTCAACGCTTCCGGCCCGTATTCCCGATAGCCGTTCGCCTGGCGGCGGGCCGGTTCGAGCAGGCCGCTCGCTTCGTAGAAGCGGATGCGCGACGCCGCGAGGCCGCTCGCCTTCGCCAGTTCGCCGATTTTCATGATGGGCTCCAAAAGGGCTTGACCTTAAAGTTGACTTTAAAGTTATCGTTGGGCATCGTCAATCGAGGGTGTCCACCATGAATCTGTTTGCGCCGCTCACACTGCCCAACGGGGCGGTGATTCCGAACCGTCTGGCCAAGGCCGCGATGGAAGAAAACATGGCCGATGCGGACCACGCGCCGTCCGACGCGTTGCTGCGCCTGTACCAGGCGTGGGCCGACGGTCAGGTCGGCCTGATCCTGACCGGCAACGTGATGGTGGACGGCCGCGCGATGACGGGGCCGAACGGCGTCGTGCTCGAAAGCGACGCGCATCTCGACCGGTTCCGCCGCTGGGCGCAGATCGCGCGCTCGGGCGGCGCGCACGTATGGATGCAGATCAATCACCCGGGGCGCCAGATGCAGGCGGCGCTGGGCCAGACGACGCTCGCGCCGTCGGCCGTGCCGCTCGCGCTCGGCGCGCTGTCGAAGCAGTTTCCGGTGCCGAAGGAGATGACGGCGGCCGACATCGCCGACGTGCAGCAGCGCTTCGTGCGCGCCGCGCAGCTCGCGGAGCAAAGCGGCTTCACCGGCGTGCAGGTGCACGCGGCGCACGGCTATCTGCTGAGCCAGTTCCTGTCGCCGCTGACCAATCGCCGCCAGGATCAGTGGGGCGGCAGCATCGAGAATCGCGCGCGCCTGCTGCTCGATATCGTGAAGGCGGTGCGCGCGACGGTGTCGCCGGCCTTCGTCGTCGCGGTGAAGCTGAACTCGGCCGATTTCCAGCGCGGCGGCTTCAGCGCGGACGACGCGAAGCGGGTGGTCGAACTGCTGAATCCGCTCGGCGTCGATCTCGTCGAACTGTCGGGCGGCAGCTATGAAGTGCCGGCGATGCAGGGCGAGGCGCGCGACGGGCGCACGCTCGCGCGCGAAGCGTACTTCCTCGAATTCGCGCGCGACATCACGGCCGTCGCGCGGATGCCGCTGATGGTCACGGGCGGCATCCGGCGCCGTGCGGTGGCCGAGCAGGTAGTGAACAGCGGTGTCGCGATGGTCGGCATCGCGACCGCGCTGTCGATCGACCCGAACCTGCCGCGCGACTGGCGCGCGGGCAAGGACAGCGCGCCGGTGCTGCAGCCGATCCGCTGGAAGAACAAGGCGCTGGGCGCGCTGGCGAACATGGCCGTCGTCAAGTTCCAGCTCACGCGGCTCAGCGAAGGGCGTCGCACGCATCCTCGGGTGTCGCCGCTGCGCGCGCTGGTGCGCCAGCAACTGGCCGCGCAGTGCCAGACGCGGCGCTACCGGAAGTGGATGGCGGGCCCGCGCGCGTGACGGGCCGTTTCGGGCGGGCAGCGGCGAGACCGGAAGCTGACCGACCCGCCGCCGCGCACGCATCGGCGGACGCGTTGCGCGGCGGCGCGCCGCATCAGAACCGGTAGTTCGCCAGCAGCTCGAACCGCCGGTCGTTGCCGAGCAGATACTGCGTCTCGTTGTAATACGCGGACTGCACGTAGCGACGATTGAAGACGTTGTACGCGCGGGCGGTGATCGTCGTGTCCTTGCGCGGCTTCCACGCGAGGCCGAGGTCGATGGTCGTGTACGACGGCATCACGAGCTGGTTCGCGGTGTCGGCGAACCGCTTGCCCACGTACTTGACGCCCGCGATGCCGGTCCAGTCCGGCGCGAAGCGCCAGCTCACCCACAGGTTCGCGAGCCGTTGCGGCACCGACACCGGCACGTTACCCGCGCGCGACACCGTCGCGCCGCCGGACGACTGCTGGAAATCGTCGTATTTCGCGCGCAGGATCGACACGTTCGCATCGACGCGCCAGTCCTTCGCGATCTCCGCGCCGACCGTCGCCTCCAGCCCGCGCGACGACTGCTGGCCGACCTGGATCGACTGGTTCGGATTCACCGGGTCGGCCGTCAGGAGGTTACGCTTCACGATCCGGTACGCGGCGAGCGTCCATTCGGCCTTGCCGTCGAGGAACGACTGCTTCACGCCGATCTCGATCTGCCGGCCGGTCGCGAGCGTGAAGTTGGCCTTCGACGCATTCAGCGACAGCAGCGAGCTGACCGGATCGGCCGCGACCGAATACTGGCCGTACACGGCGAGGCCGGGCCGCACGTCGTACACGGTGCCGATGCGCCAGCCCGTGTTCGCGAATACCTTCGTGAATGCGCCGCCGTTCACGAGATCGTCGCGGTTCACGCTCGCATGGTCGTAGCGCAGCCCGCCGATCACCGACCAGCGCGGCGTGATCTCGAGCCGGTTCTCCGCGAACAGTGCGTACTGGTTCGACTGGCTGCGGTACTTCGGAAACGTGCCGGCCGTATTGATGAAACTGCCCGGATCGACGTTGAACGGATCGACCGTCGACGTGCCCGCATACGGCGAATTGTTGTCGTGCTGGAACGTCGTGTGGTTGAACTCGACGCCCGCCGAAAACGTGTTGCGCATCCCGAACAGCGCGCTGCCGACGGTGGCCGTCGTCACGTTGCCGTATTGTTCCTGGTCGTGAAAGATCTCCGTGTAGCTGCTGCGCCGCACCTGCGCGCTCGACGGCAGGTACGTGTAGTACTCGGCGTCCTTCCAGTGACGGTTGCTCTTCATCCGGTACAGCGTGCTCGTCACGTTCAGCGCGTCGCTCGGCTGCCAGTTCGCCGAGACGGTGGCCCAGCTGTCGCGGAACGCGATGTCGGCGTCGCCGACGTTGTAGCTCTTCTTGTCGAGCGCGCGATCGCGCGCGCCGTCGACGAGCGGCACACCGAAATACTGCATCGGATGCATGAAGCCCTGCGCATACGACGCCGTCACGTACAGGTCGGGCGTCACGTCGTAGCGCAGCGCGCCGGACACCGACAGGTTGCGCGAGTCGCCACGATCGACCCAGTTCGACGAGCGGTTGCCGCTGACGTCGAAGCGGTACGACAGCTTGTCGTTGATCGCGCCGCCGCTGCCGAACGCGGCGCGCGCCGTGCCTTCGGTGCCGCCGCCGACCTGCAGCTCGTTGCGGATCGGCGTGCGCGTCGGCTTTTTCGGGACGATGTTGACCACGCCGCCGATCGCGCCTTCGCCGTAGATCACCGAAGCGGGGCCGCGCAACACGTCGATGTGGTCGACCGACCACGTGTCGAACGGGAACGTGACGCCGATCGCGCCGTACGGGCGCACGCCGTCGTAGAGCTGCGTGACCGACGATGCACCGACGAAGCCGCGCGCGGCGAGCTCCGAGTTGCCGTTGCCGGGATGCGGCGACGCGCTGATGCCGGCGGCGCGGCTCACGGCGTCGATGATCGAGTTGTCGCCGCGCGTGTCCAGCGTCGCGCGGTTGATCTGCTCGACGCTCGCGGGCGTTTCGAGCGGCGACAGCCCGAGATGGCTGCCGGTGTCGAGCGGTTGCGTCAGGGCGGGCGCCTTCTGCGCGTCGACGCGAATCGGCGCGAGCGTGGCGCCGGCACCGTCGACGCCGCGTTCCTGTGCGTGGGCCTGCCCGGCCGGCGAGAGCGCCGCGAGCACGGCGGCGGGCAGCATCGATTTGAAATTCATTGTTTCGGTTTCCTTCGAATGGGGGAAGCGCTTGCGTCGATCACGCCGCGGCGCGCGCGGCGCGGCCGAACAGCAGCCGGTCGAGCAACCAGACCGCGACGATCGTCAGTCCCATCAACGGGAACACGATGCCGAGCAGCACGAGCCCGGCGATCCAGCCGCGCATCGGCGGCGTGCCGCGTTCGCGCGACGGTGCGCCCAGCGTCCCGGCCGGGCGGCGCTTCCACCACATCACGGTGCCCGTGACGGCCATCGCGGCCAGCCCGAGCGACAGCACCGCGCAAATGATCTGGTTCGCGAGGCCGAAATAGCGGCCCATGTGCAGCGACGTGCCGTACGACACCGCTTTCGATACCGCGCCGTAGTCGCCATAGCGGATGTCCTTCAGGACCGCGCCGCTGTACTGGTCGACGTAGATCGTCCGTTCGGCCTTCGGGTCGGCCGGGAAGTACGACGCGGTGAACACGCCGTCCGCGCCGGACGGCAGCGCGAGCGTGTAGCCGCTCGTCACGCCGAGCCCGGCGACGATCGCGATCGCGCGGGCCAGCGGCAGCGGCGCGGGCGTCGGCGCGGACGGCGAATGCGGCACGGGCACGTTGCCGACCGCCCACGGCGTTTGCGGCAACGGCAGGTCGTCCATCACCATCCCCGGCATCGATTCGCCGGAATCGTGGTGATGGCCGGACGGCGCGGTGGCCTGCGCAGGCGCCTGCCCGGCCGTCGCGGCGGCACCGGGGCGCGTCGAGCGTACCGACGCGCCGCCCCATGCGCCTTCCGGCGCGCCGAGGTTCACGGTCGCGGCGAGCGCCTTGAAGTTCTTGCCCCACGAGCCCGACCACGGCAGCCCGGTCAGGATGAACGCGACCGTGCCGGCCGCAAGCCAGATGCCGGCCGTCGCATGAAGGCTCTTCCACAGCGGCCGGCCGCGCAGCGACAGGTCGGGCCGCAGCGCGCGCCCGACGCGTGCCGCGCCGCGCGGCCACCACAGCGCGATGCCGGTGCCGATCATCACGAAGGTCCAGCAAGCGGCGAGCTCCATCAGCCACTCGCCGGTCTTGCCGAGCAGCAGCTTGCGATGCAGCATCCGGTCGACCTGCATGAAGCGGTTCTCGACGCTCAGCGTGCCGAGCACGCGGCCGTCGTACGGGTTCACGTACACGCTCTCGCGACTGCCGTCGCGCAGCCGAAAAACATACTCGGCGCTGCGGTCCGGCGCGGTGGCGACCTGCACGGATACCGGCGTCGCATCGGCCGGCATTGCGGTGCGGGCGCGGGCGAGCAGCGTGTCGGCATCGAGCCGCGGCGTCGCGCGCGGTTCGACGACCAGCCGGTGCGGATACAGCAGCGGCTCGATCTGCGGCTGGAAGCAGTACAGCGTGCCCGTGATCGCGAGAATCACGAGGAACGGCATCACGAACAGGCCGGCGTAGAAGTGCCAGCGCCAGAGCGTCCGGTAACCGGCGCTGGCGGAACGGGCGGGCGAGATGGCCCGATCGACGGTGGTCGACATGGTATGAACTCCTCGTATGCGTCGAGCGGCGGGACCGGCGCGGGCCGGCGGCCGTCAACGTGCGTCGCACCCGCGTGCAGGCCGCACCGCGGCAGGCGGCGCGGCACGTTGCGCGGACGATGCGCAGGGCGGCGTCGCCCGCGCGATGCGGGCTGGCGGGTGAACGCGTGAATCAGGTCGGGTGAAACGAACGGCGTGAACGCGCGTGCACGTCGACGTGCATGCGCCACGGGGTGGAACGTTCAGCAGAACCGAGGAGGGGCGCGGGAG
>NZ_JACCQB010000042.1:0-65342 GCF_015712265.1 Burkholderia sp. 9777_1386 | reverse complement strand
TATCGTCGGCAGCGTCAGAGGTGTATAAGAGACAGGATGGAGAGCGTTAGCGGCGGAGGATTGATTTGTAGTTTTTGCGCATAAACATACGACAACATATCTCTAAAGGCGCGCTCGACAATGTGAGTGTGCGCACACATATGCCGAATATATTCAATAAAAACAGGGTAAACGACAAATACGTCCCTTGCGCTAATCGCGTCTAGACTGCGCAATGTAGTACGACGACGTATAAATTGCGATCCGCTACCCGGCGCATCGATACCCATTACCCTGAAGGAGTGCCCATGGCCGCTCATCGCCGCCGTCCGTCTTCATCCGTCCGATCGTCCCCGTCGAAACGGGTATCGCGCCGCGCCTTCATCAGCTGGACCGGTGCACTCGCCGGCGGTGCGATGCTCGGCGGACCGTTGGCGGCCACCCGGGCGCTGGCGGCAGGCACGACGCCCGGTGCGTCGGCGGTCGATCTCGTGTGGGGCGAGCACGGCGCGGCGGCGCGCATCGCCGCGTCGCTCGCGCACGTATCACGGCTCGCGCGGCGCGGCCGCGACTTCGACGTGACGCACTACGGCGCGCGCCCGTGCGCGACGGTCGCGCAGACGTCGCCGTACCCGGCGGCGAAATCGCCGGTCAGCCCCGGTTCCGACCTGACGACCGCGCCCGGCGCCTTCGATTCGCGCCCGGCGTTTCTCGCGGCGATCGACGCGTGCCGGCGCGAAGGCGGCGGCCGGGTCGTCGTGCCGTCCGGCAACTGGTACTGCGCGGGGCCGATCGTGCTGCAGAGCAACGTCACGTTCCACCTGAGCGCGAACTGCACGATCTACTTCAGCCCGAACCCGGCCGACTACGCGAAGGACGGCCCGGTCGATTGCGGCGCGAACGGCCGGCTGTACTACAGCCGCTGGCAGGCGAACGATTGCCTGAACTACGGCGCACCTGTCTACGCCCGCAATGCGACGAACATCGCGTTGACCGGCGAGGGCCCGACGTCGGTGCTCAACGGACAGGCGATGACGCCGTTCTCCGGCAGCGGCGCGAACAGCGTCTGCTGGTGGACCTACAAGGGCTCGTCGGGCGCGTACGGCGCGAGCGCGACGGTGCCGGCGCAGAACACCGCGAATCCGAACAACGTCGACCTGCGGATCGTCGCGCCCGCGATTCCCGACGCGCTCTATGCGCTGCTCACATCGCCCGTCACGCCGTGGCAGCAGGACCAGAACTACCTGCCCGCGCTGTCCGAGGCCGGCGTGCCGGTCGAGAAGCGCATCTTCGGCCTCGGTCACTACCTGCGGCCGTGCATGGTCGAATTCATCGGCTGCACCAACGTGCTGATGGCGAACTACCAGACGCAGAACACGCCGTTCTGGCAGCACCATCCGACCGCGAGCCGCAACGTCGTGATCCGCGGCGTGACGACCAACAGCATCGGCCCGAACAACGACGGCTTCGATCCGGACGCATGCACCGACGTGCTGTGCGAGGACTGCACGTTCAACACCGGCGACGACTGCATCGCGATCAAGTCGGGCAAGGACCGCGACACCGAATACGGGCCCGCGAAGCGGCACCTGATCCGCAACTGCACGATGAACAGCGGGCACGGCGGGATTACGCTCGGCAGCGAGATGGGCGGCGGCGTCGAGCAGATCTATGCGTCCAACCTGTCGATGCTGAACGCGAACTGGCAGACCAACCCGCTGAACATCGCGATCCGCGTGAAGACCAACATGAACCGCGGCGGCTACGTGAAGGATTTCCACGTGAAGGGCGTCACGCTGCCGAACGGCTTGACGCTGAAGGGCGGCGGCTACGGCAGTGCGCTGCTCGCCGGCAGCCCGATCAACGCGAGCGTGCCGCTCGGCGTCGTCACGCCGTCGGCCGGCAATCCGTCGGCCGCGCAGGGCGGCATCGTCACGTTCGACTGCGACTACCAGCCGGCGAACGATGCGGTGCGCACGCGGGCGCCGGTCGTGCAGAACGTGACGATCTCCGACGTGAAGGCGAGCAACGTGACACTGAATGGCGTGACCGCGTCGTGTTTCCAGGCGATCGTCGCGCAGGGGCCGGTCGCGTTCGACTACAACGGCACGCCGCCGACGCCGGCCGTGCAGCCGATCTCCGGCGTGACGATCAGCAACTGCGATTTCGGCACGCCGGTGGCGTCAGGCACGCCGACGGTCACGTCGCCAGGGCCGGTCTATGCGTTCAACGTAAGCGCAATGACGTTGGCGAACGTGACGATCGCCGGACAGATCGTCAACACGACGATCACCGACAAGCGATGAGATAGAGGAGATAAAACACGCGACGACGTTCGCATGCGGCCCGGCCGGTGCCCGCGCGCGAACGCGAATGCGTTACGCCAGCGTCTTGATCATGTAGTGCTCGTCGTAGAAGCGGCCATCGACGAACATCGAGCGCGGCTCCGTGCCGAACCGCACGAACCCCTGCGACGCATACAACCGCTCCGCGGCGTGGTTGACCTCGTTCACGCACAGCATCAGCTGGCTGCATCCCCACGCGTTCGCCGCATGCGCGGTCGCGCTGTCGAGCAGCGCCTGCGCGATGCGTTGCCCGCGATAGGCGGCGTCGACGTACACGCCCCAGATCGTCGCCTTGTGCGCGATCTTCGTGCGCGCATCGCGGCGTACGCCGGTGATGCCGACGAGCGTGTCGCCGTCGAACGCGCCGAATACGGCCTGGACCTGCGTCGGCGTGAGGCGCTTCGCGAATTCGTCGGCCGGCACCTGCGATTCTTCGTCGAGCGTCGGCAGGAAGGACGTGGGCGCGGTATCGACCGCACGCAGGCGGACGGCGCGGAAACAGGCGGCATCGGCCGCGTCGAGCAGGCGGATCGTGATCGTCATCGGCAGCGTTCCGGTTGAGGGGCGTGCAGGCCGGCGCGCCGCTGCGGCCGCCGGATGCATCGCGTCTATCCTAATAGGAATCCGTCGGCCGCGCGATCGACGCGCGTCGCGCTCGGGGCCGAGCGCGTGTGATTTCGACGTCGCGCCGCATGCGGGGCCGACGTCGCGGGTTCGACGGGCGCGCGCGATCCGCTCACGCGCACGCCGGCGGCATCAGTAGCGTGACAGCTGATTGCCGTTGATCTGCACGCGGTCGCCCGGACGCAGGTTGCCCGGCGACTGCACGTCGAACGAGCGCATCGAGCCGTCGCTGACCTGCACGTCGATCCGGTAGCTGCTCGGGCCCTGCGCGGCGCCCATCTGCTGGCCGATCTGGTTGCCCGCCACCGCACCGCCGAGCGCGCCGATCACGGTCGCCGCATCGCGGCCGTGGCCGCGGCCGAACTGGTTGCCCACGAGGCCGCCGACCAGCGCCCCGACGACGGTGCCGGCCACGCCCGACGGGCCGACCGAGCCGTTGACCGGCTGGATGTTCGACACGGTGCCGTACTGCGTGCCGTACGGGTTCGCATATTGCTGTTGCTGATTGCCGTACTGGTCATACGGCTGCGAGCCGTATTGCGACGGGTTGCCGTATTGGTCGTACGGTTGCGGCGCCTGGTTCGGATACGCCGGTTGCTGCTGCACGTAGCCCGGTTGCGAATACGCGGGCTGCGCATAGCCGGGCGTCGCGTATTGCTGCTGCTGCGGATAGCCCGGCTGCGCGCCGTAGTAGCCCGGCGCGACGCAGGCGGTGAGCGGAAGCGCCGCCACGGCGACGAGCGAGGCGAACAGAACGGTCTTCGTGGAAGGCATGCGCATCATGATGTTTCCTGCATCGGCAACGTGTCCGCCGATGGATTCCCCTCTCGGGTGGCGAACTCGGCGTGAGTATAAGGAATGGCCGGATGCGCGTCCGGTGCGGCCGGGTAACAACGTGTAAAGTCTGTTGCCGCGTAAATCGCCGCCGGGGCGGGCGTCGAAGCCCGCTGGTGGCGATGGCGCGACGCGGTTTCCGGGCGCCGTGTGCCGACGATGCGCGACCGCCGACAGGCTGTGTTTCCACGGTGATCGCACCCGCCGTCGCGGCCGGCCCGGCGGACCTCCGCGCCGCACATCGCGAAATCGAATGCGCGGCATCGCGACATTTAATTGGCCTCGCGCAGCGTCGTCCGATATCGTGGCCGGATTCCCTGCCAACGGTCGCGCCGCGCCGGTCGCGGTTCCCTCCCCTGTCCGCGCCGGGCCGCGTCGCGACCGCCCCACATTCCAAGCCATGACCGAACGATTCTTCTTCAACGCCGTCGACGCCGGCGGCCAGCCCGTCAATCTCGTCGTCCGTGACGGCCGCTTCGCCGCGATCGGCGCCGATTGCGCGGCCGCGCCGGGCGCGCAGACGATCGACCTCGACGGTCGCGTCGTGCTGCCCGGTTTCGTCGACGGCCACATCCATCTCGACAAGAGCTTCGTCGGCGATCGCTGGGTGCCGCATGAATCGGCCGGCTCGCTGCGCGAGCGGCTCGCGGTCGAGAAGCGCCAGCTCGCGGCCGCGCCGCCGATCGTCGAGCGTGCGAACGCGCTGATCGCGCAGGCCGCCGCGTTCGGCACGATCGCGATGCGCAGCCACGTCGACGTCGATGCGACGACGGGCCTGTCGAACCTGCAGGCCGTGATGGCCGCGCGCGAACAATGGCGCGGCATCGTCGACATCGAACTGGTCGCGTTTCCGCAGGCCGGCGTGATCACGTGCCCGGGCACGGCCGAGATCCTCGATGCAGCCGTGCGCGAAGGCGCGGACGTGGTCGGCGGGATCGACCCGACGACGCTCGACGGCGACGCGGACGGCCAGCTCGACATCGTGTTCGGCATCGCCGAGAAGCGCGGCGCGAAAATCGACATCCACCTGCACGAGCCGGGCGAGACAGGCATCGCGCAACTGCTGCGGATCGCGGCGCGCACGCGCGCGGCCGGGCTCGGCGGGCGCGTGAACGTGAGCCACGCGTACGCGCTGGGCCAGGTGAGCGACGACGACGTGCAGCGCACCGCGGCGGCCTTGGCCGACGCCGGGGTATCGATCCTGACGAATGCGCCGGGCGACTGCGCGTTTCCGCCGGTGCAACGGCTGCGCGACGCGGGCGTGCACGTGTTCGCGGGCAACGACAACATTCGCGACGCATGGTGGCCGTACGGCAACGGCGACATGCTGCAGCGCGCGATGATGGTCGGCTACCGGTCGGGCTTCTACACCGACGAAGCGCTCGGCATTGCACTCGACATGGCGACGCACGCCGGCGCGCGCGCGATCGGTAAGGAAAACTATGGAATCGCGGTCGGCTGCGACGCGAGCTTCGTCGCGGTGCGCGCGCCGAATGCGGCGGCGGCCGTCGCGGGCGTGCCGGCCGAACGCTGGGTATTCCGCCGCGGCGAAAGCGATACGGGCGCGCCGTTCGCCCCGTCGCTGCGCTTCACGCGCTGATCCACCCGACCGACGGCACGGCGCGCGCCGCGCGCGCCTTGCACTGACCGACCGCACCGGAACCGACATGACGACCCTGCTGATCCGCAATGTCCGCACGAGCGCCGACGCCGCGCTCGATATCCTGATCGAAGACGATCGCATCGCGCGCGTCGGCCCGTCGCTCGATGCGCCGGCCGGCTGCGCGATCGAGGATGGCGGGCTCGCGTTGGCGCTGCCTGGCCTCGTCGAAGGCCACACGCACCTCGACAAGACTCACTGGGGGATGCCGTGGTATCGCAACCAGGTCGGGCCGCGCCTCGTCGATCGCATCGAGAACGAACGCCACTATCGCGCGACGAGCGGCCATGACGCGGGCACCGCGTCGCTCGCGCTGGCGCGTGCGTTCCTCGCGGCCGGCACGACGCGCATCCGCACGCACGTCGACGTCGATACCGAAGCCGGGCTGCGTCATCTGCACGGCGTGCTCGCGACGCGCGAGACGCTGCGCGGGCAGGTCGAGATCCAGATCGTTGCGTTTCCGCAATCGGGCGTGCTCAAGCGGCCGGGCACCGATGCGCTGCTGTCCGACGCGCTCGGCGCCGGCGCCGACCTGCTCGGCGGGCTCGACCCGTGTGCGATCGAAGGCGATCCGGTCGAGGCGGTGGACGTGCTGTTCGCGATCGCCGATCGCCACGGGTGCGGGCTCGATATCCATCTGCACGAGCGCGGGTCGATGGGCGCGTATTCGCTCGACCTGATCCTGCAGCGCACGGCCGCGCACGGCATGCAGGGGAAGGTCACGATCAGCCATGGTTTCTGTCTCGGCGACATCGCCGAACGCGAGCGCGATGCGCTGCTCGCGCGGATGGCCGGGCTCGGCGTCGCGATCGTCACGACCGCGCCGGCGGCGGTGCCGGTGCCGCCGGTGGCCGCGTGCCGCGCGGCGGGCGTGATCGTGATCGGCGGCAACGACGGCGTGCGCGACACGTGGACGCCGTACGGTTCGCCCGACATGCTCGAACGCGCGATGCTGATCGGCATGCGCAACGATTTCCGCCGCGACGATGCGCTCGAAGTCGCGCTCGACTGCGTGACGCACGGCGCGGCGCGCGGCTGCGGTTTCGCGGATTACGGGTTGCAGCCGGGTGGCCGCGCGGACGTCGTGCTCGTCGATGCGCTGACGTTCGCCGAGGCCGTCGTCGCGCGGCCGGTGCGGCGCCTCGTCGTATCGTCCGGGAAGATCGTCGCGCGCGACGGCGCGCTGGTCTGAGCGCCGCGTCGCCCCGGTATGATCCGGTTTTCAGCCGGATTTCCGGGGAGACGACGATGCGACGCACGACCGCGGCACGGGCCGCACGAGGGATGGCGGCAGCCCTGTTCGCCGTGGCGGCCGCGCAGGCGGTGGCGGCCGGCCCGGCCGACGCGCAGCAGGAAGCCAACCGGCGCACGGTGCTGGCGTTCTACGAGAAAGGGCTGAACGAGAAGGATGCGGACGCCGCGCTCGCATATGTCGGCGATCGCTACGTGCAGCACAACCCGAACGCGGCCGACGGACGCGACGGCTTCCGCAAGTTCGTCGCGTTCCTGCGCGACAAATATCCGCAGTCGCACAGCGAGATCAAGCGCTCGTTCGTCGACGGCGACTACGTGATCCTGCACGTGCACGCGGTGCGCGAACCGGGCACGCGCGGCAGCGCGATCATGGACGTCTTCCGGCTCGAACACGGCAAGATCGTCGAGCACTGGGACGTCAACCAGCCGGTGCCCGAGCAGGCCGCGAACGGCAACACGATGTTCTGATTGTTCTGACGCGTGTGGTGCGCGGCGCCCTTGTGCGCCGCTGCCGTTGGCATTCCGCTGCGCTTACCGCCCTTCGAGTTCCAGCATCGCCGCGAGCGCTTTCGTCAGCTCGCTGACCATTGGGTCGGCCGTCGGCCGGTGCAGGATCGCGATGTCCATGTGCTCGATCGGTGCGAAGCCCTGCTTCGCGGTCAGCACCACATGCTCGTCCGTCACCACGCGCGCGGGCAGCACGCTGATGCCGAGCCCGTCCGCGACGGCCGCCTGGATGCCGCTCAGGCTCGACGTCGTGAAGCTGATCCGCCAGCGGCGGCCGCGCTCCTCGATCGCCTTGATCATGTCGTCGCGATAGAGCCCGCGCGGCGGGAACACGACGATCGGCACCGGATCGAGATCGATCGACGGATGCTTCGCGCTGTCGATCCAGCGCAGCTTCTCCGGCCAGCGCACGACGGCCTCGCGACTGTCGCGCCGCTGCTTGATCAGCACGAGGTCGAGTTCGCCGCGATCGTACGCGGCGCTGATGTCGCGGCTCAACCCGCACGTCACTTCGAGCTTGACCTGCGGGTGCTCGCGCTTGAATGCCGCGAGCGCGTGCGTCGTGCGGCCCGCCGCGAAATCGTCGGGCACGCCGAGCCGGATCGTCAGCGCGACCGTCGCGCCCGACAGCGCCTCCAGCATCTCGTCGTTCAGCGCGAGCATGCGCCGCGCATAGCTGAGCACCGTCACGCCCGCGTCGGTCGGCCGCACGTCGCGCGTGCCGCGGTCGAGCAGCCGGTGACCGGCGATTTCCTCGAGCCGGCGCACCTTCTGGCTGACCGTCGACTGCGTCGAATGCAGGCGCGCGGATGCCGTCGTGAAGCTGCCGCAGTCGGCGACCATCACGAGCGCGCGCAGCAGGTCGATGTCGAACAGGGGTCTATTCATTTCTGCACTTCTGTGGAATCGCGCATTTCATTTTCAAATGCGTGCGGCGACTTTTAACATGGCCGGGCGCCGTGGGCAATCGCGGTTTCGCCGGACTTGGGGGCGGTGTTTTGCGGGGTTTGAAGGCGCCTGGCGCATATTCAACGAGCGGTATAGGGTGCGTTGCGGGAACGGCGGGAACCGCATTCGGAAAGCGCTACGCTGATTGCCTGCATAGACATCGCCGTTCGGCAAATATCCGAGGAAATACGCTCCGTGGCGAATGCGCGTCACGTAGGGTAAACGCTCGAAATTCCCGGCTGGATGGCGGTAAATCAAGCGCTGTGCCGGCCTTCGGGTTCGCGGCCGCCTCTGCCCCTTTCTATTCTTGATTCCCCCGCTTGCGCTCAAAAATCAAGCAGTCTAGACTGCATCGCAATTTCACCGAAGTCCCTCGTCTTTCGCACCCCGCGCCGGCCTCCCGTCGCGACGCTTCCACCGTACGCCGGCATCCCCCGCCGCGTCGAGACTCACAAGGACCCGCCATGAACCGCACCGCAAAGCTCCTCGTTACCGCGCTGGCGTTCGCGCCGCTCGCGTCGTTCGCGCAGGACACGTCGACGATCCGCTGGGGTATCGACCCCACGTATCCGCCGTTCGAGGCGAAGCAGCCCGACGGCTCGCTCGCCGGCTTCGACATCGACCTGCGCAATGCGATCTGCGAGCAACTGCATGCGAAGTGCGTGTGGGTCGAGCAGGGCTTCGACGGGATGATCCCGGCGCTGCGCGCACGCAAGTTCGACGTCATCATGTCCGCGATGACGGCCACCGACGAGCGGCTCAAGCAGATCGACTTCTCGAACAAGCTGTATGCGTCGCCGGGCGCGCTCGTCGCGCCGGTCGGCTCGAAGCTGCTGCCGACCGCCGCGTCGCTCGCCGGCAAGCGCATCGGGATCGACCAGGGCACGACGCAGGAGGCGTACGCGAAGGCCGAATGGGCGACCAGAGGCGTGACGATCGTCTCGTACCAGAACCAGGACCAGGTGTATCAGGATCTCGTCAACGGCCGCCTCGACGCGACCTTCCAGGACAAGACGCAGGCCGGCTACTCGTTCCTGAAGACGCCGCGCGGCAAGGGCTACGCGTTCGCGGGGCCGGACGTGACCGACGCGCGGATCACCGGCTACGGCGTCGCGATGGGCATCCGCAAGGGCGACGCCGACATGAAGAAGCGGCTGAACGACGCGATCGTCGCGATTCGCGCGAACGGCACCTATCAGAAGATCGCCGCGAAATACTTCGACTTCGACATCTACGGCGCGAAGCAGCAACTGACTTCGGCACCGTGACCCCGTGACTCATTCGATCGACAGGCACACCATGACGAGTATCCAGGAGCGCGTCGCGCAAGCCGTGACGCCCGAACTGATCGCCGCGTTCCGAGAGGAAGGCGCGGTCTGCATCAAGGGCATTTTTTCGCCTGACGAAGTGGCCGCGCTGCGGGCCGGCATCGACGCGAACCTCGCGCAGCCGAGCGAACGCGCGAAAGTCGCGAGCCGGCCCGACGACCCGGGCTGGTTCTTCGAGGATTTCTGCAACTGGCAGCACAACGACGCGTATCGTGATTTCATCGTGCGCTCGCCGGCGCCGTCGGTCGCCGCCGCGCTGATGGGCACCGACCACGTGCGGCTGCATCACGACCACCTGCTCGTGAAGGAGCCCGGCACGCGGCAGCGCACGCCGTGGCATCAGGACCAGCCGTACTACAACATCGAAGGCGACGACAACGTCAGCATGTGGATTCCGGTCGATCCGGTGCCGCTCGAATCGACGCTGGAATTCGTCGCGGGCTCGCATCGCGGGCCATGGCTGATGCCGCGCACGTTCATGGACAAGGAGGCGAAGTGGTTTCCGGAAGGCAGCCTCGCCGACCTGCCCGACATCGAAGCCGACCGCGCGGCGTTCCCGATTCGCCACTGGGCGCTCGAACCTGGCGACATGGTGTGCTTCCGGATGCTGACGCTGCATGCGTCGGGCGGCACGCAGAACCGCCGGCGCGCGTTCTCGATCCGCTTCGTCGGCGACGATGTCCGCCACGCGCCGCGCCGCTGGAAAACCTCGCCCGATTTCCCCGGGCTCGCGGCGCAACTGGCCGACGGCGCGCCGCTCGACCACCCGCTGTTCCCGGTCGTGTGGTCGCGCGATGCAGGGCAGGTCGGCGCGATCTGACCTGCTGTCACCCACACGGCGGCCGTTTCATGACGAAACGGCCGCCGTGCGTTCGGGGGCGTGCGTGCGCCGAAGGATCAGGTCGGGTGGCGCCCCGCGCCCGGCTTGAAGCGCGAGCCGAGCCGGTAGCGGTTGCCCGGATGCAGGAAGTGCACGAACGTGACGGGCAGCCCGTCCGTCCACGTGCGCCGCGTGAGCGTGAGGCACGGCTCGTCGGCGCGCATGTCGAGCAGCCGCGCCTGCTCGCCGGTGGGCAGCGACGCGTCGACGACGTGCTCGATTTCCAGTTCGTAGTGCGACACGTTGTTGTACAGGTACTCGGACGGCGGCTCGGCCTCGAAATCCTGGTCGATGAAGCCGGGCGCGGCGGCCGGGTTCACGTAGCGGTCCTCGAGCTGGATCGGGCGGCCGTTTTCCTCGTGCACGCACACCACGTGAAAGACCGGCGTGTTGACCGGCAGGCCGAACGCGGCGGCGACGTCGAACGACGCGGGTTCGCTCGACCGGCTCAGCACGCGGCAGCGATATTCGTGCCCGCGTGCGCGGATTTCGTCGCGGATGTGCGCGATCATCAGCAGGTTCGACTGCGGCTTCACCTCGGCGACGAAGGTGCCGACGCCCGCGATGCGCTTCAGCACGCCTTCCTCGGTCAGCTCGCGCAGCGCGCGGTTGACCGTCATGCGCGCGACGCCGAACTGCGCGGCGAGGTCGAGCTCGGACGGGATGCGGTCGCCGGGGCGCCAGTCGCCCGACTCGACGTTCTGGCGAACGAGCGTCTTGATCTGCTGGAACGGTGCGGTGGCCTTGGTGACCATCGGAAGATCCTTGCGCGAAGAAGTGACGAGGCTAGTCGTCGTGGCTGACGATGACCAGGATCTCCGCCTGCGCGGTGCCGAGGCTGCGCGTGCGGTGCGGGATGAGTGCGTTGAAATAGACTGAATCGCCAGCCCTGAGTTGCACCGTCTCGTTCGGAAATTCGATTTCGACGCGCCCCTTGTGCACGAACAGGAATTCCTCGCCTTCGTGCTCGCGGAACGTCGACGCGACGAATTCGTGCGGCGGATGCACGACGAACGGCAGCATCTTCTTCGGCGCGACGCCGGCCGCGATGCTCTCGAAGCGGTGCGCGTGGCGGTCGGCCGCCGCGCCCATCGCGGTGCGCTCGCCGGCGCGCGTGACCGTGATCAGCTCGCGGTTGCGGCTTTCCGAGAACAGTTGCTCGACGTCGACGTTCAGCGCCTTCGACAGTTTCAGCGCGACCGCGATCGACGGCACGCTCAGGCCGCGCTCGACCTTCGACAGGTAGCTCTTGGTGAGGCCCGTCTCGTCGGCCAGCACGTCGAGCGTCCAGCCCTTCTGTTTTCTGAGCAGCTTCAGGCGAATCGTCATGGGGCGCCAGGTGTCCTTCGAAAAACCGATTGTAACGCATGACACAAAGTGTCATTCGGTGTATCGTGTGTCGCGTGTGACCGGGGAAACGGCCGCGGACGGCGTGGCAGGCCCGGTCCATTCAGGAGGCGAACATGGCGGAAACGCTGAATTTGACGAAGGAAGCGCTGGTCGCGCTGGCGGAGCGGCGTCTGGACAACGCGGTGGGCGACAGCGGCTGGTCCGCGCGGCAAAAGCTCGCGCTGACGTGCCGGATCTTGTTCGACGCCGGCCACGACTCGGGCCTGGCCGGGCAGATCACCTGCCGCGCGGATGCGGCCGGCACGTACTACACGCAGCGGCTCGGGCTCGGCTTCGACGAGATCTCGGCCGCGAACCTGCTGCGCGTCAACGAGGATCTCGACGTCGTCGATGGCGAAGGCATTCCGAACCCGGCCAACCGGTTCCATACGTGGATCTATCGCGAGCGCCCGGACGTGAACTGCATCATCCATACGCACCCGGCGCATGTCGCGGCGCTGTCGATGCTCGAGCAGCCGCTCGTCGTGTCGCACATGGACACCTGCCCGCTGTACGACGACTGCGCGTTCCTGAAGGACTGGCCGGGCGTGCCGGTCGGCAACGAGGAGGGCGAGATCATCTCGAAGGCGCTCGGCGACAAGCGCGCGATCCTGCTGTCGCATCACGGGCAGCTCGTGGTCGGCAAGACGATCGAGGAGGCATGCATCCTCGCGCTGCTGATCGAACGCGCGGCAAAACTGCAACTGCTCGCGATGTCGGCCGGCGAGATCAAGCCGGTGCCGCCGGCCCTGGCGCGTGAAGCGCACGACTGGATCTCGAAGCCGAAGCGCGATGCGGTGACGTTCGACTACTACGCGCGCCGCGCATTGCGTACGCATCAGGATTGCGTCGCGTGAATCGGCGCATCGTTACCACTTCGCCAGACAATCATTGAGGAATGCATATCGTGTCCATCCTGCTGAAAGGCATCATTGCCTACCCGGTCACGCCATTCTCCGCCGACGGCGGCGTCGACCTGACCGCGCTCGATGCGTTGATCGAACGCCTGGTCGCCGACGGCGTTCATGCGATCGCGCCGTTGGGCAGCACCGGCGAAAGCGCCTACCTGTCCGATGCCGAATGGGAGGCCGTCGCCATCGCGTCGATTCGCGCGGTGCGCCGGCGCGTGCCGACCGTCGTCGGAATCTCGGATCTCACCACGGCGGGCGCGGTGCGCCGCGCCCGCTTCGCCGAGCAGGCCGGCGCCGATGCGGTGATGGTGCTGCCGGTGTCGTACTGGAAGCTCGGCAACGACGAGATCGTCGCGCACTATCGTGCGATCGGCGACGCGATCGGCATCCCGATCATGCTGTACAACAACCCGGCGACGAGCGGCGTCGACATGTCGCCCGAGCTGATCGCGACGATCTGCCGGACCGTCGACAACGTGACGATGGTCAAGGAGAGCACCGGCGACATCGGCCGGATGCACCGGCTCGCGCAATTGAGCGACGGGACGATCCCGTTCTACAACGGCAGCAATCCGATGGCGCTCGCCGCGCTGGCCGCGGGCGCGGCAGGATGGTGCACGGCCGCGCCGAATCTCAACGCCGCGTTGCCGCTCGCGTTGTTCGACGCGATGCGCACGGGCGACCTCGTGCGCGCCCGATCGGTTTTTCACGCGCAGTTGCCGTTGCTGCAGTTCATCGTCAACGGCGGGTTGCCGGTGACCGTGAAAGCCGGGCTGAGGCTGCGCGGCTTCGACGCCGGTGAACCGAGGCGGCCGCTGCTGCCGCTCGGCGAGGCACGCACGCGCGAACTCGAGCGCCTGCTCGCGGCGCTGCCGGACGGTGTGGCGGCATGAGCGGCGACGCGCGGCCGGCGATCGCGGCGGCCATCGGCGCGGTGCGGATCGGCGCGAGCCGGCCGCTCGCCGGTACGCCGCACGCGAGCGCGATCGACAAGCAGCCGGTGGATGCGCGCCTGTGGCTGGGCGCACTCGGGTTTGCCGGCGACGAGCAGGCCGATGCGCGGCATCACGGCGGCCCCGACAAGGCCGTTCACCACTACGCGCACGATCACTATGCGTGGTGGGCCGACCAGATCGGCGCACGCGACGTGCTCGCCCGGCCCGGCGCGTTCGGCGAGAACCTGTCGACGCGCGGCATCACCGAGCACGACGTGTGTCTCGGCGACGTGTTCACGCTGGGCGGCGCGGTGCTCCAGGTCTCGCAGTCGCGGCAGCCATGCTGGAAGCTCAACGCACGCTTCGACCATCCGCGGATGGCGGCGCTCGTGCAGCACAGCGGCCGGACCGGCTGGTACTACCGCGTGCTGCAGGAAGGCTGGGTGGCGGCGGGCGATGTGCTGGCGCTCCACGAGCGCCGCTACCCGCAATGGCCGCTGTCGACGGTGCTCGACGTGCTGTATCGCCGCACGCTCGACGTGGCCGCGCTCGATGCGCTGTGCGACGTGCCGCTGCTGCCGCCCGGCTGGCGCGCGATGCTGGAAAAACGCCGGACGGCGCGGCAGGTCGAGGACTGGACGAAGCGGCTCGAAGGATGACGGGCCGCGTCCGACGCCTACTGCGTCGGCAGATTGCGCACGTCGGCCGTCGGCTCGGTACCGAATGCGTCGCTCAGCGCATAGCCGATCAGTTGCCGGGCGGTCGCCTCGGGCGTCGCGAGCGCGCCGCTCGATTTCAACTGGTCGAATTTCTCGCGCATCGGGAAATTGTCTTCGTCGGTCGCGCGGATCGTGGCCTGCATGCCCGTATCGACGACGCCCGGCGCCACGCTGCAGATGCGCACCCCGCCGTTCGCGTCGAGCGCGACCGCGCGCGCATGGTGATCGAGCGCGGCCTTGGTCGCGCAGTAGATGCTCCAGCCCGCATATGCGTTGCGGGCCGCGCCGCTCGACAGGTGCACGATCCGGCATTCGGTCGCGGCCGATACGGCCTGCGCGAGCGCCGCCGACAGCATCAGCGGCGCGGCGACGTTCAGGCCGACCGCGCGGGCGACGATCGCCGGGTCCTGCGTGGCGAGCGGGCCGATCGGATCGACGATGCCCGCGTTGTTGAACAGCAGCACGAGCGACGCGCCGTCGACGAAGCGGCGCAGCGTGTCGCCGGCCAGCCAGCTCGCGATCGTCTTCGAGTCGGACAGATCGAGTTCGACCTCGGTCAAGCGCTCGCCGGCCCGTGACGCGAGCGACGGATGACGGCTGCGCGACACGCCGAGCACGGCGACGCCTTCCTGCAGCAGTTGTTCGGCGAGCGCCGCGCCGACGCCGCGGGTGTGTCCGGTGACGATGGCGCGCACGGGTGCGGAAGAAGATGCAGTCATGGTGGTGAACCGGTGAGGGGGTGAACGGGTTTGACGAGCGGCGCGCAGGCACGGCGGCAGCGCATTCAACGCGGGTGCTGCGTGGTGTCGACGTGTGAAGGCGGTCGTGTGCGGCGCCGCTGATATCGGGATGAACGTCTATCGTAGCGCCGGCATGCGCATCGCGCAAACGCCCGGCGCGCGCGAAGGATGAAGCTGCGGTGCCGCGCACGCGCATCGCCGCGCTGCGCCGCACGCTATCGCGCGCGCCGCTACGTCCGACGAAAGCCCGCTGCGGCAAGTCCGCACGCTGCTGCGCCAAGGGCGCCGGGCCGAGCGTCGCGAGCTATCATATGGCTCGCCCGTGCGCGATGCCGGACGGGCCGCGACCGTTTCCCTTCACCTGCTGCACGCTGCGATGTCACTCATGAACACCACGCCGGATACGCCCACGCCCCGCGCCCTTCGCGAACTCACGCCCCTCGAGGCCCGCATTCTCGGCGTGCTCGTCGAGAAACAGCACACGGTGCCGGATACCTACCCGCTGTCGCTGAACGCGCTGACCGCGGGCTGCAACCAGAAAACCGCGCGCGCGCCGGTGATGAACGTGAGCGAGGACGAAGTGACGACCGCGCTCGACGGGCTGAAGCACCTGAGCCTCGTGATGGAGGGCAGCAGCAGCCGCGTGCCGCGTTTCGAACACAACATGAACCGCGTGCTCGGCATCCCGAGCCAGGCGATCGCGCTGCTGACGATCCTGCTGCTGCGCGGCCCGCAGACGGCCGCCGAGCTGCGCCTGAACAGCGCGCGCCTGCACGGCTTCGCGGATATCTCGTCGGTCGAGGCGTTCCTCGACGAACTCGCGGCGCGCGCGCAACCGCTCGTCGTCCGGCTGCCGCGTGCACCGGGCGCGCGCGAGAACCGCTGGATGCACCTGATGTGCGGCGAGGTGAACATGGCCGACTTCGCGAGCGCGGACGCGGGCGGCGGCGCGGATTCGGTGCCGCCTTCCGAATTCGAGGCGCTGAAGGCCGAACAGAAGCGCCTTGCGGACGAAGTGACGCGCCTGAATGCGCTGGTTCAACGGATGGCGAGCGAACTCGGCATCGACGTTGACACGCCGGGCAACGCGTCCTGATCGCTTCCTGATGCAGTGCCGGCGGTGCGCGCGCACCGCCGCGTCACTTCAGCTTGATGCCCGGGACGAGGTAGCGCGCGCCGCCCGGTCTCAGGATCGGCTTGAGCGCGGCAAACGGGGCGTCGAGCTGCGGGCCGAGACAGGCACCCATTGCGTGACCGATGCCGGATACGACGAACGACAGCTTGCCCGGTGCATCGAGTTCGAACGCCAGATACTGCGGGAACACGTCGGCGCACGACAGCGAATCGCCGTCGCCGTCCGTCGGCTGGTTGCCCGGTGCGGCTTCGTCGCGCAGCCGCGCAATGAACTTCACCATCGCGGCGCTCGTTGCCGATTCACGGTCGTCGGCCGGCGCGGCCGCATCGATCACGCGATTCCAGTCGAGATACGCACCGCGCAGCAGGTCGAACGTGACCGGATCGTAGTGATTGGCCGGGTGCGCGCCGCCGCAGTACGTGCTGCCGGCTTCCACGATGCCCAGTGCCGCACGCGACAGCCACGTGACCGTCACGCGCTCGTCGTCGTAGCTGCCGAGCGTGCCGGCGGCCGGGCCGTCGTCGGTATAGCGGGTCGACGCGCATTCGAGCGCCGCGAGACTCATTTGCCAGTGCCGCTGTTCGAGCAGATGGTTGACGCGCGCCATCACGGTTGGATCGGGATGACGGCTCAGCCGCGGATACGCGAGCACCGTGCGCGGGTCACGCCACATCCGGTACGCAACCGTGCCGTCGCCAACCTCGGGGCCGACCGGCTGCGCATGCCCGGCGAGCTTCAACGTGGCATAAGGCGCGTGCTGCATGTCGATGTCCGCGCCGCGGGCGATGCCGCTGCCGACACCGCCCGCCACGAGCGCGGTGACGGCTTCGACCGAGCCGGGCGCAACCGCGTCGGGATCGTATGCCGCCACGCGGCGCAACGCGAAGGTACGTGTCTTGCCTGAACGCGCATCGGTCCATCGGCCGCGATAGCCGTCCTTGTCCCGCGTGCCCTGCCAGGTGGCCGCCCCATGATCGAAATCGGGCTTGTCGCTGTATTCCGGCGCGGAGCGCGCATTGTCCGGCAATTGCGTGCGCACGAGCGGCTCGACGAGTCGCGCGGGCTTGCCGCGCAGCGGAATATCGACGCCGAACTGCGCGTAGAAATAGCGACCCGAGATCGTGCCGTCCGCGGCCGGGCGATCGTCGAGTTCCATCACGACGGTGCCGGCGCCTTGCAGCGTCCCTTCATAGACGGTGCGCGGCGCGGCATTCGCAAAGCCCGCGTGCAGTGTGATCAGGACGCACGCGCTTCGGAAGAACGGGCGCATCAACGGCGATAACCGGGTGGTTTTCATGAGGATGGGGGAACGATGAAGGTGCATATCAACCAACACTGATCCGCGTCGCGCCCGCGTCGACGAGCCGGAACAGCAGATCCTCGACGGCCGTCTCCGGCGCGGAACCGAGATCCGCGTGGATGCGCCAGCCCTGTTCCGTGCGAACCGGTTCCGACAGGTAGTGAACGATGCCGTGCAGCCCGTCCTCGGCCGGCGTGTTCTCGTCGTCCGCGTCGAACCACGCGAGGAACCACGTCTTGAACGCATCGTTCGCGGTACTTTCGTCGAGACCGTCGGCTTCGACCGCGGCCCAGTCCCACACGAACGGCTGGATCGACACGGCCGCCGTTTCCAGTTCGAAGGCGAACGGCTCGAAATCCAGCTGCGTGGCCGAATCGACCATCGCGGGCTGGCCGGCCGCCTCGCCCTCGGTCGCGATGGTGTCGGCGCGGCACGGCAGCGCGAGCGGGCCTTCGGTGGCCAGCGTGCCGTCGGCGCGCCGGTAGGCGGGTTCGACGACGATCGCCGGTTGCGTGGCCGCTTTCGCGAGCAGGTCGGCATAGGGTTGGCGGATGGCGCGGAGCAGTTCGGAGACGGTCATCGTGGCGTGTCGGTTGAGCAGGAAGCGATCGGTCACGGGCAGGCGGTGCACGGCGCGGCCGACGTGGCACGACGGGCCGCCTCGCTATCGGACAGCCATGATCGTACGGTACTTCGCTCGAACGCGAACATTCGGCCGAACGGCCGGGGCGCTCGCCTCGCGTGGCAAGCCGGTTTAGACGTTTACCTTCAAACAGTCGAAAACGCATCTCGAACGCATTCGCGTTGTGCTTCAATGAATCAGCTTTGCAGTCCTACCAAATTACAGAATCGGAACAAACCGGATCATTCACTTACAGGAGACAGTCGATGGCACGGAAACGCCGTTGAAGCGGCAATCGAGATGGTCTGCAACACCGCCGAATTTCCTTCGATGCAAGCAGGTTATCCCAGGGGCCTCCACCCATGTCCTCCAGACGTTTCATGATGGCCGCGGCCGCGGTGTCGGCCGCACTGGCCGTCGCCGCATCGCCGGCCGGCGCCGCCGCACCGGCCGTTTCCGATCCGTTCTACACATACACCGGCACCACGCCGCTGGCATCGGTTCCACCGGGCACCGTGGTCAAGACGCGCAACGTCACCTATCACGTGGCCGGCATGCCGACCGCGGTGACCGCGCAGCAGCTGCTGTATCGCACCCACAACGCGCTGAACCAGCCGGTCGTCAACGTGACGTCGGTGATCCGCAGCCCGGTCAGCAACGGCCGGGCGATCTCGTACCAGTCGGCCTACGATTCGCTGAACCCGTACGACGAACCGTCGCAGGTGATCGCCGGCGACCGCGACGTGACCGAGGTGATCAACGTCGGCACGTTGCTGTACAGCGCGGAATCGATTCCGCTGGCGACGCTGCTGCTGCTCGGCTACAACGTCATCGTGCCCGATACCGAGGGCCAGACGGCCGATTTCGCGGCCGGCCCCGAATACGGGATGACGACGCTCGATTCGATCCGCGCCGCGCTCAATACGCCGTCGACCGGGCTGAGTCCGTCGAGCAAGGTCGCGATGATCGGCTATTCCGGCGGCGCGATCGCGACCAACTGGGCCGCGCAACTCGCGCCGAGCTATGCGCCCGACGTCAACCGGCAGCTCGTCGGTGCGGCGGAAGGCGGCGTGCTGGTCGATCCGGCGCACAACCTGCGTTACGTCGACGGCAGCATCGTGTGGGGCGGCGTCGCCGCGGCCGCACTGGCCGGGCTGTCGCGTGGCTACGGTTTCGACCTGACGCCGTACCTCAGCGAGACGGGCGTCGCCGTATTCAAGGACATCCAGAGCCAGTCGCTCGCGTACATCCTGCCGAAGTACACGGGCCTGCGCTGGGGCACGCTGTTCAAGCCGCAATACGCGAACGACATCAACAGCATTCCGGTGTACGTCACCTATGCGAACAAGGTGAATGCGGGGCTGGCCGCGTCGCCGACGATCCCGATGTTCATCGGCCAGGGCACCGCGGGCGCGCTGGACGGCACGTTCGGCAGCCAGGTGGGCGACGGCGTGATGCTCGCGTACGACGTGCGCGCGCTGGCGCAGAAATTCTGCGCCAGCGGCACGGCGGTCACGTACACCGAGTATCCGCTCGAACACGTGGGCGCGATCGTGCCGTGGGTGGCGGGCATGCTGCCGTGGCTCTACGACCGCTTCAACGGCAAAGCCGCGCCGAACAATTGCTGGCTGACGTCGCTGCTGCCGAGCAATTCGCTCGCGCCCGAGACGCTGCACTAGTCGCTGCCGCGCAACGCGGCGAACGGCGGGCGACCCTTTTACGGGTCGCTTTTTTTTGTCTCGTTTCGACGTCGGTCGCGTGACTGCGGCGGCCGCCGCCCGCACTGCCTCGCCGTACCCCGCTGCCACCTCGTCCGGGTGCCATAATCGAGCCTGCCCATCATTCCAGACAGACGTCCCCCGGAGAATCACCATGCAGAACCTCGACAATCCTTCCCACGATCGCGAGGTAGGCAGCGCCGACGCGACGCAGGACACCACCCGCATCGACGACGTCCGCATCGGCGCCGTGCGTCCGCTGATTTCGCCCGCGCTGCTGCTCGACGAACTGCCGGTGCCGGCCGCCACGCAGACGCTCGTCGAGGATACGCGCCGCGCGATCGGCGACATCCTGCACGGCCGCGACGACCGGCTGCTGCTCGTCGTCGGCCCGTGCTCGATCCACGATCACGACCAGGCGCTCGATTACGCGCGCCGGCTGAAGGTCGCCGCCGACGCGCTGAAGGACGACCTGCTGATCACGATGCGCGTGTACTTCGAGAAGCCGCGTACGACGGTCGGCTGGAAGGGGTACATCAACGATCCGCGCCTGGATGGCAGCTTCCGCATCAACGAAGGGCTGCGCGCCGCGCGGCAACTGCTGCTCGACATCAACGCGCTCGGCCTGCCCGCATCGACCGAATTCCTCGACCTGCTGAGCCCGCAGTACATCGCCGACCTGATCGCGTGGGGCGCGATCGGCGCGCGCACCACCGAGAGCCAGAGCCATCGCCAGCTCGCGTCGGGGCTGAGCTGCCCGATCGGCTTCAAGAACGGCACGGACGGCGGCGTGCAGGTCGCGTCGGACGCGATCGTCGCCGCGGCCGCGAGCCATGCGTTCATGGGGATGACGAAGATGGGGATGGCCGCGATCTTCGAGACGCGCGGCAACGACGATGCGCACGTGATCCTGCGCGGCGGCAAGAACGGCCCGAACTACGATGCGGAGCACGTCGAAGCGAGTTGCGCGGTGCTGCGCAAGGCCGGCTTGCGCGAGCAGGTGATGGTCGACTGCTCGCATGCGAACTCGAACAAGTCGCACGAGCGGCAGATCGAGGTCGCGCAGGACCTCGCGCGGCAATTGGGGCAGGGCGAGCACCGGATCGTCGGCGTGATGGTGGAAAGCCATCTCGAAGCCGGGCGGCAGGACCTGAAGCCGGGCGTGCCGCTGAAGTACGGCGTGTCGATTACCGATGCGTGCCTGAGCTGGACGCAGACGGAGCCGGTGCTCGACGTGCTGGCGGAGGCGGTGCGGCATCGCAGGGTGTATTCGCGGAATGCGTGATACCGCGTCGCGTCCCGGCGCCCGCCGCGTCATTCGCGGCGCTGCGACGATCGGCGGCGCGTCAGCGACGGCGTCCTGATCGACAGGCCGCGGCGCCTTTATTTTCGCGCCGCGCGCCCCGCTGTTCTGCGTGGTCCTTGATCCTGATCCGGTTTGCCCCACCGGCCACGTCGCACGCCGAACGCACGATCCGCCAATTGCCGCTACCATGAACTCCGTGTTGCACGCTGCGGCCCGGCCATGCCGGTCCGCCACGCACACACGCAATGGCGGCGCGGCCGGCCGCCATGCGACCGACGAAGCGCGGGGCGGCCATCCGCGGGGCGGCCATCTGTGGGGTGTCCATTCGCTGGGTGTGTACCGATCAGCCGTTGCGCCCGCGCCGCTTCGTTCCCGGAATCCACAACAACCGAACCGGAGTGCAACGCATATGAAGTTCTACAAGACCCTCATCGCAGCAACCGTCCTCGCGTCGAGCGTCAGCGCGCATGCGCAGATCGCGGGCGCGCAGCCCATCAGCGTGACCGTCGAGCAATCGCAGGCGCTGCTCGAAGGCTGGAGCGTGAAGAAGAGCGTGCTCGGCAAGACCGTCTACAACGACGAGAACCAGAAAGTCGGCAAGGTGCGCGACCTGATCGTCGCGCCGGACGGCTCGGTGTCGGCCGCGATCGTGTCGGCCGGCGGCTTCCTCGGCGTGGCCGCGCACGACGTCGCGGTGCCGATCGCGTCGCTCGACGTGCGCAACGGCAACATCTACCTGCCGGGCGCGACGAAGGAGGCGCTGAAGGCCACGCCGGCGTTCCAGTACGCGAAGGTGCCGTCGCCGCCGAAGCCGAAGAAGCTCGACGAAAAGCACTGATTTGCCCCTTCGCGCGGCACGCGTCGTACGTCGCGTGCCGCGCGTTCTCGCGACGGTCAGGTTGCGTCGAGTCCGCCGTCGACCGTGATCACCTGCCCCGTCATCCATGCCGCCAGCGGCGACGCGAGCGACACGATCCAGTTCGCGACGTCCGCGGGCTCGCCGCGCCGGCCAAGCGGAATGCGCGTGCGCTCCTGCGCCTTGATTGCTTCGATGTCGGGCGCCGACAGCTTCATCCGTTCCGACAGGAAGTCCGTTTCCGTCGGGCCCGCCGCGACGGCGTTCACGCGTACGCCCGCCGATGCGAGCTCGAGCGCCCAGCAGCGCGTCAGATGCTCGAGCGCGGCCTTGCTCGCTGCATAGTGCGACAGCAGCGCAGCGGCCTTGTGTCCGAACGTGCTCGACACGTTGACGATGCTGCCGCGGGCTGCTTTCAGATGCGGCAATGCGGCGGTCGCGAGCATCGACGGTCCGAGCGTATTGACTGAAAAGATCGCGCTGATCGCTTCGAAGGTAGCCGACCCGAGCGGCAGGATTGCACCTGCGCCCGCATTGTTGACCAGCACATCGAGCCGCCCCGCGAGTGCGACCGCTTCGTCGATCGTGCGCGCGGCATCGGCCGGATCGCCGGCGTCCGCGACCACGTAGTCGATACCGGGCGCGCTGCGCGCGGCGGCGGACAGCGCATCTTCACGGCGGCCCGTGATGACGACGCGCGCACCTTCGCGTGCGAACGCGACGGCCGCTGCCAGCCCGATGCCGGCGCCGCCGCCGGTAATGAGGACCACCTTGTTGTCGAATGACTGCATGACTTTCTCGTGAAGATGATGGGTTGAACGTGCGTGCCGTTTAGCGTTCGTGCGCATCGTCCGTCGGCGCCAGCGCCACCACGTGGCTGATCCCTTCGTGCGCCATCTTCGTATACGGACTGAAACGCTCGGTGTTGCGGACGAGTTCTTCCGCCACCGCGCGTTCGACGCCCGGCAGCCGCACGCGAATGTTCGCGTTCAGCATGAACAGTCCGTCCATCGGATCGCGGCAGAAGTCGATCGATGCGGACACCGAGGCACCGGCGATCGACACCCCCGCCCGTGCGGCCAGCAGGCTCAGCGCGCCATGAAAGCACGCCGCATAGCTGGCGGCGAACAACTGCTCCGGATTGGGGCCGTCGCCGGGCCCGCCGAGCGCGGACGGCAGGCGCAGCTCGACATCGAGCCGCCCGTCGTCGGAACGCGCGACGCCCGATGCGCGGCCATGCTCCGCCGCGCCGCCCGTGACGGTCACCGTCGTCGAGTACAGCGTCTGCGGTTCTCGTCCGCGATACCGGTCGAGCAGCGAGAGCGGCGGCGGGCGCAGCGGCGTCATGGCGTGCGTGATCCGGCTGTGGCGTTCAGCGCGCGAGCGCGTTCTGCCGGAACCACGCGTCGAAGGTCGTCGCGCCGAGGCGCGCACCGGCTGCCGGCACGAGCGTGTCGTCCTGCAGCACCGCGCCGAAGTAGTCGGCGCTGGCGTCGCGCGTCACCGTGCGCGCGTCGTGCGTCGCCGACAGGAAACGCTCGACCAGATCGGCGATCCGCACGCGCTCGGGGCCGCCGATTTCGGCGATGCCGTTGCGCGGCGCGTCGAGCGCGAAGTCGGTCACGGCGGCCGCGACGTCGTCCGATGCGATCGGCTGGAAGTGCGCGGTGGTCAACCGGACCGTATCGCCCTGCGCGCCGGCCTGCGCGATCGCGCCGACGAATTCGAAGAACTGCGTCGAGCGCACGATCGTGTACGGCACGCCTGCTTCGCGGATCAGGTTTTCCTGGATGATCTTGCCGCGGAAATATGCGCTCTGCTGCAGCCGGTCCGTGCCGACCACCGACAGCGCGACGTGATGGCGCACGCCGGCCGCGCGCTCCGCGGCGAACAGGTTGCGCCCCGACGCCTCGAAGAACGCCTTCACGGCCGCTTCCTCGAACGACGGCGAATTTGCGAGATCGACCACGACCTCCGCGCCGGCGAGCGCGTCGTCCAGTCCCGCCCCGGTGATCGTATCGACGCCGGTCGACGGCGCCGCCGCCACCGCGTCGTGGCCGCGTGCGATCAGGTTCCTGACGACCTTGCTGCCGATGAGGCCGGTACCACCAATCACGACGATTTTCACGATTGCTCTCCTTGAACGGGCGCGCGACATGCGCGCCGCTTGAATCTGCCGAAACCGGCGCTCATCGCGTTCGCGCGATCGGGCCCGGACCTTGCCGAACGGCGCCTTGCCGGATCCGGATGCGTGTCGAACAGCCTGCATCGTAGGCATGCGCCGCCCGATCCGGTAGGGTCCGGCAGGCCCTCACCGTGTTGTCGTGCATGCATCAATCGACGGTCTCCAGCGGCGCCATCGTCGTCATCGTCGTCAGGCACTGCAGGTCGCGCGCACGCGTCTGTTCGATCATGTAGTCGATGAACACGCGGATGCGCGTGGGCAGGTGCTTGCGGCTCAGGTAACAGAGATAGTGGCCGCCGTCGTCCGGCGCGTGCTGGCCGAGACAGCTCACCAGCCGGCCGTCGGCGAGCAGGTCGCACACCTGGTACGCGGGCAGTTGCGCGATGCCGAGGCCGTCAAGCGCCGCGCGCACGACGAGATCGATGTCGTTGAACGTGTGATGCGCGGCGAGCTGGCGCTGCTGCGTCAGCCCGTCGATCCTGAATTCCCATTCCGTCACGCGGCCCGATGCGGTGCACAGGTTGATGCAGCGATGTCGCGCGAGGTCGTCGACGTGGCGCGGCAGGCCGTGCCGGTGCGCATACGACGGCGACGCGCAGACGATCATCTGCATCGGAATCAGCCGGCGCGCGACGATCGCGCTGTCCTCCATGCGGCCGTCGCGAAACGCGACGTCGATGCGGTCGGCGGAGAAATCGGCCGGCCGGTCGTTCAACAGCAGGTCGAGCGTGATGTCCGGATAGCGCGCATGGAAATCGCGCAGCAGCGGCGCGACGACCTTGCGGCCGAAGCCGGGCGTCGAGCCGATGCGCAGGTGCCCGCTCGGCGGCCCGCTGCGCAGCTCGCGCATGTCCTCGAGCGCCTGCGCCAGGTGCTCGATGCCGGGCCGGCAGTTTTCGTAGAAGAGCTCGCCTTCGCGCGTCAGCGACATGCTGCGGGTCGTGCGCTGGAACAGGCGGGCGTCGAGCCGGTCCTCGAGCCGTTGCACGTGGCGGCTGACCGACGAGCGGCCGACGCCGAGGCGATCGGCCGCGCGTGCGAAGCTGCCCTCGGTGACGACGGCGAGGAACGTGACCACGCCGGCATAGCAGGTCGAGAAGCTGCGCGCGAACGGATCGTCGGCATCGGGGCGGCGAATGGAGGTGTCGGGCATGGGGGCGCTGGAATCGTGGTGTCCGTATGCGACTAGACGGTTCAGCGCTGCCGCCTGTGACACCGCCCGCCGCATTTTTTCAAAAAAAGGGCGCGGCGGCGTGCGAGCCGGTTATTTTTCCGGCACGAGCACGGGCGCGCCCTTGTCCTTCAACAGCAGCACGATGAACTTCGCGGGCCGCGTCCGGCTCGCGTTGCGTCCGACCGTGTGCAGATCGTTCGGGCCCTCGTAGAAGGTCTGGCCCGGTTTCAGCGTGACGGGCTCGCCGCCCTTCACCTGCATCACGATCGAACCCTCGACGACATAGACGAACGCGTCGGCGTGGTGGCGATGGACCGGGTCGACCGCGCCGGGCGGATACTCGACCGAGATCATCAGGGCTTCCTTGCCCGGGTACGCGTCGAGCGGCTTCGTCATCAGCGGCGTGACGATGGCCGAGGGCGCCGCTCGGGCGACGCCGGTCGCGGCGCCCGCGACGACGAGCGCGGCCGCGAGCACGTGTTTCATGCGAATCATGGTGGTGGCTTCCGGTGGGCCGCCGGCCGGCGGCCGGCAGCGAGGGAGGGGCGTGGCCTGCCGTCGGGCGCGGCCGTCAGGCGAGATTGGCCTTGTCGAGACCGAAGGCCTTGTCGGACGAGCCCGGCACGGTCCGGAACGCGACATTCGCGCGGTTCCAGCCGTTGATCGCCATCACTTCGAACGTCAGGTCCGACAATTCCTTTTCCGAGAGCTGGCCGCGCACACGGTCGTAGAGGTCGTCCGGCACGCCGTGCGCGGGCAGTGTCGTCAGCGCTTCGGTCCACGCGAGCGCGGCCCGCTCGCGCGGCGAGAAGAGCGTCGATTCGCGCCACGTCGCAAGATGATGCAGGCGCAGCTCGCGCTCGCCGTGGATGCGCGCCTCCTTCACGTGCATGTCGAGGCAGAACGCGCAGCCGTTGATCTGCGACGCCCGGACGGACACGAGATCGCGGATCGATTCCTCGATCGCGCTGTTGCGCAGCAGGTTGCTGAGTTCGAGGAATTTCCGGAACAGCTCGGGCGACTGTTGAATGTAGTTGAGACGCTGCGTCATGATTTCTCCTGGCGACGAAGAGGCTGGCCCGCGTTGCGCGGGCGTCGTGGGCGGCAGGGCGCCGCGCGAAATCATCTTAGGAGTGTGCACCGGGGCGCGGTAGCCACGTACAGGGACGCATCGTGTTGCGCGCGCTGCACCAATCCGGGCTCGACGGCGAGCGCGGCCGGCGCCGGCGCGCGGCGATGCGCGCGTCAGCCGGCGGCGCAGGCGCTCGCGATCCGGGCGAGCTTCTCCGGGTTGCGCTGCACGAGAATCCGGCCGATGCGCGTGCCGTCGGTGTCGAACGACATCGCCGATTCGAGTTGTCCGTCGATGAAGCGCAGCATCGCCCACTCGCCGTTCAGCACGACCGGCCGCATCTCGACGCCGCTGCCGCAGCGCAACCACGTCGCATAGAACAGTTGAGCGATGCGCCGGCCGCCGACCATCGGTTTCGGGAAGCTCTGGACGTGGCCGCCGCCGTCGCCGATCAGCATCGCGTCTTCGGCGAGCAACGCCTGGATCGACGGGAAGTCGCCTTGCGCGAGCGCATGCGTGAACGTCTGCAGCAGCCGGCGATGCGTTTCATGCGGCACCGCGTGCCGCGGCGGGGTGTCGTCGCGCAGCCGCGCGCGGGCCCGGCTGACGAGCTGCCGGCACGCGGCTTCGGTCTTGCCGATCGCGTCGGCGATCCGGTCGTAGTCGAATTCGAAGACTTCGTGCAGCAGGAACGCCGCGCGCGCTTCCGGCGTCAACCGTTCGAGCAACAGCAGGTACGCGACCGATACGTCGCTCGCGCGCTCCGTCATTTCCTCGGGCGTCGCGGGCGATTCGCCGAGCTCCGGCTCGGGCAGCCAGATACCCGTGTAGTGCTCGCGCCGGATCTTCGCCGCGCGCAGGCGATCGATCGACGTGCGCGTCGTGACCGCGACGAGCCACGCCTCGGCGTTCTCGATGCTGTCGCGCGCCGCGTCGTGCCAGCGTAGCCACACGTCCTGCACGATGTCCTCGGCATCCGCGACGGAGCCGAGCATCCGGTACGCGATCTTCTGCAGGCGCGGGCGCAGCGCGTGGAAGGTTTGTGCGTCGTCGGTCATGACGGCCACACTCCGCTGAAGCCGGCCGTCACGGGCCCGCTCAGGAACACGCTGCCGGCGCCGTCCCAGTGAACGGCGACGTCGCCGCCGTCGCAGGTCACCCGCACGGTATCGTCGAGCAGCCCGCGCCGGATGCCGTTGACCACCGCGCCGCACGAGCACGAACCGGAACCGAGCGGCACGCCGCCGCCGCGTTCCCAGATGCGCAGGCGAATGTGCGTGCGATCGATGACCCGCACGAAATGGACGTTGGTTTTCTGCGGAAACAGCGGATGTGCTTCGATCGCCGGGCCGAGTGCGGCGACGTCGAGCGTGTCGGGATCGTCGACGAAGAACGTGCAGTGCGGATTGCCCATGCTGCAGGCGGCCGGCGTGCCCGGCAGCGGCAGCGCGAGCGTGTCGGCGGCTTCGGCGAAGGGTATGTCCTGCCAGCCGAGCCGCGGCGCGCCCATCTCGACCTTGATCAGCCCGTCCGCATCCTGCGAACAATGCAGGCGGCCGCGATTCGTGCGCAGCACGATCGACGCCGCGCCGGTTTCCCGCATCAGCTTCCATGCGACGCCGCGCGTCGCGCTGCCGCAGGTATCGAGCGCCGAGCCGTCGGGGTTCCAGAACGCGACGCGCGCGGCCGCGTCGTCGCCGTCCGAGATCACCGCGAGCTGGTTGAAGCCGATGCCGCGATGCCGATCGCCCATGCGCCGCACGAGGTCGCCGTCGACGGGATGCGCGCGATCGTGTTTCCGACCGCGCAGGTCGACGATGACGAAGTCATCGCCATTCGCGTTCATCTTCTGAAATGCGATCGGCATGGGGATTCCGGAATGGAGGCAGGCAAATACTGTACGTGGCTCGCCGGTCGCGGGCAATCGTCGCCCGACGAGGTGCACGCGCCAACGATCTACGTAATTCTACGTAGATCGTCATACGTAGTTGTCCGCTTGTAAGCGGCCCCCGTCGCGCGGAATACTACGGCCCATCGCCGCAGTCTCCGCGAGGCTGCGGCACGGCGCATCGACGTCACGCGGGTTCGGCCCTCGCCGCATCCACTCAAAAACACATTGGAGACCAGGAGACGCCATGAATCGGGCTTCCAGTACCCTGCTCTGGATCGCGGTCGCGCTACTCGGCGCGTTCGCATTCGGCACGATCGCACTCGCGCACGGCGAGCGCGTCAGTGCCCTCTGGATCGTGATCGCCGCAGTCTGCGTGTATCTGATCGCGTATCGCTTCTACAGCCGTTTCATCGCCAGCAAGGTCATGCAGCTCGACGGGCTGCGGATGACGCCGGCGGTCAAGTACAACGACGGCCTCGACTACGTGCCGACCAACAAGTACGTGCTGTTCGGCCATCACTTCGCCGCGATCGCCGGCGCCGGGCCGCTGGTCGGCCCCGTGCTCGCCGCGCAGATGGGCTACACGCCCGGCATGCTGTGGATCCTGGCCGGCGTCGTGTTCGCCGGCGCGGTGCAGGACTTCATCGTGCTGTTCATCTCGACGCGCCGCGACGGCCGTTCGCTCGGCGATCTCGTCAAGATGGAGCTCGGCACGGTGCCCGGCGTGATCGCGCTGTTCGGCGCGTTCCTGATCATGGTGATCATCCTCGCGGTGCTCGCGCTGATCGTCGTGAAGGCGCTGACCAATTCGCCGTGGGGCACGTTCACCGTCGCCGCGACGATTCCGATCGCGCTGTTCATGGGCGTCTACACGCGCTACATCCGTCCGGGCCGCATCGGCGAAGTGTCGATCATCGGCTTCGTGCTGCTGATGGCGTCGATCGCGTTCGGCCAGCAGGTGCACGATTCGCCGACGCTCGCCGCGTGGTTCACGTTCAGCGGCACGCAGCTCACGTGGATCCTGATCGGCTACGGCTTCGTCGCGTCGGTGCTGCCGGTGTGGCTGCTGCTCGCGCCGCGCGACTACCTGTCGACGTTCCTGAAGATCGGCACGATCCTCGGCCTCGCGATCGGCATCCTGGTCGTCGCACCGGAACTGAAGATGCCCGCGCTGACGAAGTTCGTCGACGGCACGGGCCCGGTGTGGTCGGGCAACCTGTTCCCGTTCCTGTTCATCACGATCGCGTGCGGCGCGGTGTCGGGCTTCCACGCGCTGATCTCGTCGGGTACGACGCCGAAGCTGATCGACAACGAAACCAACGCGCGCTTCATCGGTTACGGCGCGATGCTGATGGAATCGTTCGTCGCGATCATGGCGCTGGTCGCCGCGTGCGTGATCGAGCCGGGCATCTACTTCGCGATGAACGCGCCGGCCGCCGTGCTCGGCTCGACGCCGGAAGCGGTCGCCAACACCGTCACGCAATGGGGCTTCGTGCTGACGCCCGACATGCTGACGCAGACGGCCAAGGCCGTCGGCGAAACGACGATCATCGCGCGGGCGGGCGGCGCACCGACGCTGGCCGTCGGCATGGCGCACATCCTGCACCAGGTGATCGGCGGCGAAGCGATGATGGCGTTCTGGTATCACTTCGCGATCCTGTTCGAGGCGCTGTTCATCCTGACGGCCGTCGATGCCGGCACGCGCGCGGGCCGCTTCATGCTGCAGGATCTGCTCGGCACGTTCCACCCGGCGCTCAAGCGCACCGAATCGCTGCCGGCGAACCTCGTCGCCACCGCGCTGTGCGTGGCTGCGTGGGGTTACTTCCTGTACCAGGGCGTGGTCGATCCGCTCGGCGGCATCAACACGCTGTGGCCGCTGTTCGGCATCTCGAACCAGATGCTCGCCGCGATCGCGCTGGTGCTCGGCACCGTCGTGCTGTTCAAGATGAAGCGCGAGCGCTATGCGTGGGTGACGATCGTGCCGACCGTGTGGCTGCTGATCTGCACGCTGACGGCCGGCTGGCAGAAGATTTTCGACGCGAACCCGAAGGTCAGCTTCCTCGCGCACGCCGCGAAGCTGCAGGCCGCGGTGGACGAAGGCAAGGTGCTCGCGCCGGCGAAATCGATCGCGCAGATGAAGCGGATCATCTTCAACGACTACATCGATGCGGCGCTGGCCGGGCTGTTCATCTTCGTCGTCGTGGCGATCGCGGTGTACGGCGTGATCGCCGTGCTGCGCGCGCGCCGCGAGTCGAAGCCGACCGTGCGCGAGACGCCGTACGAAGCGATGCCGGCCGCGCAGGCGCTCGGCAGCGGACGTTAAGGGGAGGCCGCGATGTTCAGCGATCTTGGCAGCGACCTGCGCAGCGCGGGGCGTTACCTCGGGCAGGCGTTGCGGCTGATGGTCGGCCTGCCCGACTACGATACCTACGTCGCGCACATGCGCGAAACGCATCCGGACCGCGAGCCGATGACGTACGAGGAATTCTTCCGCGAGCGTCAGAATGCGCGCTACGGGTCGGGTGCCGGGAAGTGTTGCTGACCCGGGCCGTTGCAATCACCTGACGAATCGGTCCGGTGATCGAAAGGGAAGCGCCGCGACGAATGTCGCGGCGCTTTTTCTTTGGCGGGCCGGCGGCGCGCCTCGCACGGCGCGCGCCAGCCGTTTGCCCGGGCGCAGCACGGCGATATCCGGCCGCCGGTATCATAGGGCTCCCTCTTTTCCCGATGGCCCCGCAGGAGAACACGTCGTGCATGCCGGTGAGCGTTTCAACAGCATTTCCCATCTCGTCGGCGCGGTACTGTCGGTGGCCGGCCTCGTCGCGCTCGTGACGATGGGCGCGCTCGAAGGCGACCCGTACAAGGTGGTGAGCTTCAGCGTGTACGGCGCGATGCTGATCCTGCTCTACGCGATCTCGACCGCGTATCACAGCGTGCGCAACCCGCGCCTGAAGGCGATCCTGCAGAAATGCGACCATTCGGCGATCTACCTGCTGATCGCCGGCAGCTACACGCCGTTCACGCTGGTCACGCTGCGCGGTCCGTGGGGCTGGTCGCTGTTCGGCGTGAGCTGGGGGCTCGCCGTGTTCGGCATCGTGCAGGAGCTGACGCTCGGGCGCCGCACGCGCCTGCTGTCGATGATCCTGTACGTGCTGATGGGCTGGCTCGCGCTCGTCGCCGTGCGTCCGCTGATCCATGCGCTGCCGCCGATCGGCACCGCGTGGCTCGTGGCCGGCGGCGTGATCTACAGCGCGGGGATCTACTTCTTCATCAACGACGAACGCATTCGCCACGGCCACGGCATCTGGCACCTTTTCGTGCTGGCCGGCAGCCTGTGCCAGTTCGTCAGTGTCGCGATGTATGTCGCGTGAGCGCACGGGGCGTCGAGCGGGTGACGCCCCGTGCGTGGCGCGTCGGCCGGAGTAGGCGCTACCGGCGCGCGGCGCCGCGCAGCGCGCTGAACCCGACCCATCCCCAGTACACGCGATGATGCGCGATCACCCCGTCGCGCAGATCCATCACTTCGACGAGATCCACCTGATCGCCGTCCGGCGTTGCGCGCGGGTATTCCCAGACGAGCTGACGGCCATTCGAGAAGAACAGCCCGGTCCGGTACCAGCGCCCGAGCGGGTTGTCCGGATTGCGCAGGCCGGCCGCGAAGAATGCGCCGATCGCGGCCTTGCCGTGCAGCACGCCGGAGCCGTGCGCGGGCAGCGTGGCGACGACGAGCGGGGTTTCGAGCACCGCGTCGTCGGCATACAGCGACATCAGCGCGTCGAGGTCGCGGGCGACGACGGCGGCGTGCCAGTCTTCATGGATGCGCCGGGCGTCGGCATCGGTGTCTGCGGGTGTCATGGCGGATTTCCGGAAGTCGATCACGGAAACCACTGTACGGGCGTATCGTCGCGAGACGTTTCACGTCGCCCCGAAACGTGGATGCCCCGCCGCGGCGAACGCGGCCGGACGTCGGCCCTCAGCCGGCCAGCGCGTCGAGATTGAGCGCATACGACTTGCCGATCCACACCGCGCAATCGCGATGGTCGCGCAGTTCGTCGTGCGTATTCGGATGCAGGAAGATGTCGAGCGCGCCGTGGTTCAGCACGAGCCACGGCACGATGTCGTCGAATCGGGCGGCGTCGAACGCGATCTGGTACGACCAGGCCGGATGCGGGCCGACGAGGCGTTCGTGAAAGCGGCCGAGTTCGATGACCGCGCCGAACCGCGCGTCGACGACCTGGCGAAACGCCCAGGCCGCGTCGCGGCTCGCCGCATCGAAATAGACGTGCGCGTGCCAGCTGTCGATGGCGGTAATGTCGAGGGCAGCCATGGAGGGACTCGATTGAAAAGGGAAATGCGTGAGATGCCGTGCGAAACGACCGATGCGTGATTATCGCGCGTCCTCGCCGCTTGCGTCGTGTCTCGATCCGGCAAGTCGATGCGGATGATTTGTCCTGCATCAGGAGAATCGGCCGATCCGCTGAAATCGTTTCGGCGCGATCCGCGTGCGCGATATCACGCCGGAGCCTTGCGGGCAGGCGCGCTGGCCGGCATCGCACCGGCAACACGTCATTTCGAAAATTGAAAGAGCGGCGTGAGCGCCCCACCGGATCGTCGCTAAAAATCCGATCAGGTCATTGAATGAAATAAAGAAATTCCATGCCGGCGGGATTCGCGAATGACGCGGTGCGCACGCCGAATGCCGCACCTGAAAATAACAATTGCGGATTCGGCTATTCAAGCGGGATGCGGCCCGACATACGATGATTTCAACGCATCGATGATGGATCGATGCGGAGACAACCATCTGGAGGCCATTATGCGATCCCTCGTTCCCGTTGCTGTTCTTTCCTGCGCACTGGTTGCGCTGCCTGCCGTCGGTTTTGCGCAGTCGATCGGCGCTGGCGATACCCCGCATGCCGCGCCGTTGACCTGGTCGGCGGCGCGTGCCGAGACCGATGTGCAGTTGATGCAGATGACGCGCGCGGGCTATCGCGCGACGACGGCCGGCAACCAGAACTATCCGCTCGCGATGCAGCGCGCCCTTGCGCGCGCGAACAACCCGATGCCCGACCGGTGGCGCGACGAGAAGGCCGCGATGGAAGCGCGGGCGGCCCGCGACGCGCAGACCGGCCATCCGGTGAAGGCGTTCTTCGTGAAAACCGCGTACTACCTGAAGGGCGAGAACACGTTTTGATGCAGGAGACGATCATGGCATGCCCCAACCGATTGTCCGGCGTGTGGCGTGCGTCGGCGATACGCAGGCTGCCGGAAGCGGGCTCGATGCGACGGCGCGCCGATGTGCACGGCATGCGACGCCGGGCGAACGCCCTGCGCGACGCGGGCCGCGGCGCCGTCGTGTGCCGTGGCGCGTGGCCGGGATCGGCGAAGGGCGACGTGTCCGCGAGCGGGGGCGAATCATGAAGGCTGCCCGAAAAGGTCGCCGCCATCCGCCATTGACGCGCGAATGGCTGCTGCCGCTGCCGCCCGCGCATGCCCGCGACATCTCGCTGAAATGCCACATGGCGCTGGTCGCGCTGCGCGGCGAGCACGGTAGCGAAACGCTGCTGATGCGGCTGCGCACGAGCGTGTATCTGGTGTTCCTCGCGCTCGACGATGCGGTCTCTCCGGACGCGACCATCGACCTGTGCGTCGACGCGGAGCGCGTGCTGGACGCGAGCGTGGCGCGCGCCGCGCAAAGCGGGGCATGGACGCTGCACGACGACGAATGCGCGGTACTCGAACGCGTGCTCGCCGCGAACGACGCGTGCGTCGCGACGCTCACGCGGCATCGGCTGGCCGAGCTGTGGCGTCATGTCTGCACGTTCGCCTCTGCCGAACAGCCGGGGCTCGTCGCGCAGGCCGCGGCGAAGATGCGGGAGCCGGCCGTTCTGCATTGAGTGGCTGCCCACGGGCCGTGTTTCATACGCGTCCGATTCCATCGCGCGGCCGCGCGCCGTCTAATGCCATGACTGGAACCCGGCGTGTCCGGACGACGATCCATCCTCGCGTTTGCGACGAGCATGCGTGTCGGCGCGAACGCATTCGTTTCGGTCAGGAGGAGCGATGGCGCTATACAGGAGCGGCGGCTACTTCACGTGCGGAAGTGGCCGCGCATTCAGCGAGAATCTGCCGCCGGGCAGCAAGGTGACGGTGGCGGGCATCTATCGATGCACCGTATGCGGCGACGAAATCGGCATTGCGAAAGCGCAGACGTTGCCGTCTGAGGAAGCGCATCCGCACGATCTCGATCCGCCGTCCGACCCGCTGCTCGATCCGGGCCCGACCGCCTGGCAACTGATCGCCGCGGCGGAGTCGCGCAGCTAGGCAACCGACGCTGGGCCTCGCACGCAGGGCGCAAGCGCTGCGCGTCACACGGCGTCCGTCAAAACAAAAAGCGCCACGGAGCGAATGAACTCCGTGGCGCTTTTTCGATTCCAGCCGCTGCGAAGGCGCGAACCTTCTCGCGGCGCAACGCGCGACTTAAGCGGCCGTTGCCGACTTCGCCGGCTTCTGCAGCTTGCCCTTGCCGGCGCGCTGGATTTCCTCGAGCTTGATCTCGACGTGGCGCGAGAACACGTACTCGGCCGGACGCTGCTTCGCGATCGAGATGTCCGGTGCGAACGGGCCGTCGGTCTTGATGCCCTTGCGGCTCACACGCAGCGCCTTCAGCGGGTTCGAGATCGTGTCCATCACGGCCGTCGCCTCGAAGCCGCAGTGGACCATGCAGTCCGCGCACTTCTCGTAGTTGCCGACGCCGTAGTTGTCCCACTCCGTCGTTTCCATCAGTTCCTTGAAGGTCTTCACGTAACCTTCGCCGACCAGGTAGCACGGCTTCTGCCAGCCGAACACCGTACGCGCCGGGTTGCCCCACGGCGTGCACTTGTACGTCTGGTTGCCGGCCAGGAAGTCGAGGAACAGCGACGACTGGCTGAACGACCAGCGCTTGCCGCCTTCGCCGCGCTTCAGGATTTCGCGGAACAGGTTCTTCGTCTTGTCGCGGTTCAGGAAGTGCTGCTGATCCGGCGCGCGCTCGTACGCGTAGCCCGGCGACACGGTGATGCCGTCGACGCCGATCGGGCCCAGCGTGTCGAAGAACTTCGCGACGCGCTCGGGGATCGCATCGTTGAACAGCGTGCAGTTGATGTTCACGCGGAAGCCGCGGCGCTTCGCTTCCTTGATCGCCGCGACCGCCTTGTCATACACGCCTTCCTGCGACACGGAATGGTCGTGCATGTCCTTGTCGCCGTCGAGGTGGACCGACCAGACGAAATACGGGCTCGGCTGGTAGTCGTCCATCTTCTTTTCCATCAAGAGCGCGTTCGTGCACAGGTACACGAACTTCTTGCGCTTCATGATGCCCTTGACGATTTCCGGCATTTCCTTGTGGAGCAGCGGCTCGCCGCCGGCGATCGACACGACGGGCGCGCCGCACTCGTCGACGGCCTGCAGGCATTCCTCGACGGACAGGCGCTGGTTCAGGATCGGATCCGGATAATCGATCTTGCCGCAGCCGTTGCACGCGAGGTTGCAGCGGAACAGCGGCTCGAGCATCAGCGCGAGCGGATAGCGTTTGTTGCCGGACAGGTGCTGGCGCACGATGTAGGCGCCGACACGGACTTGCTGGAGCAGCGGAATAGACAAGGGATGTCCTCCTTAAACTTCGCGGGCGACAGCTTGCGTGAGCTTCGCCGGCAACTTGAATTCGACTTTTTCTTCACGGCCCGCCATCGTCGCGACATCGACGGGCCCCAGCGCGCGCAGCGCGCTGATTACATCCTCGACCATCTCTTCGGGCGCCGACGCGCCGGCGGTCAGGCCGACCGTCTGCACGCCCGCGAACCATTCGGCCTTCACTTCCGAGCCGTCGGCGACGAGATAGCTCGGCACACCGCTTTCGGTGCCGATCTCGCGCAGGCGGTTCGAGTTCGAGCTGTTCGTCGCACCGACGACGAGCAGCACGTCAACCTGTTCGCTCAGCTCGCGCACGGCGGCCTGGCGATTCTGCGTGGCATAGCAGATGTCGCGCGTGTCCGGGCCGACGAGGTCGGTGAACCGGCGCTGCAGCGCTTCGATGATGCCGCGCGTGTCGTCGACCGACAGCGTGGTCTGCGTGATGTACGCGACCGGCGTATCGACGGGCAGCGTCAGCGTATCGACTTCGGCTTCGCTCTGCACGAGGATCACCTCGGCCGGAATCTGGCCGATCGTGCCCTCGACTTCCGGGTGGCCCGCATGGCCGATCAGGATCAGCCGGCGGCCCGCCGCGACGTACTGGCGCCCCTGCACGTGCACTTTCGTGACGAGCGGGCAGGTTGCGTCGAGCACGTCGAGCCCGCGCGTCTGCGCGTCGCGCTCGACCGTCTGGGCGACACCGTGCGCGCTGAAGATCGCGACAGCGCCGTGCGGCACCTCGTCGAGCTCCTCAACGAATCGTGCCCCTTTATTACGCAGATTTTCGACGACATGCCGGTTATGCACGATCTCGTGACGCACATAGACCGGCGCACCGTGCTGTTGCAGCGCGCGATCGACGATCTCGATCGCACGGACAACCCCCGCACAAAAGCCGCGGGGCTGGGCAAGGATGACTCGCATAGGTGAGCGAACTCCGACGACAGACGCCGGGGTTCGAGGAGCTGGCACTCGCTCGCTCGCCCCGGCTTGATGTTATGAAGGCAGGAACGAACCGGCCGGCCAGGCCCCGGAACCCCGAATTAATCGCGCATTTTAACCCTATCGGGCCGTCCGTGCTTTGGTGCTGTGTCGGCACCGTTGCAATTGCGGGAGAGCCGCGTCGGCGCTGGCGGGCGCGGAACCCAGTAAACTACGCGGTTTCGCGGGCGGCCGCTCCGGCTGCCCGGCGTCGCGCTCATTTCAAGGCCATTCGATGACCGTCGATTCTTACGCGTATTGCCCTTCCGTCCGTGCGGTTTCGGGCGTTTTGTTCCCGACCCCTATTAATTCCTACCCGGCCGGCGGGCGGCAGGAGGCAGGCCGATGATGCTGGCGCTTGCTTTCCTGGTGTCCGGCCTGTCGTTGGTGATCTGGATCGTGCTGCTCGTCGCGCGCGGCGGCTTCTGGCGCGCGCAGCCCGCGCGGCCGCTGCCGCCCGAGGCTCGCGGCGAGGCGGCCGAGGCGGGCTGGCCGGCCGTCGTGGCCGTGGTGCCGGCGCGCAACGAAGCCGACGTGATCGCTCGCGCGGCGACTTCGCTGCTCGAGCAGGACTATCCGGGCGAATTCCATCTGATCATCGTCGACGACCACAGCGACGACGGCACCGCCGACGCGGCCCGCGCGGCCGCGCTCGCGATCAACCGCGCCGACCGGCTGACGGTGCTGACCGCGAAGCCGCTGCCGGCCGGTTGGTCGGGCAAGGTGTGGGCGCAGTCGCAGGGGATCGCGGCCGTGCAGACGCTCGGCCTGCCGGCCGACTACCTGCTGCTGACGGATGCCGACATCGGCCATCCGCCCGACGCCGTCGCGCAACTCGTCACGCGCGCGCAGGCCGAGCGTCGCGATCTCGTGTCGCTGATGGTGCGGCTGCGCTGCGACTCGTTCTGGGAAAAGGCGTTGATTCCGGCGTTCGTGTTCTTCTTCGCGAAGCTGTACCCATTCTCGTGGATCAACAACCCGCGCAACCGGACGGCCGGTGCGGCCGGCGGCTGCATGCTCGTGAAGCGCACGGCGCTGGAAGAAGCGGGCGGCATCGAATCGATTCGCGGCGCGCTGATCGACGACTGCAGCCTCGCCGCGCAGATCAAGCACCGCGGCAGCGGCCGCCATCCGATCCGGCTCGATCTCGCCGATCGCAGCGTGTCGCTGCGCCCGTACGACAGCTGGCGCGACATCTGGAACATGATCGCGCGCACCGCGTTCACGCAGCTGCACTATTCGCCGCTGCTGCTGGCCGGCACGCTGCTCGGGATGACGATCATCTATCTGGTGCCGCCCGTCGTCGCGCTCGCCTACGGCGCGCGTGCATGGCCGGCGTGGCTCGCGTGGGCGTCGATGTGCGCCGCGTATGCGCCGATGCTGCGCTACTACCGGCGCTCGCCGCTGTGGGCGCCCGCGCTGCCGCTCGTCGCGCTGTTCTACGTCGGCGCGACGTTCGCGTCGGCGTGGCGTTACTGGCGCGGCAAGGGCGGCCAGTGGAAGGCGCGCGTGCAGGCGCCGGTGGATCGCTGAACGGGGCCGGGAGGCATGCCTCCCGGCAGCCGGACAGCAAACAGCCCGATCGGTGCGAACCGGTCGGGCTGTTTTATTTTCTGCCGTGTCGTATACCGATGCCGGCGCTTACCGCTGGGTCAGCATCATGTACATCTGGACCACGACGTCCGGCGAGAACGTGAACGGCACCCAGCCATAGCCCGTGTGGCGGGCGACCAGCAGACGGTCGCCGTTCGACTGCTTCTGCACGGCCATCATCGGGTTCTTCGTCGTCACGAAACGCCAGCCGGCCGGAATGCCGGGCGGCGGCTCCGGCTGCATCGACGCGCGTGCGTGCGCGAGTTCCTCGATCAGCTGGCCCAGTTGCTCCGGATGCAGCGTGATCGATTCGCCGTTGATGGTCAGCGTGAGTTCGTTCTGGGACGGGCGCGCGACGTGCAGCGTCGCCTTGTCGGCCGGCGCGGCAACGGTGTCGCTATCGGTTTCGGTTTCGCCCCCGGCGCCGGCTTGCGCCGCCGGGACGATCGCGGTTTCGGCGTCGGCGCCTGAAGTCGGCACTTCGGCTGCTTCGGCCGCAACCGGCGCGACTGCGTGCACGGCCGGCTCCGCTGCCGGCGTATCCGCCGGTGCCGGCTCGACGGCTTCGGCCGTCACCGCCGTGGCGGCCACCGCGTTCGTCGCGGCTTCCTTGACGACGGCCTCGACCAGCGCCTCGGCGTCGGCGATGGCCTTCGCGTGGTGCTGCGCGGCCGCTTCAGCCTGAGCGATCGCTTCGGTATGGCGCAGCGTGAGGGCTTCGGCTTCGGCGGTCGCCTCGGCGTGGCGTTGCGCGGCGGCTTCGGCCTGGGCGATCGCTTCGGCGTGACGCTGCGTGATGGCTTCCGCCTCCGCGGTGGCTTCGTCGTGACGCCGGGCGGCGGCCTGCGTGTCGGCGAGCGCCTGCGTGTGACGCTGGGCGAGCGCCTCGGCCTCGGCAATCGCGGCCATGTGGCGCTGCGCGGCTGCTTCGGCTTCGGCGGTCGCTTCCGCATGGCGCTTCGCGGCGGCTTCCGCTTCGGCGGTCGCCGCGGCATGACGTTGCGCGGCCGCTTCGGCTTCGGTCGCGGCGGCGTGATGGCGCTGCGCGGCGGCCTCGGCTTCGGCGATCGCCGCCGCGTGACGCTGCGACGCGGCTTCGGCATCCGCGTGACGTTGCGCGAGCGCTTCGGTCAGCGCGGTGGCTTCCGCATGGCGCTGCGAAGCGGCTTCGGCTTGCGCGGCGGCATCCGTATGACGTTGGGCGGCCGCTTCGGCGGCGGCGGTGGCATCGGCGTGGCGCCGCTGCGCGGCTTCGGCATCGGCGGCAGCGGCCGTGTGGCGCTGCGCGGCGGCCTGCGCGTCGGCTTCCGCCGCGGCGTGGCGCTCGGCCGCGGCCCGGGCTTCCGCTGCCGCGGCGCGCGCGAAGGCTTCCGCGCTGCGTGCCGCCTGCTGCGCGGCGTGGTGATCGTGGAGGAGCTGATCGACGCCCGTGGCGAGCGAAGCGATCTGATCGTTCAGGTTCATGCGTGTCTTCTCTGCGTAAGACCCGCGATTTTAACCGCTGCGCCGATGCCGGTCCGCGCGCGACGTGTAACAAAGTGCGCAAAGCGGCGCGAGGTGCGCCGCTTTGTGTTACTTGAGGTAGCCCGCCGAGCCGAACCAGTCCAGCGCATCGCGCAGCCCTTCGCGATACGGACGCGCACGGTAGCCGAGCTCGCGCTCGGCCTTCGCCGATGTGAAATACATCTTGTTCTTCGACATCCGCAGCCCGTCGACGGTGACGAACGGCTCCTTCTTCGTGAACTTCGCGACCGCTTCGGCACCGACCGCGAGCGGGTACAGCGGCCAGCGCGGCAGCGCGATCGTCGGCGCCTTGCGGCCCGTCATCTGCGCGATGTCCGCGAGCATCTGCTGCAGCGGCAGGTTCTCGCCGCCGAGGATGTAGCGCTCGCCGATCCGGCCGCGCTCGAGGGCGAGGAAGTGGCCGTGCGCGACGTCGTCGACGTGCACGAGGTTCAGCCCTGTATCGACGAACGCGGGAATCTTGCCGAGCGCGGCCTCGACGATGATGCGGCCGGTCGGCGTCGGCTTCACGTCGCGCGGGCCGATCGGCGTCGACGGGTTGACGATCACGGCCGGCAGCCCTTCGTCGGCGATCATCCGTTCGACCGCGCGCTCCGCGAGCACCTTGCTGCGCTTGTAGACGCCGATCGCCTGCTCGGCCGTGAGCGGCCGGTTCTCGTCGGACGGATCGCCGGCGCTCGTCACCTTCAGCGTCGCGACGCTGCTGGTGTAGACGATCCGCTCGACGCCTGCCGCGCGGGCCGCGCGCATCGTCGCGACCGCGCCTTCGAGGTTCGCGCGCTCGATCTCGTCGGGGTCGGGCGCCCACAGCCGGTAGTCGGCCGCCACGTGCAGCAGGTAGCGCACGCCGCGCAGCGCGGCGCGCATCGACGCCTCGTCGCGCATGTCGCCGGTGACGATCTCGGCGTCGAGATCCGCGACGTTCGTGCGCGGGCTGGTCGGGCGCACCAGCACGCGCACCGCATAGCCTTTCTGCTGCGCGATGCGCGCGACGGCCGAGCCGACGAAACCGGACGCGCCGGTGACGAGAACGAGATCGCGGGAGGTATCAGTCATGCGTTTCCTTCAGGGCCGCGCGGGCGGCGCGGCGGTTGGGCATCGGCGAGATTGTACGTGGTCGGCGTGCGCGGCGACGCCCGGCCGGCGCGTGTGCGAAGCGGCCGACGCGACTACAATGCCGGGCTTGAATGCAACGGGAGGGCGACGCAATGAGCCGCAATGAGCTGGACGAACGGATCGAGACCTACTATGTGCGGGTGCGCGGCGTCGTGCAGGGCGTCGGCTTTCGTCATGCGACGGTGCGCGAGGCGCATGCGCTGAAGCTGCGCGGCTGGGTCGCGAATCTCGAGGACGGCACCGTCGAGGCGATGATCCAGGGCCCCGGCGCGCAGATCGACCGGATGCTCGCGTGGCTTCGCCACGGGCCGCCCGCCGCGCGCGTGACCGAGGTGACGTTCGAGGAACGCCGGACCGAGAAGCGCTTCGAACGCTTCCAGCAGCAGTAAGAGGCGCACAACGATCATGACGGGGTATCCGGAGGCGGGGCGCGGCCTCATGCTGTCGGTGATGGCGTCGACGCTGTTCGCGCTGATGTCGGCTTACGCGAAACTGCTCGCGCCGCTCACGGGCCTCGACATCTTCGCGTGGCGCGTCGTGTGGACCGCGCCGGGCGCGCTCGCGCTGATCGCGCTGCGCGGCCGCTGGCCGGCGCTCGTCGGGCTGGCGCGGCGCTGCGCGCGCGACTGGCGCCTGCTGATCGCGCTGCCGGTGAGCGCGGCGCTGCTCGGCGTGCAGCTGTGGCTGTTCCTGTGGGCGCCGCTGCACGGCCGCATGCTCGAAGTGTCGCTCGGCTATTTCTTGCTGCCGCTGACGATGGTGCTCGTCGGCCGCTTCTACTATCACGAGCGGCTCGACCCGCTGCAATGGGCGGCGGTCGCCTGTGCGGCGCTCGGCGTCGCGCACGAGGTGTGGGTGACGCGCGCGTTCGCATGGCCGACGCTGGTCGTCGCGCTCGGCTATCCGCCGTATTTCGTGCTGCGCCGGCGCATCAACGCCGATTCGCTGGCCGCGTTCGCGATCGAGATCGCGCTGCTGTGCCCGATCGCGCTCGCGATGGTCGCGACGAGCACCACGCGCGTCGCCGGCCATCCGCTGCTGTGGGCCGTGCTGCTGCCGGGGCTCGGCATCCTCAGCACGCTCGCGCTGGCGAGCTACCTGAAGGCGAGCCGGATGCTGCCGATGGCGCTGTTCGGGATTCTCGGCTACGTCGAGCCCGTGCTGCTCGTCGTGGTGTCGCTGCTGCTGCTCGGTGAAACGCTGAGCGTCGCGCAGCTCGCGACGTACGGGCCGATCTGGGTCGCCGTCGCGCTGACCGCGTGGCACAGCGCGATGCTGATGCGGCGGCTGCCCGCGCGCGGCTAACCGCATCGTCGCGATGCGCCGGCCGCGCGGAACGCGCCGCGCAGCGCGCTTCATCCGAGCGTCGAACACCGCGCGTTGTGTCGCCGACTCCCGCCGACTCCCTCGATCCTGACCGCCAACTGGCGACGCGCTGACGCGAATCTGGCGACGCTGCCTGCTTCGCCGCGCAACGCTCGCGCTTGTAATCGAACAGAAGATTCGGTTGCACTTTGTTACTTAGGGTCTCCCCTGATCGGCTACTAGACTGGCCTGACCGACTTCCCTTCGTATGCAGCTTTTCCATGAACGGTCACCTCCGCGCCAAGCCGGCCGGGTTGGCGCGATGCGAGCATACGCGTATCGCCGCCGATCGCGCTCGCCTGCCTTTTCCCGATCCTTTCCACGGTGCGCGTCGCACCGCCGCCGCACAGGTGGGCTCATGTCGTTGAGCCCGCCGCCTTCCGTCACGGTCCAGCCGTCGCGCGGCGGCCGCCTGATCGAAATCGACTTCTTCCGCGGGCTCGTGCTGTTGATGATCGTCGTCGATCACATCGGCGCGAGCGTGCTGTCGCGCGTGACGCTGCACGCGTTCGCGCTGTGCGACGCGGCCGAGGTGTTCGTGTTCCTCGGCGGCTTCGCGACCGCGAGCGCATACGGCGCGATCGCCGAGCGGCACGGCGCGCGCGCCGCGCAGCGGCGTTTCGTGCGGCGCGCGATGCAGATCTACCGCGCGTTTCTCGCGACGTCGACGCTGATGCTCGTCGTGTCGGTGGTGCTCGATCACTACGGGATCGATGCGCCGAACCTCGCGCTCGACGACGTCAGCGTGATGCTCGCGTCGCCGCTCACGGGCGCCGCCGAGCTGCTGACGTTCCAGCGCCAGCCGTATCTGGCGTCGGTGCTGCCGATGTACGTGCTGTTCGCGCTCGCGTCGCCGGTGCTGGTGCCGTTCGCGCGGCGCCATCCGTGGCTGCTCGTGGCGCTCAGCGTCGCGTCGTGGCTGGCGGCGGGCTGGCTCGGCCCGGAACTGCTGGACACCGACGGTTTCCGCTGGAGCTTCAATCCGTTCGCGTGGCAACTGATGTTCGTCGCCGGCGTGCTCGCGCGCTGCCAGCCGTTCTACCGCCGCATCGCGCTCGGCCGCTGGGGCGCCGCGGCGACCGGGCTCGCATGCGCGATCGTGCTCGGCTGCGCGAGCTACAAGCTGTTCTCGGGGCTGCCGGTGCCGGAAGGCGTGCTCAAGCGCGATCTCGCGCTGCCGCGCGTCGTGAGCTTCGCGGCCGTCGCGTGGCTGATGGCCGATTGCGTGCGCTTCGGCTGGATCGCGCGGATCGCACAGGGCGTGCGGCCCGTCGTGGCGGTCGGCCAGCGCGGGCTGATCTGCTTCGTCGCGGGCGCGGCGATCTCGCTCGTGATCGATTCGCTGCTGCATCCGGCCGTGCGCAGCGCCGATCTGCGGCATGTCGGCGTGGGCCTCGTGGCCGACGCATGCGCGGTCGGGCTGATGATGGCGGTAGCCGGTTCGGGAACGTGGATCGCGCGATGGCGCGGCGCGGCGGCGTAGGCGCGCGACGGATGCGGGCGGCGCGGCAGGCGCCGCGCGGCGTCAGTGAGGTGAGCCGATACGGGAGCGGGGCGTGGCGGATGCGTCGTCGGATTCGGCGTCTTCGCGTTCGTCCTGCGCCGGGTCGTCGCGCTCCGCGAGGACCGCATCGGCTTCGGCCGCGGCCCGGGCGGCGCGCATCGCGGTGCAGCGCTGCGCGTGCCGGATGTCCGACAGAATCCTCAAAAGCCGCGTCGTCTTGCTTTTCATCGTGTTCTCCCGCCAGTGCGCATCGCGCGAAGCGGATGCGTTGCCTGCAACCAGTGTAGGACGCGTTCGCGTGTCTGGCGGGAGAATGTGGCGTGCGAGCCGCACGCCGAGGGATAGTCCTTACTGCGCGGCGGTGGCGGCCTGCGCCTGCAGCGCTTCTTCGCGGCGCTCGTCGGTGCAGCGCTGATGCTGGCGCGACAGGCGGTTCATCAGCGGCAGCAGCAGCAGCGCGAGCAGCATGCCGATCGCGGCGAGCCAGCCGAGCTTCTCGAACAGCGACAGGTAGAGCGGCAGCGATTCGGTGGCCGGCAGTTCGTGCGACGGCATCTGCGCGAAGTTCGCGACGACGCTGCCCAGATACTGCGACACGCCCGTCGCGACGAAATACGCGCCCATCATGAAGCCGCTCATGCGCGCCGGCACGTAGCGGGCGATCATCGCGAGGCCGAGGCCGCTCACCAGCAGCTCGCCGAGCGAGTACAGGCCGTAGCCCCACACCATGAACCACGACGACACGCGGCCGTCGACCGCGTAGCGGCCGCTGATCGTGAACACCAGGTAGCCGGCGGCGACCGCGCCGAAACCGAGCGCGTACTTCGCCGCGACCGGCAGGTCGCGGCCGCCCTTCGCGACGGCGTTGTAGACCCACACGAGCACCGGGCTCAGCAGCATGATCCAGATCGGGTTCAGCGCCTGGAACTGCGCGGCGCTCCACGTGAACAGCGTCGTGCCGAACAGCATGAAGCGCGGATCGACGTTGCGCAGCGCGAACAGCGTCAACGACGTCGACATCTGCACGTAGAAGATGAAGAACAGGATCACCTGGCCGATCAGCACGAGCGCCGCGATCAGGCCCGCGCGCTCCGAGCGCTCCGACTTCGCGATCATGTACGCGAAGATCGCGAGGATCGCGAATGCCGCCGTCCACACGCTCGCGACCGCGAGCTGCTTGTGCTGCAGCACGTACAGCGTGATCAGCGCGAGCCCGACGCCGCCGGCCGCGACCGCGCCGAGGCGCTTCCAGCGGATCGGCTCGTCGTCCGGCTGCGAGCCGACGTGCGCGAGCGTGCGGTGCATCAGCATGAAGTTGAGGATCGCGAGCAGCATGCCGCCGCAGCAGACCGCGAACGCGGTGTGCCAGCCCCAGTGATCCTTGATCCACGGCGTCGCGAGCATCGACACCGTCGAGCCGATGTTGACCGCCATGTAGTAGATCGTGAACGCGCTGTCGATGCGCGCGTCGTCGCCTTCGTAGATGCGGCGCACGAGGTTCGCCGCGTTGGCCTTGAACAGGCCGTTGCCGACGACGATCACGCCGAGCGACGCATACATGTACGTCAGGTGATCGTTCGGCACCGCGAGCATCAGGTAGCCGGCGCACAGCACCGACGCGCCGATGATCATCGTGCGGCGGGCGCCGAGCACCTTGTCGCCGATCCAGCCGCCGATCGACGGCGCGGCGTAGACGAGTGCGGTGAACGCACCCCAGGTCAGGTTCGCGTGGCTGTCGGTGAAGCCGAGCCGGTCGACCATGAAGAGGACCAGGAGCGCGGCCATGCCGTAGTAGCCGAAGCGCTCCCACATTTCGATGAGGAAGACCGTCGTAAACGATCGGGTTTGGGAAACAGGTGAATGCATCATCAATCTCGTTGAAACGGACGGCACGGATCACGCGTCGTCTTGGGTCGAACTGGCGCCGGTGCACAATCGGCCGGATAGGCTTGTGCAGGCGATGGAACAGTCGGGCGGTTAGCCCGGGCCGGGGTCGGACACCGCCTGATGGGGCGGGGAAGGTCCCCGACCGGCGCGCGCATGGTAGCGGGTGCCGGTCCGGTGCGACAGGTGGGCGCTACCTAGGGAAACTCCCGATGTGGCAGCAGCTTTCAGCAACATTCGTCTCATCATCTAGTTGTAAGCATTGGCGCAGGTCCTCCGAAGATTCCCGGAGAGCCGCTTGCAGCTTGCCTGTGAAGCCGGCGAGTCTGGCAAGATAGCGCGTCGTTTCGTTCGCTTCGTGCCCTGTTTAGTGCACCAGGCTCAACACCGAAGACGTGTACGAACCCGAAGATTAAGCTATCTCTAATTAACTTAGTTACTTTCCATCAAACATTTTTTGACGATCACTTTTCGGCCTGCTATGGTTCCCCCCACTGAAAACTCGCGATCGGCAGACGCTGTCGCACTCGGCAGCAAGATTCGCGCGTTGCGCCAACGTCTGAAGCGCACGCTCGACGACACCGCTACCGCCGCGGGGATTTCGAAGCCGTTTCTGTCTCAAGTCGAGCGCGGGCTCGCGTCGCCGTCACTGACGTCGCTGGCCGGTATCGCCCACGCGCTCGGTGTGACGGTGCAGTACTTCGTGGATACGCCGAGTGAAGAACGCTCGGTCTGCCGAGGCGATCAGTTGCGCTTCTTCGGGTTCGCCGATTCGACGAACCTGTTCGCGAGGCTGACGAACGTGTCCGAAGGGCGCCAGCTGGAGGCGATCCTCGTGAGGATGCCGCCGGGGCAGAAACGGTCCGAGGTGACGACACATGCAGGAGAGGAGTTCCTGTACGTGATTGAAGGGGAAGTGTCGCTGACGCTGGAAGGCAAGACGTTCGTCCTGCAGGCCGGTGACAGTTCGCACTATCAGTCGACGGTCCCGCACAGCTGGGTCAACACCGCGAAGATCGAGTCGGTGGTGGTCTGGGTCGGGACACCGAGGCTGTTCTAACGCACAGGTATTCCTTCGTTTCTTCGACGGGATGCCTGTCGAAAGAAATGTAAGGAATACTAACATGCAATACGAGAACCACGGGCCTCCTCAATCGCTGCACCCGTCAGCGTCTCACGCGTAAGCCGCGGCATCCGCCGCGCGACGCTCACCGAACACACCTTCTCAAGACTGCCACGATGAAATCCTTGCATGCCATGTCGGCCGTGCTGGCCGCGCTCGCCCTGACGGCGCCCGTCGCCCACGCCGTGACCGTTCCGTCCAACGTCACGCTCGCTCCGCAACAGGACCTGACGCGACAGGTGCCCGCCGAAGTCGAGTCGCTCGACCCCGCGCACATCGAATCGTGGACCGGCAACACGATCGGCCTCGACCTGTTCGAAGGGCTCGCGCGCATCGATGCGGCCGGCCAGGTCGTGCCGGGCGTCGCGCTGTCGTGGGAACGCAAGACGCCGCAGACGTGGATCTTCAAGCTTCGCCACGACGCGAAGTGGAGCAACGGCCAGCCGGTGACGGCCGCCGATTTCGTCTATTCGTGGCAGCGCCTCGTCGATCCGAAGACGGGCTCGAAATACACGATCCTCGTCGAGTTCATCAAGAACTCGAAGGACATCATCGCGGGCAAGGCCGCGCCGTCGACGCTCGGCGTGCGCGCCGTCGATCCGTACACGCTCGAGGTGACGACCGACGTGCCCGTCGCGTTCTTCCCCGAACTGACCGCGATGGCGCCGCTCGCGCCGGTGAACAAGGACGTGGTCGCGAAGTTCGGTGACGCATGGACGCGCCCGGGCAACATCGTCAGCAACGGCGCGTACCAGCTCGTCGACTGGCAGCCGAACAACCGCATCGTGGCGACGAAGGACGCGAAGTACTGGAACGCGTCGAAGGTCGTGATCAACAAGGTCACGTACCTGCCGATCGAAAGCGACGAAACCGCGATGCGCATGTACCAGGCCGGCCAGATCGACTACAGCTACTCGATCCCGTCGGGCATCTTCCAGCAGGTCAGCAAGCAGTTCGGCGCCGAACTGCGCCCGGGCCTGCAGCTCGCGACCTATTACTACTACCTGAACAACAGCGACGCGGCGCTGAAGGACAAGCGCGTGCGCCAGGCGCTGTCGATGGTGATCGATCGCGACGTGCTGACGTCGAAGCTCACGCAGGCCGGCGAGAAGCCGATGTATGGGCTGATGCCGAACGGCACGAAGGGCGTGCAGCCGTTCACGCCGGAATGGGCGTCGTGGCCGATGGCCAAGCGCATCGCGACCGCGAAGGACCTGCTGAAGCAGGCTGGCTACTCGGACGCGAAGCCGCTGTCGTTCACGCTCACGTACAACACCAACGACCTGCACAAGAAGGTCGCGCTGTTCACCGCATCGGAATGGCGCACCAAGCTCGGCATCACCACGAAGCTCGAGAACGTCGAGTTCAAGGTGCTGATGAAGCAGCGGCATGACGGCAAGGTGCAGATCGCGCGCGACGGCTGGTTCGCCGACTACAACGACGCGATGACCTTCTTCGACCTGATCCGCTGCGGCAGCTCGCAGAACACCGTCGGCTACTGCAACAAGCAGATGGACGCGCTCGTCGACGAAGGCAACCAGAAGCTCGACGACCAGGCGCGCACCGCGCTGCTCACGCAGGCGCACGACATGGCGATGAAGGACACGCCGATGGTGCCGCTGTTCCAGTATTCGGCCGATCGTCTCGTGAAGCCCTACGTGGGCGGCTATTCGCTGAAGAACGTGATCGACATGCGTGCTTCGCAGGACCTGTACCTGATCAAGCACTGAGCGGAGCGATCATGCTGGCCTATGCATTGAGGCGCACGTTGTGGGCGGTGCCGACGATCCTCGCGGTCATCACCGTCTGCTACCTGCTGCTGCATTTCACGCCCGGCGGCCCGTTCGATACGGAGAAGCAGCTGTCCGCCGCGACGCTCGCGAACCTGAACGCGAAATACCACCTCGACGAGCCGCTGTGGAAGCAGTACCTGCTGTATCTCGGCTCGCTGCTGCACGGCGATCTCGGCCCGTCGTTCCGTTACGTCGACTGGTCGGTGAACGATCTCGTGAAGAAGGCGCTGCCGGTGAGCCTCGGCGTGGGCGGCGTATCGATCCCGGTCTCGATCGTGCTCGGCGTGCTGCTCGGCACCGTCGCGGCCGTGCGCCGCGACAGCGTGATCGACCGCTTCGTGATGCTGATCGGCAACTTCGGCAACGTCGTGCCGCCGTTCGTGCTCGGGCCGGTGCTCGTGTGGATCTTCGCGATCCTGCTGAAGACGTCGGCCGGCAACGGCTGGCTGCCGGCCGGTGGCTGGGGCGACGGCGGCTGGCAATACCGGCTGCTGCCGATCGTGCTGCTGACCTTCATCAACGTGTCGCTGCTCGCGCGCGTGATGCGCGGCTCGATGATCGAGACGCTGTCGAGCAACTACATCCGCACCGCGCGGGCGAAGGGCCTGCCGGGCTCGACGATCGTGCTGCGTCATGCGCTGAAGCCCGCGCTGATGCCGGTCGTGTCGCTGTTCGGCACGGTCTGCATCACGTCGATCACGGCGGCCGTCGTCACCGAATCGGTGTTCGCGCTGCCGGGCCTCGGGCAGCTCGTCGTGAACGGCGCGATCAACCGCGACTACACGCTGGTGCTCGGCCTCGTCGTGCTGACGACCGTCTGCGCGGTGCTGTTCAACCTGCTGGTCGACCTCGCGTACGCGTGGCTCGATCCGCGCATCCGTTATTGAGCGAGGCACAGCGATGACTCCGACCACTCCCGTCGTCGGCCTGCCCGTGCAGACCGATTCGCCGCCGCGTTCGCGCTCGCCGCTCGAGCTGGCGTTCGCGCGCTTCCTTCACAACCGCGCGGCCGTGTTCAGCCTCGTGCTGCTCGCGCTGATCACGCTCGCGTGCTTCGTCGGCCCGTGGCTGCTCGCGGCCGATCCCGCCGCGAGCGACTGGGGCGCGATCAGCCTGCCGCCGACCTGGGCGAACCAGCACTGGTTCGGCACCGACGAGCTCGGCCGCGACCTGCTCGTGCGCACGCTGATCGGCGGCCGCGTCTCGATCGAGGTCGGCCTGCTCGGCACGCTCGTGTCGGGCCTGTTCGGCGTCGCGTGGGGCGCGACCGCGGGCTTCGCGGGCGGCCGCGTCGACTCCGTGATGATGCGCGTCGTCGACATGATGTACGCGATCCCGTACCTGCTGATCGCGATCCTGATGATGACCCTGTTCGGCCGCTCGTTCATGCTGGTCGTGCTGACCATCAGCGCGTTCTCGTGGATCGACATGGCGCGCGTCGTGCGCGGCCAGACGCTGTCGCTGCGCAATCGCGAGTTCGTCGACGCGGCGCGCGCGATCGGCGTGTCGCCGGGGTCGATCGTGCTGCGCCACGTCGTGCCGAACCTGCTCGGCGTGGTCGTCGTGTACGCGACGGTCTCGGTGCCGAACATCGTGCTGACCGAATCGGTGCTGTCGTTCCTCGGCCTCGGCGTGCAGGAACCGATGACGAGCTGGGGCGTGCTGATCCAGGACGGCGCGCAGAAACTGGAATCGATGCCGTGGCTGCTGCTGGCCCCGGCCGTCATGCTGTGCGTGACGCTCTACTGCGTGAACTTCGTCGGCGACGGCCTGCGTGACGCGCTCGACCCGAAGGATCGCTGAAGATGGCAGCTCTATTGGAAGTGGAAAATCTCGGCGTGCGCTTCACGCGCAAGGATGCGCCGCCGATCGACGCCGTGAACGGCGTGTCGTTCTCGCTCGAAGCCGGCAAGACGCTCGGCATCGTCGGCGAATCGGGCTCGGGCAAGAGCCAGACCGTGATGGCGCTGCTCGGCCTGCTGGCCGGCAACGGCACGACGACCGGCACCGCGCGCTACCGCGGCGACAACCTGCTCGAGATGGATACGCGCGCATTGAACGCCGTGCGCGGCGACCGCATCGCGATGATCTTCCAGGATCCGATGACGTCGCTCAATCCGTTCCTGACGATCGAGCGGCAGATGACCGAGACGCTGCAGCTGCATCGCAAGCTGTCGCGCAAGGAAGCCACGAAGCGCGCGATCGACGCGCTCGAATCGGTGCGCATTCCCGACGCGGCGCGCCGCATCCGCATGTATCCGCACGAGTTCTCGGGCGGCATGCGGCAGCGCGTGATGATCGCGATGGCGCTGCTGTCCGAGCCGGAAATCCTGATCGCCGACGAGCCGACCACCGCGCTCGACGTGACCGTGCAGGCGCAGATCATCGACCTGCTGCGCGAGCTGAACCGCGAGCGCGGCACCGCGATCGTGCTGATCACGCACGACATGGGCGTGGTCGCCGGCCTCGCGGACGACGTGATGGTCATGTACGCGGGCCGCACCGTCGAATACGCGCCGGCCGACTCGATTTTCGCGGCGCCGTCGCATCCGTACACGATCGGCCTGCTCAACGCGTTGCCGCGGCTGACCGATGCGGACGATGCGCCGCTCGTCGCGATTCCCGGCAACCCGCCGATGCCCGGCACCGCGCCGGCCGGCTGCGCGTTCGCGAAGCGTTGCACGTATGCGGAAGAACGCTGCGGCGCCGCGCGCCCGGCGCTCGAAACCTATGGCGCCGCGGGCGCGGTGCGCGCGTGCCACCGCCCGGTGGCCGATCTGACGGGAGGTCTGCGATGAGCGTCGATGAACGCCGCCCAGCCGGCGCGACGGACGACACGCTGCTGTCCGTCGAGAACTTGAAGGTGCATTTCCGCGTGCCGCTCGGCGGCTATCCGTGGTCGCCGAAGGGCACGCTGCGCGCAGTCGACGGTGTGTCGTTCGACGTGAAGCGCGGCGAGACGGTCGGGCTCGTCGGCGAATCGGGCTGCGGGAAGTCGACGCTCGCACGCGCGCTGATCGGCCTCGTGCCGATGACGGCCGGCACCGTGAAATGGCGCGGCCAGGCCGTCGCGCCCGATCACCTGCGCGGCACCGCGATGCGGCGCGAAGTGCAGATGATCTTCCAGGATCCGCTCGCGTCGCTCGACCCGCGCATGACGATCGAGCAGGTCGTCGCGGAACCGCTCGTCACGCATCACGCCGGCCTCGGCCGCACCGAAGTGCGCCGCCGCGTGGTCACGATGCTCGAACGCGTCGGCCTGAACGCGCATCACCTGCTGCGTTATCCGCATGAATTTTCCGGCGGGCAGTGCCAGCGCGTCGGCATCGCGCGTGCGCTGATCGGCGAGCCGAAGCTCGTGATCTGCGACGAACCCGTATCGGCGCTCGACGTGTCGATCCAGGCGCAGATCGTGAACCTGCTGCGCGATCTTCAGCGTGAACTGTCGTTGTCCTATCTGTTCGTCGCGCACGACCTGGCGGTGGTGAAGGCCATCAGCCAGCGCGTGCTCGTGATGTATCTCGGCCGCGTGATGGAGTTCGGCACGCGGCAGGACGTGTACGGCGTGCCGCAACACCCGTACACGAAGGCGCTGCTCGATGCGGCGCCGACGCCGGAGCCGGCGCGCGAGCGTGCTCGCCGTCCGATGCTGCTGGCGGGCGAGATGCCCTCGCCGCTCAACCCGCCGTCCGGCTGCGCGTTCCGCACGCGCTGCCCGGTCGCGATCGACGCGTGCGCGCAGGACGTGCCGCTGCCGGAAGTACGGCACGGCTCGGCGGCGCGCGTCGCGTGCATCCGCGCGGGCGCGGCGTGATGTGAAGTGACGCAGCAAACATAACCAAGGCAGGTCAACAGGGGTAGGTGCGGCGCGAACGATCTTCGCGCCGCGGGTACAGGCGCGTCCTTAGCCGGGCTCGCCGGGGGGCTGGAAGCGGATCGCAACCGGCGTGGACGATATCAACACAAGACGAGAATGATGATGAAAAAGCAGAAGACGATCGGGACGGCATCGAAGATGCTGCTTGCATGGGGACTGCCGGCGCTCGCCGGCGTCTCGCTGACGGGTGTCGCGCACGCGGACGACGCAGTGCCGCTGACGGTCGCGCAGGCCGCACCGGCCGCCGGTACGGGCACGGCCGTTGCGCAGGCGCCGACCCAGAACGCCATTGTCAACGCCGAGGCGACCCAGGCCGTCACGCCGCCCGACGAGCCGTCGGCGCAGTCGAAATCGAAGGGCTTCATCGCCGACAGCCATCTCGACTTCCTGTTCCGCAACTATTCGGACATCCTCGACAACAAGGGCGGGCCGCACCGCCATGCGTGGGTCCAGGGCGTGATGGCGAACTTCGAGTCCGGCTATACGGCGGGCCTGATCGGCTTCGGCGTGGACGCGTCGCTGTACGCGGGCCTGAAACTCGACGGCGGCGCGGGCGCCGGCAACATGGTGCACGTGGCGAAGGGCGGCGGCGGGTCGAACCAGCTTGCATGGGCGTACCCGGGCATCTACGACGTGAAGGCGCGCATCTCGAACACGGTGGTCAAGTACGGTCTGCAGGCCGTCGACAACCCGTTCATGGAGCAGCACGACAACCGTGCGCTGCCGCCGACGTTCCTCGGCGCGACGATCGTCAGCAATGAATTCAAGAACGTGATGCTCGAGGCCGGCAGCTTCACGAAGACCGACGCGCGCGGTCATACGACGCTCACCAACCTGACGACGCAATACGGCGGCACGCGCGTCAATCGCCTGACCTACGTCGGCGGCACGTGGGACTACTCGCCGAACGGCGAAGTCGCGCTGTACGCGAACCAGGCCGACGACGTGTGGCACCAGTACTACGCGTCGGTGAAGCACAGCATCGGCAGCCCGCAGACGATCAAGTGGACCGGCTTCGGCAACGTCTACTCGACGCACGACACGGGCGATGCGCTGCAGGGCAAGATCAACAACAACGCGTACAGCCTGTCGGTGGCCGCGCAGCACGGCCCGCACGAGCTGCTGCTCGGCTTCCAGCAGGTGCTCGGCGACCAGTTCTTCGACTACCTGAACGAAACGAACGGCATCTTCCTGACCAACTCGATGGACGTCGACTACAACGCGCCGCACGAAAAGTCGCTGCAGCTGCGTTACACGTTCTACGGCAAGGAAGCGGGCCTGCCGGGCTTCAAGGCGATGGTGTGGGGCGTGACGGGCTGGGGCGCGGACGGCAGCGCGGGTGCGGCGAACGACCCGAGCAAGTCGAGCATCTACTGGAGCAACGGCGCGCCGGTGCAGGGCCGTCACCACGAGTTCGGCTTCATCCCGTCGTACACGTTCCAGAGCGGCAAGCTGAAGGACACGAAGGTCACGTTCATCGCGATGTGGCACAACGGCTCGTCCCACTACTCGGACGCGACCAACAAGGAATACCGTCTGGTCGTGAACCTGCCGCTGCACGCGTTCTGATGCGAAGGGGGCGCAACGCCCCCTGTCCGGACCCGGTGCGGCCGGCCCGCGATCGGTGCGATCAGGCCGGCTTGTGCCATCCCGCTACGGCATCGTTCGCGGCGGGTGTTTCTTCCACGAGCGACGTGAGCTGGCGGCCCGTGTCGCGCCATGCGTCGAGGCCGCCGCGCAGCGCGAGCGCATCGGTGAAGCCTGCATCGAGCAGGCGCTTCGCCATCAGCGCGGCCGTCACTTCGTTCGGGCACGAGCAATAGACGACGAACTTCTGCGTGAGCGGATAGCGCGCGACGATGTCGCCGATCTGGCGCTCGTCGGCGAACTGTGCACCGGGAATCGTGAACGGGTCGAGCTTGCGGTGCTCGGGCGAGCGGACGTCGAGCACCACCGGGGCGGCAGTGTCGCGCAGCAGCACGTCGAGCTCGTCGACGCCGATCCGCGCGTTCGCGAGCTGGCGGATCAGCGCGCGGCGGCGCATCCACCGCACGGCCGCATAGACGGCGAGCAGCGCGACGATCACCAGCAGCACCGCACGGCCGAGGCGGCTCGCGCCGGCGAACAGCCAGTCGATCTGCCGGTAGAACACGAGGCCGGCCATCAGCCCGACGATCGTCCACAGCGCGGCGCCGAGCGCGTCGTAGCCGGCGAACGTGCGGTAGCGCGTGCCGAGCGCACCGGCCATCGGCACCGACACCAGCGACAACCCCGGAATGAAGCGCGCGACCGCGAGCACGCGCACGCCGTAGCGGCCGAAGAAGCGCTCGGTCTTTTTCACGCAGGTATCGCGCGACAGCGACAGCCGGCAGATCGTCTTCAGCGTCGTGCCGCCGTAACGCCGCCCGGCGACGTACCAGACCGTGTCGCCGATCAGTGCGCCGAGCACGGACAGCGCCACGACCGTCACGAGCTGCGAGCCGATCATCGCCGGATGCATCGCGGACATCGCGCCGAACAGCACGAGCGTCGGCATCGCGGGCACCGGCAGGCCGATAGCCGCCGCGAGCACGTTGGCGAACACGAGAAGCGGCCCGTACTGGGCGACGAGGTCACGGAGCATGACGGCTGGCCGAAAAGGAAACGCGTGGGCAGGAAATGCAGATGGGCCGATTATCGGCCTTTTTCAAGGCAGCGGCGGGAATGACGGAAAGCGCCTGACGGCGGCAGGGGGATGTCGGTGAGCCGGCGCGTGGCACGCGGCTCACCGTCCGGAATCAGGAAGGCGTGCGGGCGAGCGAGGCGGCGCCATGGTTTTCGCCGGGCAACTCGGCGCCGTGCGAGCGGATCGCCGCGATCAGTTCGGCCGGCGTGATCTCGTAGCGGACCTCGCGATGGATGCCGGGCTTGCGTTCGTCGATCTCGATCAGCAGCACGCTCTTGCCGTCGCCGGTCGCTTCGAGCCGGAGCGAGCGCAGTTCGCGGCCGTCGGCCGGGTCGTGTTCGGTGAGCAGGGTCATTGCCCCGGATGAGCCGGTAGTGCGCATCGAACCTATCCTCGTATCGTGTCGTGGATGCCGGAGCGGCAAAGATGTCTTTGTTGAATACGGCTTGACGCAGTTTAACGCGAACGGGCCGCGACACGGAGCATTTTCGTGGGGGTGAAATGAGGGCTGCACCACCGATCCCTCTGATGTTTGAGCCGCGCCGGGCGGGCGTCTCAGCCGGATCGGGCACCGGGTGAAACCGGTGCCCGACCGGCGTTCGCGGCTACGCCGGCGCGGGTGGCGACACGCGCTGCGCCGCGCGTCGCCGCGGCGGCGTCAGAAGCGGTCGGCGAGCCCCATTGCCGGGTCGCTCACCGAGTGGCGGCCGGTTTCCACGCGGCCGGCCACGCGGCGCGAGAAGCTCGCGTCGCTGTCGGCGGTGACGATGAAGTCGTACCAATGGCCGGTCGAGTCGAGTTTCCAGTGCAACTCGGACTGGTCGCCGGCGCGCACCGTGACGGTCCAGGTGGTGCCGGTGCCGTGGCCATGACCGTTGCCGCGGTCGTCGTTTCCGCCGTGCCCGGACAGCAGCCCGTAGACCTGGTTCGATTTCACCGTGAAGCGCACCGCGCCGCCGCCGTCGTTGCGCAGCCGCAGATGGAGGTTGCCGCTCGCGCCCGCATAGCCGACGCGCACTTCGGGGTGCGGCGCACGCGCGCCGGCCAGACGGCTCAGGTCGCCGGTGAAGCGGCGGTGATAGCCGTTCGGGCCGAGCACCCACAGGTCATATTTGCCGCCATTGTCGGCGCGCGCGGCCCAGTCGCCGTGCAGCGTCTTGCCCGGCTCGACGACGTAGCGCTGCGGCAGCCGGTCGAGGTGCAGCTTGTCGTAGACGTGAAACACGGCGGCGGCATGGCCGGTGTTCGCGAACTTCAGCGTGACCGTGCCGGCGCCGGCATCGGTGCGCGCGCTCGCGTGCAGTTCGTACGGCAACGCGCGCGACGGGCGCACGCCGGTCGCCTGCGTCGGCAGCGCGGGCGTGGCGGGCGGCACGATCTTCGGCGCGGTTTGCTGCGCGGCGCTCAGCGCGTCGACCTGGCTTTTCGTCGTACGGCCCGCGAGCGTCGGCAGCGGCTCGTTGTTCGGCGTGCGGAAGTTGAACGCGCTCGTCAGGTCGCCGCACACCGCGCGGCGGTACGCGCTGATCTGCGGCTCCGCGACGCCGAAGCGCTTCTCGAGGAAGCGCAGCGTCGACGTGTGGTCGAACACCTGCGAGTTGACCCAGCCGCCGCGGCTCCACGGCGACACGATCCACATCGGCACGCGCGGGCCCGGGCCGTACGGACGGCCGTCGACGGCCGGCTGGCTCGACGTGGCCGGCGTGAAGTCGTGGTATTCGACCGCGACGTCGGCGGCCGACAGCGTATGGCCGCCCGCGAGCGTGCCGTCGGGGTTGCGCGACGGCACGGCCGGCGACGGCATGTGGTCGAAGAAACCGTCGTTCTCGTCGTAGTTGACCAGCAGCACGGTCTTGCTCCAGACCTCCGGGTTCGCCGTCAGCGCGTCGAGCACGGCCTGCACGTACCAGCCGCCCTGCGCGGGGCTCGACGGCCCCGGGTGTTCGCTGTACGCGGACGGCGGGATGATCCACGACACTTCCGGCAGCTTGCCGTTGCGGATGTCGTCGCGGAACGTCTCGAGAAAGCCGTACGGCATCGTGTTGCCGAAGCCCTTCGCGAGCGGGCTCAGCGGGTCGTCGATCGCCGGATCGTAGAACGCGCCGGCCGCCGTCACCGGCTGCGTGATGTCGGTCGACGCGACGTACGTGGGCCGGCGCGCGGCCGGCATCTGCTCGATCGCCGCGCGCCAGTGGCGGAAGCTCATCATCTCGTTGCAGCCGAAGTTGTCGATCAGGCTCTGGTAGACCTTCCAGTTCACGCCGGCCTGTTGCAGCCGGTCGGCATAGGTCGTCCAGGTCCAGCCCTGGCTCGACGGGCCGATGTCGTTGCCGCCGTTGAACTGGTTGTTCAGCGCGGCGATCTTCACGCGGTTGCCGTCGGCCGGGCTGATGCCGTTCGGGCCGTTGGTGCCGCTCCAGTAGAACAGGCGGTTCGCGATCGTGCCCGTGTGCATCCCGCAGTGGTAGTGGTCGCACAGCGTGAACGCATCGGCGAGCGCGCGCTGGAACGGCACCTCGGCCGCGTCGTAGTAGCCCATCGACAGCGGCGTCTTCGCGTCGGGCCAGCGGTTCATCCGGCCGTGGTCCCACGCGGCCTGCGCATCGGCCCACGTGTGCGGCGTGCCGCCCGCGCGCTGCGCGTTGCCCTGGCGCGCGTCGAGGTGATACGGCGTCACGGTCGCGGCGGGCGTCGCCTTCGTGTACGCCTGGTAGAACACGTCGCGGCCGTTCGGCGACGGCACCGCGAAGCGGTCGCCGTAGCCGCGCACGCCCTTGAACGTGCCGAAGTAGCTGTCGAACGCACGGTTCTCCATCATCAGCAGCACGACGTGCTTGACGTCCTGGATGGTCCCCGTTTCGTGGAAGGCGGGAATCGCGAGCGCGCGGCGGATGCTTGGCGGAAACGCGGACAGCGCGGCGGCGGCGAGGCCGGAACCGGCGGTTTGCTGAAGGAATTTGCGGCGTGACGTCATGGCGTTCGGATCCTGTGAGGGTGGGAGCGTTCGTGCGTTCGTCTGGCGGTGCCCGGGCGTCGTCTCGCGCCGGAACGACCGGCGATGCGTGCGCGTTGGGCGCATCGGACGCCTGTTGCGGCGGTGCGCGCATCGCCCGATGCGCGACGTCGCGCGGCTGCCGCGGCCGCCGTCGCGATCCTGCGCGCCGTGCGCTCGTGATGCGCGGAGCAGGAGTCGGCACACACCGGGCCGGCGCATGCCGGGCTGGGGCAGCGCCCAGTCTAGGGACGCGACATGACGCAGGCGTGATGAAGAAATGACATCGCATGTCGCGCATGCGACGTTGCGTGCGCAACGATTCGTTCGAGCGCGATGCGAGATCGAAAACGGTAAGAAATTACCGATCGCCGCACGCGTGACCGGTCAGAATTTTCCGGATGGGCGCGGATCGCGCGAGCGCCCTTGGTTGCGGATGCAACCTGACGTGCAACGGCGTGACACCCGTGTTTCAAATGCGTGAAATCGGCTAAGCTCAATGCGTTGCTGCGTGCCTGCGCAGTCCGCGCGTTCGGCGCGACTTTTCGGAACCGGCCCACCCATGACCGATATCACGATCCGGCACAGCGAGACGCACGACGTCGACGCGATCCGGCAGATCGCCGCGCATCCCGCGGTGTACATGAATACGTTGCAGCAGCCGTTTCCGTCGCTCGAAAAATGGCGGAAGCGGCTCGACAACGTGCGCGAGCACGGCGTGAGCCTCGTCGCCGAAATCGACGGCACGGTGGTCGGCCATCTCGGTCTGCATCTCGAGCCGAATCCGCGCCGGCGCCACGCGGCGGCGCTCGGCATGATGGTCGACGCGGCGCGTCACGGGCGCGGCATCGGCGGTCGGTTGCTCGCGGCCGCGATCGATCTCGCGGAGAACTGGCTGAACATCACGCGTCTCGAGCTGACCGTGTTTACCGACAACCGCGCGGCGATCGCGCTCTACGAGAAACACGGTTTCCGCATCGAGGGCGAATCGCCGGATTACGCGTTGCGCGACGGCGTGCATGCGTCCGTGTATCACATGGCCCGGCTCAAGGCGCGGCCGTGAAGGGCCGGCCGCTGCGGACGTGACGGCACACGCGGCCGCGATGCCGCGCGTCATATTCAATCGAGAATTCGTTCGTTTTCCTTCGGCTGTACCCGTCGTATCGTCGAACGATTTGCCGGTCGCCGCGGCCGGCTTCGCTTTTCCGTATCGATGCATGCGCGGCGCTGCAGGTCGGCCGGCCTCGTCGTCATCGCTTCACGGCCCTCGTTGCGTGCGCGGCATCTCCCTGAAACCGTCTTGTTCAACGGAACCCGCTTCGATGAAAACCGTTCTTCGCAATCTCACCGCCGCCTGCCTGTTCGCCGCCGCCGGTGCGGCGCTTGCCGCTGCCGCGCCCGCGGGCGCCCCGGTGGCGAACGCATCGCCCGACGGTGCGCATCTGCCGCCCGGCATCGCGTGGCAACACGGCGACGTCGACGCCGCATTCGCGCTCGCGAAGCGCGAGGGCAAGCCGCTGCTGCTGTACTGGGGCGCGGTATGGTGTCCGTCGTGCAACCAGGTGAAGTCGACGATCTTCAGTCAGCAGGCCTTCAAGACGCGCTCGTCGTTCTTCGTGCCCGTGTATCTCGACGGCGATACCGAGAGCGCGCAGAAGCTCGGCGAGCGTTTCAAGGTGCACGGCTATCCGACGATGATCCTGTTCCGCCCCGACGGCACCGAAGTGACGCGGCTGCCGGGCGAAGCCGATCTCGACCGCTACATGCAGGCGCTGTCGCTCGGGATGACGGCCGCGCACCCGGTGCGGCAGACGCTCGCGATGGCGCTGAAGAACGGCGCGTCGCTGACGCCGGACGAATGGCGCCTGCTGGCCGACTATTCATGGGATACCGACGGTGCGCTGCCGGTGCCGGCCGATCGCGTCGCGCAGACGCTGCAGTCGCTCGCGCAACGCGCGCGGGCGGCCGGGGCGAAAGCCGAAGCGGCGCGCTTCGCGCTGAAGTCGGCGGTGGTCGCCGCCTCGGACGACCCGACGCAGGCCGGTGCGCTCGACAAGGCCGCGCTGGCCGATTCGCTGCGCACGGTGCTGCACGATGCCGCGCTGTCGCGGGCCGATTCGGACGTGCTGGTCGCGGCCCCTGCGCGCGTGGTGGCGTATCTCGGCGGCGACGACGCGCAGCGCACGAAATTGCGCGGCGCGTACGACACGGCGCTGGCGCGCCTGTCGACCGACACCACGCTGTCGTCGATCGACCGGCTGATGGCGCTGCACGGCCGCGTGTTGCTCGCGCGCGGCGATGCGCGCAAGGGCACGCCGGCTGCGGCACCGGCGCTGGCCGACACCGCGCGCAACCAGATCGCCGCGTCGGTGCAGGGCGCGGCGAACGCGTACGAGCGGCAGGCGCTCGTCAGCGAAGGCGCGGACACGCTGACCGACGCCGGCCTGTACGACGAATCGGATGCGTTGCTGAAGGCCGAGCTGCCGCGTTCGTCCACGCCGTACTATTTCATGTCGGGGCTGGCCGCGAACGCGAAGGCGCGCGGCGACAAGGCGGCGGCGCTCGACTGGTATCGCAAGGCGTACGACGCGGCGAACGGGCCGGCGACGAAGCTGCGCTGGGGCGCGACTTACTTCGCGAATGCGGTGGAGCTGGCGCCGAACGATGCGGCGCGCATCGAAGGAATTGCCGCCAGTGTGCTCGCGCAGGCCGACAAGACCCGCGACGCGTTCTACGGCGCGAACCTGCGCGCGCTGACCAAGGTCGTCACGCAGTTGAACCGCTGGCGCGGCAGCGGCGCGCACGACGCGTCGGTCAGGTCGGTCGTCAAGCAGTTCGACGGTGTGTGCGGGAAGCTGCCGGCCGGCGATCCGCAGGCGGCGGCGTGCGCGAAGCTGATCCAGCCCGTGAAGGCGTAACGACGCGCGAGCGCATCGTCGAGCGGGCCGGACGTTCCGTTACCGGCCCGACTGCGACGACGCGCCGCGGTCGCTGCCGTATCCGGCGTCGTGCTGGCGGGCGATCTTCGCTTCGGCGGACATGATGCTGGCCGGATAGAACCAGTCGCTCGACTGGAAGCCGGCCTGCTTGAGCGCCTTGACTTCGGCGTGGACCTGCGCGCGCGTGAGCGGCTGGTTCGACTGGGCTTGCGCGGCAAACGGGGCCGAGACGGCCAGGGCGATGGCGACGGCAGGGATCAGGCGCTTCATGATCGGGACCTCCACGATTCCGGTGAATCGCAGCGCTTCGTTCGTCGAAGCGCCAGGCGACGTTGAAACCAGTGTAGGCCCGGGCGGAGATGTGAAAAATGCGATCGCGCCCAACGCAGTGTTTTGCTCTCGGCAACAATCGGCGGATGGCGGCAGGGCCGCGCAATGCGGCCGGGCGGCCCCACGCGCGCGGGCACGGTGGCGTGGATTGGGCCTGATTCGCCGGGCAGGGAAATGAAATCGGACCGGATGCGCATTCCGGAATCCGTTCCGGTGCGCATGCGGTCCGATCCTGAAGCGCGATGCGGACGGCGACGGACGAACGCCGCCTCGATGCCAGGGCTTACACGAGCCCCGTGGCGTAGTAGACGGCGATCACGAAGAACACCGCGAGCGTCTTGATGACGGTGACAGCGAAGATGTCGCGATACGACTCGCGGTGCGTGAGGCCCGTGACCGCGAGCAGCGTGATGACCGCGCCGTTGTGCGGGAGCGTGTCCATGCCGCCGCTCGCCATCGCGACGACCCGGTGCAGTACGTCCATCGGGATGTTGGCCGCCTGTGCGCCCTTGATGAACAGGTCCGACATCGCGGCGAGCGCGATGCTCATGCCGCCGGACGCCGAGCCCGTGATGCCGGCGAGCGAGCTGACCGACACGGCAGCGTTGACGAGCGGGTTCGGGATGCTCTTCAACGCATCGCTGACGACGAGGAAGCCCGGCAGCGCGGCGATCACGCCGCCGAAGCCGTATTCCGACGCGGTGTTCATCGCGGCGAGCAGCGCGCCGGCGACGGCGGCCTTGGAGCCGGCCGCGAAGCGGTCGCTGACACGCTTGAATGCCGTCAGCACGACCAGCACGATACCGAGCAGCAGCGCAGCCTCGACCGACCAGATCGCGACGACGGTCTTGATCGACGTCGTGACCGGCGCATGCACGCCGGGCAGCACGTCCGGCGCGACCGTGTACGACGCGGCGCCGTACCACTGCGGGATCAGCTTCGTGAACGCGAAGTTCGACACGCCGACGAGGATCAGCGGCAGGATCGCCAGCGCGGGATGGGGCAGCGCCTTCGCCTCGACGCGTTCCGGCTCGTTGACGAGCGACGTGCCGTAGCCTTCGCCCTTCGCCATCGCCGAACGGCGGCGCCATTCGAGATACGTGAGGCCGACGACGATGATGAACAGCGAGCCGATCGTACCGAGCGCGGGCGCGGCCCAGGCGGTCGTCTTGAAGAACGTGGTCGGGATGATGTTCTGGATCTGCGGCGTGCCGGGCAGCGAATCCATCGTGAACGAGAACGCGCCGAGGGCGATCGCGCCGGGCATCAGTCGTTTCGGGATGTTGCTCTGGCGATAGAGTTCGGCCGCGAACGGATAGACCGCGAACACCACGACGAACAGCGAGACACCGCCATAGGTGAGCAGCGCGCACACCGCGACGATCACCGCATTCGCGCGCGAGCGGCCGATGTAGCGGATCGCCGCATGGACGATCGATTCGGAGAACCCGGACAGTTCGATCACCTTGCCGAACACGGCGCCGAGCATGAAGACCGGGAAGTACAGTTTGACGAAGCCGACCATCTTCTCCATGAAGATGCCGGAGAAGACCGGTGCGACGGCGGCGGGTTCGGTCAGGAGCACCGCGCCGAGCGCGGCGATCGGCGCGAACAGGATCACGCTGTAGCCGCGATACGCGGCGAACATCAGGAACGCCAGCGCGGCGAGGACGATCACGAAAGACAAGGGAGTCTCCTAATGGCTTTGGTTGTTGTTCGATCGCGCGACGCGCCGCGGACCGGCTCAGGTTCGTGCAGGTTTCGTGCCATCGACCGGATTGCGCCGCCGGACATGGGCCCGCCGGCGGCCGGCGGGCCCGCGCCGGCGCAAGTCTGACGATTCTACATAAAACGTCTCCATCCGGAGACGTTTCGGCCATCCGGTCACCCCTCGAAATCGTGCAGGGCATTCCCGGACAACGCATTGCGACGTGTCTCCATAGTGAGATAATCCGTCTCGTTCCGGAGACATCCGGTCGACGATACACGGAGACGAAGACACGATGATGAACGACTGGGCGCGCCTGCCCGTCAACTACGGCGACGTGCTGCGGCGCGCCGCCGAGTCGCTGTTCCGGACTTTCGAGGATTCGAGTGCGGGCACGGTGGTCGTCGATCGCGACGCGCGCGTCGTGTGGATGAACGAGCGTTACGCGGCGCGCTTCGGTTTCGCCGATCCGCAGCAGGCCGTCGGCCTCGACTGCGAGGCCGTGATCCCGAACAGCCTGATGCGGGAGGTGGTGTCGACCGGGCAGCCGATCCTGCTCGACATCATGGAGACGGGCCGCGAGCCGCTCGTCGTCACGCGCCTGCCGTTGAAGAACGAAGCCGGCGAGACGGTCGGCGCGATCGGCTTCGCGCTGTTCGACCAGTTGAAGACGCTCACGCCGATTTTTTCCCGCTACGCGCAGCTTCAGCAGCAACTGATCGCGACGCAGCGCTCGCTCGCCCAGGCGCGCCGCGCGAAATACACGTTCGCGAGCTTCGTCGGCACGAGTGCCGCGAGCCTCGAGACCAAGCGCCAGGCGCGCCGCGCGGCGCAAGTCGATTCGCCGGTGCTGCTGCTCGGCGAGACGGGCACCGGCAAGGAGTTGCTCGCCCATGCGATTCACGCGGCGTCGGCGCGTGCGCTCCAGCCGCTCGTGACCGTCAACGTCGCCGCGATTCCCGACACGCTGCTCGAAACCGAATTCTTCGGCGCGGCGCCGGGCGCGTACACCGGTGCCGATCGGAAGGGACGCGTCGGCAAGTTCGAGCTGGCCGATCGCGGCACGCTGTTTCTCGACGAGATCGGCGACATGCCGCTGCCGTTGCAGGGCAAGCTGCTGCGCGTGCTGCAGGACAAGGAGTTCGAGCCGGTCGGCTCGAACCGGATCGTGCGCGCGGACGTGCGCATCATCGCCGCCACGTCGGCCGACCTGCCGGCGCTGGTGACGGCCGGGCGTTTTCGCGCGGATCTCTATTACCGGCTGAACGTGCTGACGATCCATGCACCGCCGCTGCGCGAACGCGCATCCGACATCGCGGCGCTGGTTTATGCGACGCTCGAGGAGCTGGCCGCCCAGCACGGACGCGCCGCGCACTGCGAGCTGACCGACGATGCGCTGCGGATGCTGTGCGCGTATCCGTGGCCCGGCAACGTGCGCGAGTTGCGCAATACGCTCGAACGCGCGCTGATGCTGTCGGACCGTTCGGTGATCGATGCGCGCGCGCTCGCGCCGTTTCTCGGGCCGGTGCGGATCTCGCCGGACGGCGCGGCGCCGGCGCAGCAGGGTGGCGCGGTGCCGGCCGAACAGCGCGCGGACGATGCGTCGACGGCATCCGGTGCGCCGGCCGCCTCGTATGCCGATGCGCTGGCGGCGTGGGAGCGTCAGTTCCTGACCGACGCACTCGCGGCCTGTGACGGGAAGGTCGTCGAAGCGGCCGCGCGCATCGGCATCGGTCGCGCGACGCTGTACAAGAAACTGGCGGCGCTCGGCATCGACCGATAGGCCGATCGGCGATGCCGATGCGGCCCGATGTAACGCATCGAACAGGAGAATTGAAATGAACGCGTCCCACCCGTGAACGTGAGAGCAGAAAAAGGGGTGGACCCTCACGGGCCAACGGCATCGATGTGCCCAAGTGGAAAATGCACGCATTTCCCGGCAACCGGAGGATCCACGATGAACAG